>NZ_JBQKGQ010000007.1:0-158200 GCF_052118705.1 Agathobacter sp. LCP21S3_B2 | reverse complement strand
ATTTTATACACTATTTTGTAAAGAGAAATACAAAAAAATCCAGTATTTATGCGGGTTTTAGAACACATTCGATATGACATGTGTATAATTTTTTCGGGAGATTAGGATATAAGAATTCGTTCACTTTTGCCATAAGCCGAAGCTCATAGCCCTTGCCCTTTTTCCGGTATATATGCGCTATCGACTTAAGAAGAGACTTCATCTGCTCATATTTTCTGCTGCCATGCTCGGTCTCATAGCACTCCCGGAACCTTATATGTCCGTAATCGTATATGTAGCTGTCCAGATATACATACGGTATCTGCACCAGAAGCACCTTGACTCTTTCATAGCTTTGCGTGCCATGTATCTTATTTGAGTTTATGACAAAAAATTCATTTTCTTGCAATGTATATTCATTTTCACCGCAGTCAACCTGCAGTGAGCCGGAAACTACATAGATTATCTCTATATGGTCATGCCAGTGCCTCGGTGAAAACTGCCTGTAGTCCTCGTATCTGTCGCAGTAGATTGGAAGATGTGGTATTGATCTGACGTTTTCGTGTGTGTATTGCTGCATAATTTTCTCCCTGACTTACTAAATCAAACTTCATATTTAATGCTATATTAGCCTGAGCATATCCAATTGTTCCGAAAAAACAATATTCATAGTTTGAAATTCTACCTTCAAAATATACTCCTCTCACGCAAAAAGTCAATATCGACCTAAAATAATGTCAGTATCACAATTGTATATATCGCTTTTATAATTTACAATCATCTTATACGAAAAGAACAAGCTCCCGACATATTAATGTATGGGAAGCTCTTTAAATAATAAAAATATAAGAAAGGTAATCTGCTATGAACAAATGGTCACGATTCAAATTCACTCCTAATCTTCCACTTGGGGCAAATGGTGAAAGAGTTACAGGAAGCAAGGCTCACATAGAGCTTTCAAAGGAAGCTGCCAAGGAAGGCATGGTACTTCTCAAAAACGAAAACAACGTACTCCCTCTTGCAGCGGGTTCTAAGGTAGCCCTGTTTGGAAAGGGTACTTTCGACTATGTAAAGGGCGGTGGCGGAAGCGGTGATGTAACCGTTGCATATATCCGCAATCTCTACGAAGGACTTAAGCTTCAAAAAGAGAAAATAAGCATATTTGAGGAGCTGTGCGATTACTACCGCAACGACATTAAAAAGCAGTATGCAGCCGGTGCTGTACCCGGCATGACTATAGAGCCGGATGTACCGGCTGAGCTTTTAAGCAAGGCACAGGCATATACCGACACTGCTATCATCTCAATCTGCCGCTACTCCGGAGAAGGCTGGGACAGAAAGAGTGTTATTGACCCAAACAACAAGGCTCTCTGGGACTACGAACGCGAGATGACCGAGAAGTCGGCAGAGCTTTTTAAGGATGGTGATTTCTGTCTCTCCGTAAAAGAAAAGGAGATGATTGACACTGTAAAAGCCAGTTTCAAAAATGTAATCGTGATTTTAAATGTCGGTGGAATGGTTGATACATCTTGGTTTGCTTATGATAATCAGATTCAATCAGCACTGCTTGCCTTACAGGGTGGCATGGAAGGCGGTCTCGCTGCCGCTGAGCTTCTCGTAGGAGATGGCAATCCTTCCGGAAAAACTGTCGATACATTTGCCAAATCACTCGACGACTATCCGTCTACTTACAATTTCCACGAGTCAAGAGACTATGTGGACTATACCGATGATATATATGTCGGATACCGCTATTTCGAGACAATTCCGGGAGCTGCCGAGAAGGTTGTATACCCATTTGGCTATGGACTCTCATACACCACATTTGATGTGGAGACCGTTTCTGCCGGCATTGTGAATTCCAACTGTACGTCTGAGGCCAATAAGCTTTATGCAAAAGTCCGTGTGACAAATACAGGTAAATTCTCCGGAAAAGAGGTTGTTCAGGTATACATCGCTAAACCACAAGGAAAGCTTGGCAAGCCTGCAAAGGAGCTCGTAGCCTTTGAAAAGACAAGAGAACTGCAGCCGGGTGAATCACAGCTTATGATCCTCACATGGGAAATAAACGATATGGCATCATATGATGACCTTGGAAAGGTCAAAAAATCTGCATATGTACTTGAAGCCGGTTCATATGATATATACGTTGGAACGAGCGTCCGTGACGTGACAAAAGCTGATTACTCATATATATTAAATCGTGATGTAATTACTGAGCAGCTTTCAGCAAAGCTGGTTCCTACAAGTCTGCCAAAGAGAATGCTCGCTGACGGAAGCTATGAAGCTCTGCCTCAAAGTGAGCCTGTGGACACCGACTACTCAGCTATTGGCAACATTGACCCTTCCCTGACAGAGGCTGTTGCTCCCTGTCAGAGAGCCATCCCATACTTCCGCTTTGCCGATGGCATGGCAAGAAACGGCAGTCACGACATCATGGATGTTGTGGAAGGACGTATCACGCTTGATGAATTTGTATCAGAGCTTTCCATCGATGAACTCATTCATCTGCTCGGCGGACAGCCAAATACAGGTGTTGCAAATACCTTCGGTATCGGAAATATGCCTGAATACGGTATTCCTTCTGTCATGACAGCAGATGGTCCTGCAGGAGTGCGCATAGCACCTGAGGTCGGTATATGCACCACTGCGTTTCCATGCTCCACACTGCTTGCATGCACATGGAACCCGGATGTTTTAGAGGCTGTAGGACGCGCCGGCGGTGAAGAATTAAAGGAAAACAACCTTGCACTGTGGCTCACCCCTGCCATCTGTATTCACAGAAGTCCTCTCTGCGGACGTAACTTCGAGTACTACTCAGAGGATCCATTCGTAACAGGAAAGCTCGCAGGTGCCATGGTACGCGGAATCCAGTCAAACAATGTCGGTGCCACACTCAAGCACTTTGCCTTGAACAACAAGGAAACCAACCGCAAAAACAGCGATTCACGCGTTTCAGAAAGAGCTGCCAGAGAAATCTATCTGAAGGCATTTGAGATGATTGTAAAGAATGATAATCCATGGGCTATTATGTCCTCTTACAATATGATAAACGGCTACAGAGCCTCTGAAAGCGAGGACCTTTTGACAGGAATACTGCGTGATGAGTGGGGCTATGAAGGAATGGTCACAACCGACTGGTGGACCTGTGGCGAGCATTACAAGGAGACAAAAGCCGGAAATGATCTTAAGATGGGAAATGGATATCCTGATCGTGTAAAGAAGGCTTATGATAAGGGTGCCATCTCTCGTAGTGAGATGGAGACCTCTGTAAAGCGTATATTAGGATTCATATTAAAGCTTGATTAAATTTTACTCTGCTTTTTGTAAACCTCCCCGGTTCATAATACCAGATACTTATTATACAAAAAACGGACATGCAAAACTGCAATGTCCGTTTTTGTATTATATACAATTTAAACTATTACTTTCCATAAATATTGTACTCAGGCACATCCACGCCATCTGTTCCGGCATAGTATGACATCTCCACCTCGTTGAGTCCTTTTTTCTTGTCAAGAATCACATTGTACTGGGATGAATATATAACATCTCCATTTTTATTAAATCTGTATTCAATATTCACTCCCTCTTTGCCTTTTAATGCCTTTCTTGGAATCTTTGCAAGGAAGATACGCTCACTGTCGGAAATCTTCTTCACCTCGACTGCATCCACCCATTTGAAAAATACTGGTGCCGCCACTCTTGTATCATCCATGCTATAACTGTCGTAATCATAGTTGGCTGTGTCATCATCTTCTGTATCCTTTAACACACGATAGCCCATCTGTATGCTGTCCACGCCATCAAGACCGGTATCATTGTTGTTATAGCTGCCCGAATCGTAAGGCGAATATACATATAAAAGGATAAGCTGTGAGCTCTTTACCTCATCTATGCTATCTCTGAATAAATGTGCAGCCTTTATATGAGACACATTGAGCTGTCTTAAGCTGTCATTTGTCTCACCTGCCAGCTGTCTTGCATACATGGTGACCATACCCTTATTTTCCATAAAGTCTGCATCTGCTGCCAGCGCCGGGGATGCATCCGTGGAAAGTGACATCAGATATTTGTAGTCTGTATCCTCCATACATACTGTATTGTACCTTGCAACCAGATAATCAGGCCTTGCAAATGCAAGCACAAGATAACATACCCCGATTACTATTATTCCGTACCGAAATAGCGAAAAAGCAGGCTTACATATAGATAAAATCACTCCCAGCATAAACAGTGCTATCACTCCAAGTGCCCAGAACACACAAAGCCTGGTGGCTGTCAACCCGTACTCTGACACATATAGTCCCATACGATATGCGCTTGATGCAATCATGATATATGTGCATAAAGTTATTAAAATTAAAAATGCATTTAATATTTTATTTTTCCTGAACAATCCACTTCCGAGCAATACGATAACCACATTCAGTATACACACGAAAAGCAGCTGGAAAAAGCCTTCTCTCGCGTACCTGGCGTAGGTATAGCCACTTGGAAGCTGCATAAGTCCTCCGAACAGATACACAATCTGTATAAAACAGAAAAATACATATACCACTGATATAGTTGCAGCTACAGTGATACCGATTGCAGCCGGAAATGCCGGAGTCTCAACCGGTGCATCCGATATACGCTTCTTGCTCAGATACTTTATACCACAGTACGATGAGAAAAGCGCAAATACAAAAAGAAATACAACCTTGCTCACTGTAAAGAAATTGATATCAGCAAATATTTTCTTTATTACTGAGGCAAAAACCGCATCCGCAGAGCACAGCAGCACCACTATCAGCACAACCAGAGGAAATGCAATTGCTATTCCGATAAACACATAAAGCATTCTGTGTTTTTTCACATGTACCTCTCCGGCAGTTGCATTTGCACTGTCACCGACCACACTTTCACTGCCCATATTGTCACTATCCATGCGCTCATTTCTCATATAGTCGGCAATATCCATAAACGGCTCAGCTATACACCCAATCGCTCCAAACACTGCCTGAAATGCCGCAGCGATATACTTTATGAGCCCCCACTGTCTGTCATTGCAGAAATTGTGAAGCAGCATAAAAACAAGAAACACAAGTATCCAGCAAAAATTAAATCCTTGTATAATTTTATTACTGGTCAAGCCTGATGATAGGCCTGTGAGTATCATCATCACACTGTACCATACAGTGAGCGGCTTTGCCTCTATATAAAGTATCTTCATACAATACAGGCTGTATACTCCTGTGACGATTGCAAACAACGTAACAAGTATTCCACCTGTATTCTCGTACAGGAAAATGGTGTACAGCAGCGCATATATTATCGTAGGTATACATAGCCTGCCAAAAAAATCCGCGTTTTTCCTGCTTTGCTCACGCCGTCTTTGCTCCGCTTCCTGCTGCATCTTCTGCAGTTCAATACCTGACATTCCCATATTTGGCTGTGAAGTCTGTGGCGTGTTCTGTGAAAACTGTTGGGGATTTATGCCCCCGATATTATTATTGTCCATAGCTTCCTCCTTACTCTCGGTAATACATCGAATTGCATGCATGTATCGATGATACCTTTTGACCCTTTAATCATGTATTTATTTTCTCATATTTTTTACTTACCGGCAAGCTAATTGTACTACACCGTTTTTAGTTTTGCAATAACTTTTTATCGTATCTCGATAAATTAGTTGTAATCGTTATAAATGTAAGCTACAATTAAGGGCTACAATTAAGGACTACAATTGATGTGCTAAAATGAGATGTTTCGACGATATTTAAAAACTGATAAAAAACAAAAAATCGCAGATACCATATTATGATATCTGCGACTATACTTATCTTATTTTCTCCTAAAGACACTCTAATGGATATTGACTTAATGCAGTCATAGAGTTTTATTTTAAACTACTGCTGCACATTAAACGCTTTAATTCCCGGATAAACTGCGCTCTTTCCCAGTTCCTCTTCAATTCTTAAAAGCTGGTTATACTTTGCAACACGCTCTGAGCGCGAAGGTGCACCTGTCTTTATCTGGCATGTGTTGAGTGCCACCGCAAGGTCTGCAATTGTTGTGTCGGCAGTCTCACCTGAGCGGTGTGAGCTGATTGCTGTATAGCCTGCCTTGTGTGCCATCTTGATAGCCTCAAGAGTCTCTGATACTGAACCGATCTGGTTTAATTTAATCAGGATTGCATTTCCTGCTCCAAGGCTTATTCCCTTTGCAAGTCTCTCAGTGTTTGTTACGAACAGGTCATCTCCCACAAGCTGTACCCTATCGCCCAGACGCGCAGTAAGCTTCTGCCAGCCTTCCCAGTCCTCCTCATCAAGACCATCCTCGATTGATATAATAGGATATTTGTCACAAAGCTTTGCCCAATGCTCTATAAGCTCCTCTGAGGTGTACTCTGTGCCGGCCTTTGGCAGCTTGTAAAAGCCCTTGCCCTTTTCACTCTTCCACTCTGATGATGCGGCATCCATGGCAATCTTGAAATCTTTGCCCGACTCATAGCCTGCCTTCTTTACAGCTTCAAGAATTGTCTCGATAGCCTCCTCGTCAGATTTGAGTGCCGGTGCAAATCCACCCTCGTCACCGACTGACGTGGCAAGACCGCGCTCCTTTAATATGGCTGCAAGTGCATGAAATACCTCCGCACACCATCTGAGACACTCCTTGAAGGAAGGCGCACCTACCGGCATAATCATAAACTCCTGCACATCAAGTCCTGATGAGAGTGCATGACATCCACCGTTTACAATGTTCATCATAGGTACAGGAAGTCTGTTTCCCGAGATACCACCTAAAAATCTATAGAGAGGAATATCAAGTGATACGGCTGCCGCCCTCGCACACGCAATTGATACAGCAAGAATGGCATTAGCTCCAAGCTTAGACTTGTCCTTTGTGCCATCTGCCTCTATCATAGCCGCATCTATTGCATAGATATCACTTGCGTCCATACCTGTCAATGTGTCGTTGATTACAGTATTTATATTTTCTACTGCCCCGGTAACACCCTTGCCCAGATATCTGCTCTTGTCTCCGTCACGAAGCTCAAGTGCCTCGAACTCTCCTGTTGAAGCTCCTGATGGTGCTGTGCCTCTTGCAACAGTTCCGTCAACCAGATAAACCTCTGCCTCAACTGTAGGATTTCCTCTGGAATCAAGTATTTCTCTGCCCACTACCTTTTCGATTTCTAAATAATTCATTATGAACCTCCTTATGTTTTTTCTGATTCAATTTTATCCTACAATACAGTTTCTCTATGTCATGATTGTAGGATTGCATGCAAGTATGCATCGATGATACCTTTTGACCCTTTAATCATAAAAATACATATGTGAAAGCCTGCCGCATATGCATATATTTATAAATAAAGAAAAATGCTACACAGTTAGTTTAATCTAACTAATGTAGCATTTCAATAGTTCATAATGATAATATTTCCCAATTATAGAAATATTATGTTCTTACATATCATTTTAAATCTATACATCCTCAAGCATTGCTTATATATAGCACATCTTTAGTTACTGTTCACACTGTTAGGTGTGAACAGTAACCATCTTTAACAGCAACTATCTCTCTGCCTCAATCTCACGCGCAACATACACGCCGCTTGCCGACGCATGTGAAAGTGAATGTGTCACACCGCTTCCGTCTCCGATGATGTAAAGCCCCTTATATTTGCTCTCAAGCTTATCGTTAAGCTCTACCTCCATGTTGTAGAACTTGACCTCTACACCGTAAAGCAAGGTATCGTCATTTGCAGTTCCCGGTGCTATCTTGTCGAGCGCATAAATCATCTCAATGATTCCGTCCAGGATTCTCTTTGGAAGCACCAGGCTTAAGTCTCCCGGTGTAGCTGAAAGTGTAGGAGTAACGAGTCCTTCCTCAATACGCTTCTCATTGCTTCGACGCCCTCTCACAAGATCACCAAAGCGCTGTACAATTACACCTCCACCAAGCATATTTGAAAGGCGCGCGATGCTCTCACCATATCCGTTGCTATCCTTGAATGGCTCTGAAAAATGCTTCGCAACAAGAAGAGCAAAGTTCGTGTTTTCAGTCTGCTTGTCGGCTCCCTCGTAGCTGTGTCCGTTTACTGTTACGATGCCGTTTGTATTTTCATTTACCACGATGCCATGCGGATTCATGCAGAAGGTACGCACATTATCCTCAAAAAGCTGTGTTCTGTATACAATCTTGCTCTCATACAGCTCATCTGTCAGATGTGAAAAAATCAGGGCCGGAAGCTCAACACGCACACCGATATCCACACGGTTTGACTTGGTTGGGATATCAAGGTCATTGCAGACCTTCTCCATCCACTTGCTTCCGCTTCTTCCAACTGAGATGATACAGTATCTGCTCTCATATGTGCTATCCGCTGTTTTTACTGCATATCCGGATACATGGTCTGTGTGAGCCTCTTGTGAACTGCAAGCATCGGCACCTGCCGTATTCTCATCATACAGCACCTCTACCGACTCAACAGGTGTATCGAAATAAAAATCCACCTTATCCTTCAGATGTGCATACATACTTTCCAGAACAACATAGTTTATGTCAGTTCCGAGATGTCTGACCGATGCATCCAAAAGCTTGAGCTTGTTCTGCATGCAGACCTTTTTGAGCTTTGTGCCGGCTGTAGAATAAAGTTTTGTGCCCTCACCGCCGTACTTCATATTAATCTCGTCAACATATTCCATCAGATCAATGGCCGGCTGCTTGCCGATATGCTCGTACAAGGTACCGCCAAAATCATTTGTAATATTATATTTTCCGTCTGAAAAAGCACCTGCTCCGCCAAAACCGCTCATAATAGAACAGCTCTTGCAGGAAATACAGCTCTTTATTTTCTTTCCGTCGATAGGACATTTTCTCTTAGCAAGCTCATGTCCTGCCTCAAAAACCGCTATTTTGCAGTCAGGATTCTTCTCGATAAGCTCATATGCTCCGAAGATGCCTCCCGGTCCTGCTCCAATGATTATCACATCATAATTATTCATCTGTCAATTGCCTCCCATAATACGTTGCTGTTTGTACGCCCAATGTGGCGCACGCCAATCACTTATGATACTATATTTTCTCCATTATCGCAAGAGCAATCTCTATATTCAAGCAAATCTCCCGGCTGACAGTCAAGTGCTTCACATAGCTTTGCAAGCGTGGATACCTTGATTGCCTTTGCCTTGCCGTTTTTTAAAATTGATATATTTGCAATGGTGATTCCCACACGCTGCGACAGCTCCGTGACGCTCATCTTTCTCTTTGCAAGCATTACGTCTATGTTAAAAATAATCTCGCCTTCCATGTATCTCTCCCGCTCAAATAAAACTGTAGCGCACACGCTATATTGTCAAATCACTCTGCTCCTGCAGATCTGCGGCCTTTACCACAAGATGTGACAAAACCGCCGCCACGACCGATGCCACAACACAGGCAAACACTATGAACACAAGAGCCAGTATCACCCCCGGATGATTCACATATATCCTCCACATGCAGACATTCACAACAAAAAAATACAATGCATCAAACAGAATTATTTTCGATGCCAGCTTTATATGTCTTGCATTCTCTAAGGAAAACGACCTGTCTTTTCCGATATTTACAGCTACTCTCCAGCCCAGATACAATATAACATAGCACGGAATTGCACTGATGATAAACAGTACCAGCCATGGTATATACATATCAGAAATCTGCGGATTATGCGCAATAAGCACATGCCCTATCCATGGTATGGCAACCGCACAGACCACTAATCCGCAAAGTGCTACCGCTATTATTACTATCTTTAACCATTTTTCAAGTTCTTTTTGTCTCATTTATTCACCTTGCTTCTCATTGAGAAGTCCATACTCTGCAAGAAGCCTTTTTTGATACTCCTTATCCTTTGAAGCTTTCTGCAATTCATCATATTTGCCTTCGGACAATAAAATCTGATTTAGCTGGTTAATCAATTCTATTCCTTGTTCTAATCCTTGTTCTAATCCTTGTTCTAATCCTTGTTCTAAGCCCTGTTCTAAGCCTTGCTTTATTCCTTGTTCTAAGCCTTCCTCGATAGCATCAGCTCTTTCAAGCTCAAGCTGCCTGTCAAATTCGTAATTTAACTGCATACTCTTCGTCACCTCACTTCTGTAAGTCTTTAGAAACTCCTTCAGAATATCATTGTCAATACAATAGTCTATAGCCTTCTCAATATCTATAGCAAGATCATCAAATGCCCCGTCTGCATGATACTCTCTGACCTTATTTACAAATGTCATATAATCATTCAGCCAGCCACATGACTCCATAATAGCCTTGTTCTTTCCGTCGTTTATATTGTACACCTTACATTTAAGCTCAAGATTCGGCTCATCGGTCGGCTTCTCAAACGCATCGGACAGCTTAAGCTCCTGAACCTCCGGCTGTTCCTCCTCACCATTGTAAAATACCACAAAATGTGGTGTCGGTATCTTTACCAGTCTTCTGCCATAGATGTTCTTGCCACTTTTTGTTCCTTTTTTCTTGTCGCTGAGCATATCTGACAATATCACACTGAAATAAATAAGACTTCTCACCGGCATATTAGGACAAACTGTGGACTGATGCTCATATATGCTCAATCTCGCATCCACGATAAACGATGCATCATTTCTGACCGAAAGTGAAATGCCGCCATCGTGAATCACCATCTCAACATCCTCCGGATTGTCATAGCTAGACCCATTCATTGCGTTATACAGCTGTAAGGCTCTTTCCTTATCCTGCATCAGCATACTGAAAACATCACTTTTGTACTCTCTGTTACCACTCATATAAAATCCTCCTTCATTTGAAAACACAAAAGCAGGAAATATCTGTGTGGTAAAAGCCCTCTTATCCTGCTTTAAATAAAATAATGAAACATTTAAAAGCAAGAATTTCAGGGAATATGAAAAATAATTAAGGTATTGAAGACCCTGCACGCCCTTATCGCCGGACGACATCTTATTATGCCTCACATATTTACAGAGCATATAGTCATATCTGTAATAAATGTGCCAACGACCGCACAGGTTGCTATAGAAAAACTGCTTTGATTATATTCTAACATATGTGGATAAAAAAACAACAAAAAAATACGCAACAGAAAAGTCTGTTACGTATATGCTTACAAAAACCAGGAAATTTTTCAATTTCCTACTCCGTCACCACTGCAATAAAATAATCCTCAAGCTCCCGAAATACTACCCTTTTTTCATAAGCCTCCATAGTCTCATCATCCAGCTCCCCCGAAAAGCCTGTACCGACAAGCTTCATTATCGCCTCATACTGCGTCCAGTATTTTGTAAGCTCAATCTGAAATGCCTCAGATTCATTCTCAAAGCCATCGAGTCTGTCAAGCTGCTCCTTTCGCATTATACGCTTTGCCACTTTGTAGCTCAAGCGCTTTGTATGCTCTATGTCCACGCCAACAGGTCTGTCTGATATTGCAAGCACCACATATGGGCCGCTGTGTGCCAGATTAAAAAAAGCTGCGCTCTCATTCTTATATCCAGCTGCTATTTCCGGCTTACCATGCTCATTTCTGACAAGCTGTTCATCCGATGATATTCCCAGATATTTGTAGAGCATGTATCCCGCCAAAAGCTCCTGATTTGCTGTGCCACACAGCCTGTTGCTGCCTGTTTTTACACCTTTTTCTGAAATAGTTGTGTATTTATCCACATAATAGGCAGACACATGTGGAATTATCTCCTTCTGCCGGCCTGCGATGGAATCCGTTTTTTCTATAAAAATCTGACAGTTATTGTTTATTTTCCATACCATCCCAAGTCACCTTTCTATAACTCCAACCTTCCCCTGCCTTCATCAAAATACAACTAGTTTTATAAATTACCCATATGATATCTGCAGCTTATACTAATTATCCCTACGATATCTGCAGCTCATACAGCTTCCTGTATATGCCATCCTGTTCCAGAAGCTCCCTGTGCGTACCGCGCTCACATATACGACCCTTGTGCATGACCATGATGCAGTCAGCATGCTGGATAGTGGACAGACGGTGCGCAACCATGATTGTTGTCCTGCCGTCCATGAGCTTTTCAAGCGCCTCCTGTATGAGAATTTCTGTCTCTGTATCTATGTTGGCGGTTGCCTCGTCCATGACCAGTATGCTCGGATTGTGGGCAAGTGTCCTTGCGAAGGACAATAGCTGACGCTCTCCTGCCGAGAAGGTCGCACCACGCTCCGTGACCGACTCGTGATAGCCCTGTGGAAGCTTTTCGATAAAGTGTGAGGCGTTTACATATTCTGCTGCTTCTTTGACCTGCTCATCCGTAATGTCATTGTCATTTAATCGAATATTGTACGCCACATCCCCCTCGAATATAAACACATCCTGCTGCATCTGACCGATTGCACTGCGAAGCTGCTTTTTGCTAAGCTGTCTGATATCGATGCCATCAATGTAGATATGTCCCTTTTGTATATCATAATACCTGCCTATAAGATTTAAAATGGATGATTTTCCTGCTCCGGTTGCGCCGACAAAGGCCACCTTCTCGCCTGGATTAATGACAAATGAGACATCCTTAAGCACATAGTTTTCACCGTCATAGGCAAACCAGACATGGTCAAATTCAATTTTTCCGGTGATTTTATCCGGCTGCTTTGGATTTTCGACCTCAGGAATAAATTCATCCTCATCCATAACCGTAAATATCTTCTCTGCTGATGCAATTGATGACTGCAGTGTCGAAAACTGCTCTGCAAGTTCCTGTATCGGGTCGAAAAATGACCTGATGTAATTCGAAAAAATATACAGAGTGCCGACCGAAATAATCTCATCAAACACATTTCTGCTTCCGAACCACAGCACTATCATCAGTGACAAAATGCTCAGAATATAGATAAGCGGACGAAACACCGCATACATAAGCATTTCCCTGTAAAAAGCCTTGTAGAGCTTTGTATTTTTATCATGAAATTCCTCGAACTTGCGCTCCTGTCTGCCAAATATCTGTATAATTTTCATTCCCGAAAGATGCTCGGACAAAAATGTATTGATGTCCGTCAGGCGCGTACGGTAAAGCCTGTAAATATTTCTGGCAATTTTCTGACACAGCACCGTAAGCCCAATTACAAGCGGCATCAGCACAAATGATATCGCAGCAAGCCTAACATCAAGCACGAGCATAACGCCTGCAAGTCCCACTATTTTTACAATATTTCTGAAAAGCTGTACGAGAATGCCCGAATACATCTCATTGAGAGCCTCAACATCATTGGTCACACGGGTTACAAGCTTTCCAACCGGTGTGATATCAAAATACCTGCTGCCAAGAGACTGGATATGTCTATAGAGGTCTTTTCTCATCTGAAGAATGATATTCTGGCCTGTTTTCTGCAGTATCCAGGTCTGAGCGATGTTGAATGTAAAGCTTAAGGCAAGTACAACCGCATATTTGATAGCTGTAGCAATTATTACATCATAATCCCCATTTGCTCCAAAAGTATCAATTGCATCTCCCACCAGCATCGGCCTGTAAAGGTCAAAGGCTGTCAGTCCCAGCACCAGCAGAAGAGCAAAAATCACCCAGTGGGCATACGGCTTCATGTAGGCTATGAGACGCATTGTGGAGCTTTTTTTATTCATTTCTTTTTTACTTATATTTTCACTCGAATTCATACTATAATCTTCTCTGTTATTTCGTAACTATTCATCGTCAAATCTGCATAGCAACGCTTTTCAAGCACTTTAACTGCCAAGCTCACTCTCAAGTTGCTGCTTATGGCTGATATCAGCGTAAAAACCGCCAAGCTCAAGCAGCTCTTCAGGAGTGCCATACTCTGTCAGTTTTCCGTCAGAAAGCACTGCCACATGGTCAGCCTTCTGCAGTGTGGAAATCCTGTGGGCAATCACTATGGTTGTCTTGCCCTGCCTGGTTTCCATGAGGTTTTCAAGTATCTGCTCCTCAGTATCGGTATCGACAGCAGAAAGTGAATCATCCAGTATGAGGATTGCAGAATCCTTTAAAAGTGCTCTGGCTATCGAGCTTCGCTGCTTCTGTCCTCCCGAAAGTGTCACTCCGCGCTCTCCAACCATGGTCTTGTACTCATCCGGAAAGCCCATGATATTATCGTGTATACACGCGTCCTTTGCAGCCTGTTTTACCGCATCAAGAATTGCCGGGTTGTCGGCAATCCTGTCCTCCAGACCAAATGCTATATTCTCCTCGAGTGTGTCGGAAAACAGGAAATTCTCCTGTGGCACATATGAGATATCACGGTGTAAAACCGCCAGCGGATAGTCTGTTATCGGGCGGCCATCCAAAAGTATCATGCCGTTTTCACAGTCATATACTCTAAGCAAAAGGTCGGCAAGTGATGATTTTCCGCTTCCGGTACGTCCTAAGATACCAAGCATCTCGCCCTGATTCACATGTATACTCACGTCTGAAAGCACCGGCTTGGTGCCGTCAGGGTATGTGAAGCTGAGGTGGCTAAGCTGTATATCGCCATGTATTTGTATTTTATCATAAATACCCTCAGCTAAATTATCTGTATTTCTGCCTGCCATGCCATCATTTTCTATTACATTTTCCGGTGGCACCATATCGACAATATCAGGTTTTTCCTCGAAAATAGTCCGGATTCTGCCCCATGCCGCAGCCGCCTGGGAAAATGTGTTGATGCAGTCGCCTGCCGCAATCATTGGCCAAACAAGCATATCAATGTATGAGTTGAATGCCACGAACTGTCCTATCGAAACCTGTCCGTCAAGCACCATCCTGCCACCTGCAATGAGTGTCACTATCACGCTTATTCCGATTACGGCATCCAGCGCCGGGCCAAAGACAGCGCGAAGCTTTACCACATCAAGATTTTTCTCCCTGCTGTTCTCGCAAGCCTTTTCAAACTGCTTAAAGTCCTCTTCCTCCTGCGCAAATGCCTTGACCACGCGGATACCGGCAATGCTCTCCTGCACCTTGTCAGACAGATAGGAGAAAGCATCCTGCCTTTTCACCTGACGTTTCTTTGACTCTATTCCATAAAAATAGCAGCCGATTGCAATGAAAATAAGTGGGATAAAAGCAAATAATGTCAGCTTAAAATCCACGTATACTACCATTTTGACAAGCACCATCACCGTCATGATTACCGCGTCAAACACGGTGATGACAGCCATTCCGGTTCCCATCCTGACAGCCTGTAAATCGTTAGTGAAATATGCCATAAGGTCTCCTGTCTTGTGGCTGTTGTAATAGCGCGCTGAGAGTGTCTCCATATGCGAAAACATATCATCGCGCAGTCTGTATTCTATTCCTCTTGATGCTCCTATGATGAAATATCTCCATCCAAAGCGCCCCGCCATGATTATCAGGCCTGTTATCAGTATCTTAAATATAATGCCGCCCACGCCCGCCATATCAAGCTTTCCTGCAGTGATTCCGTCGATTATCTCCCCAATAAACTGCGGAATGTACAGATTTGCAAGGTCTACTGCAAGAAGTACAAAAATGCCTATCGCATAGTGCCATTTGTATGCAAGCAGATATGGGCGCAGCGAGTATTTTTTATCGTTCATGTTATTCCTCCGTATTTTAGATGCCACTGCGTGGTGAGCGTGCGACCGCATGGTTAGCCCGGCATGCGGCCATATGCTCTCTAGGAGCTAACGCTACGCTATTAAGAGGCTGTACGAATTATGCTCATAGTTTTTCTATGCTCGACGAAACCGGCTTTTATGTGCCGTCCATGGCACATAACGCCTTGCCCCGGCGTCCATGCCGGTGCATTTCAAGTACAGCGTGCCAAAATTAACTGGTTCAATAACGCAGAATGTATTTTCATTCTGCAAAGAAGAAAAACGCAGGCGTAGCGGGCTACGTCAAGTTTTTCTGATGCCGCAGATGGAAATTCAGGCAAGTTATTGATCCAGTTATTTGCAGAACGATGTACTATGGCAACAGGGCATAATTCTACAGACTCTAAACAGCTTCGCTAGTCGCTCTACGAGAGCATATGTCCGCCTCCCGGGCTAACCACGCTACATTCCACATCTACCTCCACAAGTCTGCTACGAAATACGTGAGTGCCGCCCATGTATACACAGAATAGTATATGCCGTGCTCGTCCACTCCATCCTCAAGTATCTTCTTCGCCTGCGTCTTAGTCAGAAGGTCGAATCCGTCAAAGAGCTCGCCGCCCACTGCGCCCTCCTGCGACATTCCATTAAGGCTATCGCGGTTAAGTACAATCTTTACAAGGGCATTACTTTCATCGGTCATGCCCGGTGTACTGAAAAGACATGGATTGATTATCGAAACCTCATCTTCTTCTGTCACTTTAAGGCCGGTCTCCTCATGAAGCTCACGCATGGCGGTTTTTATAAGTGGCGCTGTATTATCATTATCCACGGTGCAATCCTCCGGGTCTATAAGTCCTGCAGGTACGCTGAGCAGGTACTGACCTGTCGGATATCGGAACTCGCGGTTCATTAACAGACATGGCTCATGACCTGATTTCTCGTCATCATCTGACGGATTCCATATCACCACGCAGCTCACCGCATCCGGAAGCATTTTCTTGAACTCTTCCGTGGATTTGGCGGCTACAAGTTCCTCTTCATCTCTCCTTGTGGCATTATAATAATGCCTGCCCTCTTGGTACTGAAGATCAAACACCTTTATAAATTTTGATTCAAATAAGCTTTTTATTTTCATAAATTTTTGTCTCTTTTCATTAAACCTTTAATGTGCTCAGATACTCCTTCTGCTGTGGCGTGATGCGATAGCTCTCACGCGCCTTTTGTATCGCCTTGTTGTGGCTCCAGCTATCCATGAGCTTTTCCTGCAGTATCGGCAGCACTGCATCATACTGCTTTGCAAGTGCCGTAGCGATATACCACGCCTTCATCATGTTTACATAATACTCCTCGGAACGGATTTTTGCCACATCTAAAGCATATTTTATATCAAAATCCTCATCGAGATATAGGCGCATCAAAGTGCCAATGCCATACCTTACAGTGTAGGGCTTATCCGAATCCAGCCACTCATATACATGCAAAAGAAGCTCATTTTTGTGCTTTTTGAACGCAGACGGCACACCACTGTCGCAGGTCGCCCAGTTGTCTATGTATGGCAGGAATGCTTCCAGATAAGCCAATGCCGTATCATAATCCTTCATCTGCATAATCAGAAACATATGCAGGTTATTTTCCTCATAGTAGTAATGTGGCAGACTGTTTAGAAACTTTTCCACATTGTCACAGTCATTTTCCTTTACTGTATTACAGCCCAATTTTTCACCTCGAACCGACAAAAAGAGCCTGCTTCCACGAGCAAGCTCCTTTGCGTACTTTCTAAGTACCGGGACTCTTATTCCTATTATGCGTTCTTTTTCAATATTGGGCATAAGCCTCGCATGAAATTCCCTGTAATTTTTATCCTGCAGCGCAAACAATTGCGTCCTTATATCCTCTATAATATCTGTTCTCATCAATTTATTCATAAAATCCTCACTCGCGTATCTTGAAGGTGCGCGGCGCAATCCTGTACGCAAGTACACATGCCACAACACAGTATACCACACTAAATGTAATCATGATACCTCCAAACTTAAGCGTGCTCATCCGAAGCTGAATCGTCATGTAGCATGCTATATATGTGAGTCCTGTTATGACCTTATACATACCACTCTTTATCTCAGTCCCTGCATTATACGGCTGAAGCAGATAATAAATGACCAGATAATGCACAGAGAAAAACACGCTTTCTGCTGGGAAAACAAGAAACAAAATCAGATAATTCAGCGGGTTTTGCGTTCCATGCGAAATAAAAAGCATGGCAGAAAGTCCTGCTCCGAGTATCAGCGCCGGTGGCAAATTAATCTTTATTATTTCGCGAAGTCTGATGGTAAAAAGCTCAAGCACTGCCTTTGGCTTTCTATAAAACGGATAACATAAAAGACTGTGGTCACAATTCATAAAAAGCGCCTGCGTATAGCCCATTCCACGGTTAATAAGATACATCCAAAATGTGGACATCCCCAGATTTTTAAGAAGCAGCTCTGCCGTATCCTTCCTAAAGCCTGGATCATCCAGATACAGCATCGCACCTATTCCTGCTGCAACAAGCAGAATACATATTGCGCAGACTCTCTTTACCGGTTTCCATAGAAGCCTTTTGTGTCTGTTTATAAAAACTGCATTAAGATATTCAAAGCCCTTCTTTTTCTCTATCCTGCTATTCTGTAAAAGGCCTTCCTTTTCTGTACTTATGAGCTTTCGGTTCTTGTCAACATCCATATTCTGGGCAGACTCTACCATGCTGTCCATATCCTTAAGTATCTGTCCGTAGACTATACGGTATTTGTCAAACGTAACAATCCTTCTGCACGAAAATACTCCAATGACAATGACAACAAGCATAAGAACAAACAGTGCAGAAACCGGCGGACAAAATCCCAGAGCCGGAAGTCCATAAGCTGCAGTCAGAAATAAAATCACAAGTATCACCTTAAAGGAGCCAAGCCTGTTTTCACTGACATTGATTTTTATTTTGCCATGATTATGATTCTCATATGACCATAAAATAAAGGCAGATACTGTGAGCTTAGCACAGACCACAAACAATGGTACTATGAGCATTACATTCACCGGAACATTGCTTAACAACCCGAATATTAAGCCAAATACTAAAAATCCAATCAGGATTTTACAAAGCTCATAAGCATAATTAACTATTGCAAACTCTCTCGCATCAATCCTCAGCAAAACAACCGCATAGTATTTATCCTTTGACGGGTCAAATATAAAGGTATTTAACAAAGCTCCTATAAACGTGAGGAAAAACAGTATATTTACAAATGCCTCCCTCTGCGGTGTCTTTGAAAAAAGTGCCGAAACCATAAATATCATAAAAAATATATATATGAATTTACCGATAAATCCTGATATAATTTCCCAGATAACTGAGAGGATACTAACAACAAGCTTAAATCCGCCTGCTGCATAAAGACTCTCCGGCAGGATTTTTTTGATAACCGGTATCTGCTTAAAACCATAATATATGCTGTTAATACGATATGTATTTTTTAATGAAAACGATATGCGAAGCGTTTTCATCATCAAATTTCCCCTTGATTTCATCACTTCCTCCTGTCAAAGGCCTCAGGTGTCACATCATACGCCTCATCCTTCAATGCCGCAATAATCTTTTCCTTAAACTGCTCCTCCCCAAGGTTCTCATTTTCCACAACCTCAAGCTCTCCGTGACTCAAAAGCACAATAACATCACACAAATCAAGTGCAAGATCCATAATATGCGTAGAAAAAATAGTAATCCTTCCGTCCTTTTTTACACGCAGAAGCTGCTTCATCTCCTCTGCCACTACCACATCAAGAGATGTAAGTGGCTCATCAAGCAGCAAAATATCCGGCTCCGCTATCATGTTTACAAGCATCTGCATCTTATTTTTCATGCCATGTGAATAATCCTTCATCAGGCGATCCCTGTCCTCAGGTTCAATCCTCATCTCATCAAAATATACATCAAGCGGTTTTATTAGTGACATTGAATCGCTATTGATATCTATAAAAAACTTAAGGAACTCCCTTGCTGTCAGGAACTCCGGCACAGTCGGCGCCGAGAGCACATATCCCACGTTCTCCGGAATCACCTGTTGCTTCTGGCCATTCTTTATCAGATAACACTCACCTGCATCCTTGGTAATATCTGAATTGATGCAATTGAACAGTGTTGTCTTTCCTGCTCCGTTTCTTCCGAGCAGTCCGTAAATCTTTCCCTCCTCAAACGTAAAATTGATGTCTCTTAGCACCTGCTTTTTCTCAAAGCTCTTTGCCAGATGATCGATTGTAAATTCCATAATACCCTCCTCATAATATTTACTATTTTCTCTATATTAATTCTGCCAACAAATCTTTCCCTCCGTAATAACAGGATATCTGATAAGCAGCTTCTCATCAAGATTCTCCCTGTTCATGTCTACCGCTGTGATCTGGCTATTGTCATATGTGGTGTAATAGTAGATTCCCTTGTCGCAGTTGCAGCATGAGGTGTAGAGCGTAATCTCATATTTGCCCTCTGTCACCTCGCACAGACCTCTCTGCTGGTCTACAGAGCCTAATATGTGGAAGAACTGGCTCACACTTGCATTCTCACTGTCATCCGATTTGGAGTTTTGCTTTGTGAATGCCACACGTACAAAGCGTGACTGCGATGATAAATCTCCCGGCAGTCCCAGGCCTCCCATTCCGCGGCTGTATGCACTAAGCTCCACTCCCGGTGCAAATGTATTTTCAGGCTGCTTTGTGGATAAGCCTCTGTAATTATTGAGTGCTGCCATCTGATATGGGAATGGCGGATTGTTTGTGAGCACACCTACCGGATTGTCGTAAACATGCATACCGTCTGCCATCGACTCCACCACAATGCACTCATTTTTGTCGGCTATAATCCAGTGAAGCTGTGCAACCGGAAGCTGACTGCTAAATGGTGTATCTACCAGTAAAATACGATTTAATTTTTCCTTTGCATCCGCTACCGTAGCGCATAGTGACAGTATCCACGGTATAAACTCAAACTGTGCCACCTTTGTCTTTGCAATGCTGCATGTGCCATTCTCGCATGAGCTGTTTTCGTCTGCTGCCGCATACGCTGCATTTCCCACGAAATTCAGTCCTGCCATACCGAGTCCCTTTTCATTTACAGCATCATAGTAAAGAGGATAGTCACCTGCCACATGTGCCATTCCAATGATTGCATAATGGTTTTCAAGCTTTCCCGAATGCCTGAAATTAAACACATAGTTTCGCGGTGTTACCGTAATCTCATCTCCATATGAAAATTCGTAGTCGAGTGTTCTTCCAAAATAGAAATCCTTTGTTTTATAAGCTGCTGCTGTACACATAATTATTACCTCCTTGTTATGCTGCCATACTTAATCAGTATCTCTTAGATTGTACAGTACTATACATCATATTTGCAATTATTTCAAGCCACACACACCTTCCTGGGCTACTTCATAGTCAACTTCAATATCACTTCAAACAAATTTGATTTTTATTGAAGTATTTGAACAAAAGGCAGCAACCGGTCTGATATCCGGCTGCTGCCTTAATATGTGCTGTGCTATTCCTGTATTATGCCTGTTTATTGTCCTGCTTATTATCAAGTGCGATAAGCTTTGCAATGATTTCCTCGCATATCTGTGTAACATTCTTGCCATCTGTAGCAACTGTTACATCTGCCACTGCCTCATAGCGCTCCTTTCGCTTTTCCATGAGGCCGCTGATATACTCAACATTCATGTTGCCGTTTAGTATCGGGCGCTCGTCACTATCCTTTACTCGCTCGTAGATAGTCTCAGGCTTTGCTGTAAGAAGAACTACACGGCCGTTTTTCTTCATATGATCTGCGTTTTCCTCTCTCATGACAACACCACCACCGCAGGAAACGATAGTCTGCTTTCTCTTCTGAAGCTCTATAAGTGTGTTGCTCTCTAAGTTTCTGAAATATGCCTCACCGAACTCATCAAATATTTCTGAGATTGACATGCCACGATTCTCAACAATCATCTGATCCATCTCGACACGGTCCATCTCGAGCTTATCCTTTAATTCTCCTGCTACAGTGCTCTTTCCTGCACCCATGAAACCGATTAGGAAGATATTGTAATCGAAAAGGCTCTTTGCCTGGATACGACGGCTGTTCTTCATGATATACTTAAAAATATCAAGTATCTCTTCCTCAAATTCATTGTCGAAAAGCTTTGCCGCAAGTGCATCTGTCTGCTTTTTCTCCTGCTCCGGCTGTAAGATTGGGATTCCTGTTGCCTTCTTGTATGATATAATCTCCTGAATGTGTGACATTCTGACCGCAAGCTGCTTAATTATTATATCGTCACATTCTCCAATCTTTGCGCGGATTTCCTCGATTTTGTCCATGGTGTGTCTCCTTACTTATGTGTGGTTTTCATATTGGATTTTGATATTTAGCGAAATATCGTCAAATTATAATTACTATAATTTCACGTTATAGTAATTTGCATTTTTGATAACCACAAATTTCTTAGTCATAGTATAACAAGACTTTACCAATTTATCAAGCAAAATATTTTAATGCTTTAAAGTGTTATTGTGTCAGATATGCATCCACAATATCAGACGACACATTTTTCTCAATCGATTCATATATCGGCTGACACTCCTTGCGAATCCGCTCATGCACTTCATCGCTTAAAGTAATGGGCGCCATTTTATTTTATTGCATGGTTTTATACAAGCTTTTCTTACATGCTCTTATGAAGTAATCCAAGTACCATAGACAAATCCTCTACTCCCATCTGTCCGGGTGCAGATGCTTTCTTTGCGGCACCGAATGTCATTGAAGATCCGAATACCTCACCGCAGAGACGGCTTATAACACCTGTGCCTGCCATTGACATTGTGATGATTGGTCTGTCAGCGTAATCTGTAACCATTTCCTCTGTAGCTGAAAGAAGTGTGAGTACGTCTCGCTTATTCTGTGGCATAACTGCAATCTTAGGGATATCAGCTCCCATATCCTGCATCTTGCGAAGTCTGTAAACAATATCAGACTGTGCAGGAGTCTTGAAGAAGTCATGGTTTGAAGCGATAACTCTTGCACCTGCAGCATGTACACCGTCAATGATTTTCTTTACAATCTCATCACCTGTAAAAATCTCTACATCTACAAAATCAACGTATCCTGTCTGTGCAGCCTTGATATTAAGCCTGGCATAAGCCTCAGGCTCGATTGCTTTCTCTCCGCCCTCTTTTGAAGTACGGAATGTCATAAGGATTGGAATATTTCCGAGAGCATCACGAAGCTCCTTTAATACTTCCTCAACCTTGTCAAACTCGAATACATTCTCGAACCAGTCAACACGCCACTCAACCATATCAACAGGGATAGAGTCAAATGTCTTTACCTCTGCGATGATGTCGTCTTTTGTAACGCCTACGATAGGAACGATGATTTTAGGTGCGCCCGCACCGATTTCAATATCTCTAACCTTAATGGTGTTCATGATTTTTTCCTTTCTTACCTTGTATTAGACTGTATGATAATTATACTCCCCAGTATAATGTAACGTATTAATCCTCTTTAGACAGCTCTACCATCTTAGTATAGCGCAGGTTTACGAATAATCCAAGTACCACGCCGATTGCTGTGAGCACGATGTTCATTACCATAACCTGTGATGGCCGCATCTTTGATGCTGCTGTAAGGATTGTGTAGTTGCAAAGTGATGAAGCGACCATTACAAGCGCTGTTACTGTTCCCTTGATCTTAGGGAAGAGCAGCCTTGCAGTCTGTCTTCTCGTTGATCTTTCTGACTGTCTCCTCAGCGTTTGCCCAGAACTTGTCATGGATATTGATTATTCGTATTTTACTTAGCTATGTTTTCAACGATGCCCACTTCGTTAAAAACTTAACAACCTTTGATAATGATATTATAACGCATTATTTTCGGTACTTCCAATGCTTATTTTGTTATTTTTTAATAGCATTACTGTACTAATCATGTTATAAGATGCACAAATTTAGGCTATAACATTTGTAATTCATAGACTATATCTATTATTTTATGGAGATTTATGCATGACACTCAATCAATTAAGTTATTTTTAATATGAAGGGACAGAAAATCGCCATCATCGACGGTGGTGCCGTAGGCCTTGACGTGATGGAATTATTCACAGAAAGAGGCGCAGAGGTAACAATGGTTGAGATGCTTCCAATGATTGGAAACGGACTTGACCCTGTCACAAAGTGTGACACAAACGTGCCTGCCCGTCACGATTATTTATAAATTCTCCTTTAAAATAATAAGCCTATAAAAACTCCTAAAAAACAACAGCTCGCGGGAAACCGCGAGCTGTTGTTTTATCATATTCCTGTATAACAGGAAGCTATCTAATGATATTGTAATAAGAACTTAAATCTAGCTGAAGAACAGTTTCTTCACATCATCAACCGGCATATCCTGTCCTGTGTAAAGCTTGAATGCGGCAACACCCTGCCATAAGAGCATTCCCTTTCCGCCTACGCATGTGCAGCCTGCCTCTTTTGCTTCGCGAAGAAGCTTTGTCTCCTCCGGATTGTAAACTGCATCTGCAACTACAAGCCCCGGTCTGAAAGCTGAAAGATCTTTTACCACGCTCTGATCATCGAGAGGCTTCATGCCAACGATTGTTGCATTTGCAAAGATATCGCTTGACTGGATTTCCTCTGTCATCTTGGCTGTATCATCAATATCGTATACATTTACAACACATTCAGGAACTGCTTTTTTGATCTTCTCTGCAGTCTGTAGTGTACGCTCGAAGAAAGCATCATTTTTGTTGAAAATAGTAATCTCACGAGCTCCGTCCAATGCGCACTGCACCTGGATAGCTGTAGCAGCTCCGCCGCCTCCGGCAACTGTGATTTTCTTTCCTTTGATGTCAATTCCGTGATCCTTTAAGTTGTGTACGAATCCCTCACCATCTGTGATGTGTCCTGTAAGCTTGCCGTTGTCATTTACTATAGTGTTTATGGCTCCGATAATCTGGGCTGCCGGTGAAAGCTCGTCCATGTACTTTGCAGCCTCTACCTTATCAGGCATGGTCACATTACATCCACGCATGTTGAAGGTCTTCATTGCTGCAATAGCATCCTTAACCTTGTCTTCTTTTATATCAAATGCAACGTATGCATAGTCCAGACCGAGTTTTTCAAAACTGTAATTGTACATAGCCGGTGAACCCGAATGACCGACCGGTGATCCTATGAGTGCTAATAAGCCTGTATGACCTGAAATACGCTTTTCCATTGTAAATCCTCCTAAGTGTTTCGTTTTGTATTATGATAACTCTTTTATAAGACATGCGCAAGCACTTTTTCCATTTAAAGTGTTAAAGTTTATTTTATTCTTTTCCTCATCTTTATATATTCACGAAATACAGGTCTGATTGGCTCAGAAATATCCTCCGGAATATCATCCACATCAAAAAATTTAAGCTCCTCGACTTCCTCCTCCTGGCACTTTATGGTGCCATGATATTTGCGGCATATGTATATGATTTCCACATTATAGACTTCATCGCCGTTCGGATAGATGTAGTGTGTTTCCTCGCCTGAATTGATATAAAACAGCTCCATCTCGTCTGCAACAAGCCCCATCTCCTCAAAAAGTTCTCTTTTTGCAGCCTCCTCGACAGTCTCTCCAAGCTCTATAGAACCGCCTGCGTAGCCCCACTGGTGATTGTCTGTGCGCCTTCCGAGAAGCACCTGTCCGTTTTCATTTTCAATGATGATGCTCGCTGCCGCCTGCAGTAAAGGGGCATGTCCGACCACCTTTCTAAGATCCATTATATAATTGCTCATTTTGTGTCCTTTCTTATTTTACCAGTTCTTCTATTATACACTCATGCACTTTAGTCTTTTTATCATAATTAATACCGACAAGTAAAATATTTCCGGTATACTGTAAAACAGACTGCGGATACTGTCTGTCTTTTATTTGGTTTATAGCAGTTTTTACGTCTTTATTCCATTTAAGTTCAACAACCAAAGCCGGATAATCCATGACATATTCCTGTTTAGGAATGAATACAAAATCAGCAAAGCCTCTGCCTGTTGGCATTTCACGTACAGGCTTAAAATAATATTTCATGGCCGAAATATATCCTATGGCAAGCACACTACTCAATGAATTTTCATTATGGTACTGTATAGTGGAAGCATACTCGTTGTGAATTTTATCAATATATTCCGCAACCACTTTTTCTTCCATATCAAGCGTTGCCTCAAGAAGCCGTTCTGACGGGGTTTCAAACTCTATCAGCTCGTTCCACTTATCATCCTCAACCGCATTCATAAACTCCATACGAATTTCCTCATTCGGAATATATGCCATCTGCCGTTTCTGATCATATGCTAGATATCCAAGGTGTATAAGCAGCGTCATAACATCATTTTTATTTCTGAATGTAACCATGTCGTTCTGAAATGTAGTAGTTTTAACCTCTGTTTCTGCACCTGAAATCATTTCAACTATAGCACTCTTAAGACCATCAAAATCCTTATTTATGAGTGGCTGGATAGAGTCATATGTGCCGGTCTGGCTCCAATAGCTTTGAAAATTCCCCCATTTAATTACATTACTCACAGCTTTTGGATTATATATATGATATTCACCCAGCAGGTAACCATCATACCATTTCTTCACAAGTTCAAAATCACGTCCGGACTTTTCGCATAATTTCTTCACTTCATCCTCTGTAAAACCAATATAATACGCAAATCCCCCAGGAGATATCATAGTGAATTCTTCAAAATTATTAAGTGCCGACTGTGTCTTAAGCTTCTTAATCGGCAAGATTCCGGTCAGATATGCAAGCGCAATATATCTTGTAGCCGATGAACCTTTAAAAAGTCCTCTGAGAAAATTAATATACTCCTCCTGTACTGACTGATTATTTGCCTCATCGCGAACCAGAACATCCCACTCATCTATTATCACTATGAATCTTTTTCCTGTCTGTGCATTTATTTGTGAAAGCATATCTGAAAGCGTAACTCTCCCTTCAACCTTCACATCCGGAAATGCAAGTTTAAGCTCAGCGACTGTATTCTCTATAATATATGATACAACATTTTCCGGGCCTTTTGCCGGTTCTATACACCACTGTATATCCAGATGCAGCACATCATATTTATTAAGATATTTCTCAAAGCTACCCTTCTTACTTATATCATATCCCATAAACAGTTCTCTCGAATCACAGCCCATGCTATAATATGCAGCCATCATATCTGCTGTAATAGATTTACCGAATCTGCGCGGTCTGCTGTTACATATAAATTTTGATGTGGTATTTATCACACTGTTTGTGTAATCCAGCAAACCTGTTTTATCAACATATATCTCAGAGTTAATGACATCCTGGAATGAACTGTTATCCGGATTTAAAAATCTTCCCATAGTCTCTCCTTTTAAAATCTCATCAAGCAAAAATCCGCTGTACTATAATACCTATAGTATAGCGGATTTCAAATTTGTTTTCCATATATAAAGCACATAAAATTTATCAGCTCACAGACCTGTATTCCTCAAGCGCTTCCTTTGCCCTTGGCGTAAGCCTGCGTGGAACCGAAATCTCTACAGTCACATACTGGTCTCCCTTTACTGAAGGATTCTTCATGCTCGAAATACCCTTGCCCTTGAGACGTATCTTGCTGCCGCCCTGTGTACCTGCCTTGATGCTGCACTCCACATCTCCATAAAGAGTATGCACCCTCACCTTACCACCGAGAGCCGCTGTCGTAAACGGAACACGGATTGTACTGTATACATTCTGACCCTTACGCTCAAACTCCCGGCTCGGTGTCACATTTACCTTGAGAAGCACATCTCCGGCTGCACCACCATTTCTGCCCGGATTGCCCTGTCCTTTAAGTCTGACTGTCTTGCCAGACTCGATTCCTGCTGGAATATGGATGGACAGATTGGAAACCTTGCCTGTGGTCGGATCCTGTAATGAAATAGATTTCTCGCATCCAAAAACAGCCTCGTCAAATGAAATCGTAAGGTCAGCCATAACATCAGAACCCTTGCGACCGGCTGAACTTCTGCCACCTGAGAAATTACTCCAGCTACCGCTATTTCCGGTAAATCCACTGTTACCACTTGTACTCCAGCCACTGTGATTACCGCCACCATGTGAAAACATATCTCCGAACATTGAGAAAATATCATCCATATCCCCGGAACCGTTCTCAAAATGAAATTCCTGATGTGTAAATGGTCCGCCATTTGAGCTGTATGAGCCACTGAAAGAGCCATTGCCGCCGAAGCCGCCAAAGCCACCGAAGCCGCCCTGTGCAGCCTGTCTTGCAGCCTCCTCGGAAAAGCCCTCCTGCAGTCCTGCAAAACCAAACTCATCATAGAGCTTACGTTTTTTCTCATCACTGAGGACATTGTATGCCTCCGTGACATCCTTGAACATCTCCTCAGCGTGCGGATTGCCTGCATTTGTATCAGGATGATACTTCTTTGCCAGCTTACGATAAGCCCTCTTTATTGCCTCTTTATCCGCACTCTTGTTCACTCCGAGAGTCTCATAATAATCTCTCTTTGCTGCCATTATACTCACCTGCCTTTCTATTTACCTGTAACAATTTATCATCATAATTAAACAATATAGTATAAGCGGACTGCACAGGCAGCCCGCTTATCATTTGCAATATCTGATTATCCCTCGATGGAGATACATTTCTTTTCCTCAACCTGTGGTTTAGGCTGCTTCTTTGGAATATCCAGGCGAAGGATTCCATGCTTGAAGGATGCCTTTATGTCATCCTGCTCAATCTCGTCACCCACATAGAAGGTTCTCTGACAGCTTCCTGAGTAGCGCTCTCTGCAGATATATTTCTTGCCCTCTTCCTCTTTCTCTAAGCCTTTCTCTGCTGTAATGGTCAGATAACCATTCTCTAAAGAAGCCTTAATCTCATCCTTTTTGAATCCCGGAAGATCCATCTCAAGCTCATAGCCTTTATCGCTTTCCTTGATATCGGTGAGCATCATTCTCTTTCCGTTGTGTCCGTATAATTTCTTCTGTGCCTTCTGTACGTCCCTGTCATCAAACCAAGGATCATTGAACCATGGATCACTGAAAAATGTATCAAATAAGTTGTTGTTTGTAGTTGTTAATAACATAGGTCATACCTCCTTATATACCTGTAACTTTCCTTTTGGAAATCTGCTTTCTTTTGTTTACAAGTATGTTATAGCACCATTATTAGCACTCGTCAATAGTGAGTGCTAATAAAAATTATAAACTTTTTATTAACCAGTACAACACAACCTTATCTTCTGCGGATAATACTGCAGCACCATATACAGCTTCATCTTATCTACCCTGCTCCCATCCGGTCTGCTTTATCTCATAATTTCCAAGCTTAATAGTGTCATTTTCTGTATATGTGATGACCTTTGGGGATGGATAGCAATGATTCAGATAAACAATCCTTGCCAAAACAGCAATCATCACAATTCCTATGAGCATTCCCGATAAAAGTCTTACTTGTTTTGATTTCCTTTGCTTCATAATAAATTCTCCTCGTTACTTCAATTTAAACCTTCCGCTGTCCACCAGATAGATTACATCGGATAGATTTTCAAGCTCATCCTTATCGTGAGAGCTAAGCAGTATAAGACTTCCTTTATCACGCTCATTGATTCCTGCCGCGTAAATCCTATTGATAAAAATGGCAATCTTTTACCAACAAAAAAACCGAATCCACACTCCCACGGATTCGGCTTTTGTATATACACTTCTATTTTGTATTTTGTATGAAGCTGTCAATCATCGCAATCACACCATCTACACCGAGCTTTGCCACATTCAGGCACAGGTCATAGTTTTCTGCCTGCCCCCACTCCTGTCCGGTATAGTATTTGTGATAGGTCTTTCTGTTGTCATTTGTCTCACGCACAACAGTCTTTGCCTTTCTCACTGAAATTCCATGTGTATCAGCCACAGTATCAACGCAGAAGGCATCATTCGCTGTCAGGAAAACTGAGACAACATCATCTCTTCCCTGAAAGGCAAAGTTTGCACACCGTCCCTGAATCACATATCCCTCACAGCCGTCCTCAAGCGGCAGCCTGTCTATAAATGTAAGAGCCCTCGCCGGAGTATCATGCAGCACATTATCCTCCTCCGTCTCCATCACAATAGAGTAAAGCAGGGAATTAACCGGTCTCTCACTGTAAAACTCCTCATACTCATCGTAGCAGCCTGCCTCTTTGGCACCAGCCGCAATAGCCTCTCTGTCCATGAAATGTAAATGATATTTCTCAGCGACTGCTCTACCGATAGTATCTGCATCGCAACCGCACTTTCTAGCAATTGTAATTATCATAATATTCCTTTCCAACGATTGTAGAATACTAATATGACTTGAATCATACATATACTCTTACCAATTGTCTACATCTATAACTATTTAATAAACTTATCTTATGGTGGGGAAAGCCAACGCGCAGGAAGCGCGAGGCTGTGCATATCTGCCTGAGCTTGTACGAAGCGGCCTAGGGATTGTTGGAATTGTGTTTGCAATCCAGCAACGCCCGTGCACGGAAGCACGGGAGAGACGTTACCGCGCCATGGACGGCGCGTAAAAGTCGGTTGCGTCCTACCTGTCACAACCTGTATCACAATTCCTACAAGCCCTTAGCCGCGTAGTAGGAAGCGAAGGCAGATATGCACAGCCTCGCGCTTCCGTCCTTAGCACACACTCAGACAAATCAATAAAAGTTTGCAAACACCGATGCAAACACCACCGTAAGTATTCCTGCCACCGCGATAGCAAGAGAGCTCATGGCGCCCTCTATCTCGCCCATCTCGATAGCCTTCGCTGTTCCGATGGCATGTGATGAAGCACCAAGCGCCAGTCCCTTCGATATAGGCTCAGTGATTCTGAATATTTTGCAAACAAACTCTCCGAGTATATTTCCAAGCACACCTGTCACGACGATAACTGCGACAGTGATGGTCACATATCCGCCGAGCTCCTCTGATACACCCATACCGATAGCTGTCGTGATGGACTTTGGCAGCAATGTGACATAATCCTCGTGTGAAAGCCCCATAAGCACTGACAACACAAGCACTGTCACAAGGCTTGTTATGACTCCTGCCGTGAGTCCGAGCGCGACGGCTGCTATATTTTTCTTGAGCAGGGTCCACTGCTCATAGAGCGGTATCGCAAGGCATACCGTGGCCGGTGTCAGAAACCAGCTAAGGTACGATGCCCCCTTATTGTATGTGTCATAATCCACATCTGCCACAACAAGCACTATTATGGTCAGTACTATTGAAATGAGAAGCGGATTGAGTATTGCAAGCTTAAACTTTTTCTTTAAAAGCATACCTATCAGATATGCAACCAGACTTACTGTGACACCGGCAAAAAGCGATGTCTGAAACAAATTATCCATTATGATTATCCTCTATCTTATTTATTTTCTCCAGCATCAGCCCTCTTGCGCTTCTGCATACGGATTACGAGCTGTGAAACATGTCCTGTAGCAATCATTACAGTAAGAAGTGCCACAACCGTGATTACAAGCACAGGTACAAGCACCGGCTCAAGATTGCCCCAGGATGACATGAGCCCCACTCCTGCAGGGATAAACATGACAGGCATTATCTCTATCATGAATTTGCCTGCACTTCTTACAGTGTCAAGCGGTATCAGGCCTGACAGCAGACCTATGAAAAGTATAACCATGCCATATATGCTCGCCGGAACAGGCAATGGCAGTAAATATTTGAGTATCTCACCTACAAACGAAATCGCAAGTATGATGAGAAATTGCTTTAATAATTTCATTTTATATTGTATCTCCGTTATATTATTTTCTTGACTATTTGTGTCTGTTTATCTGTGTTCCCTGACCATCATTGCACATACAATGGCAAGCAGCACGCTTGAACCCCATATCGCACGGATTCCTATGTGCAGTGAGCACACTCCGCCTATACCTGCTCCTATTGCAAATATCAGAATGATTCCATAGTAGTGCGCGGTCTTTTTCAGTGCCCCGATATTTCTGTCACGCAGATATATTGACAGGCTCTCTGTGCCGCTTCTTAGGTTGCCGATGCACATGGTGCTGGCATAGCCGTAGCCGTTTACCTTTCTGAATGACTGCACCTGCATAGAACAGCTGAATGATACAAGCATGGTCGCTATCATATCGTACCTGTGTGGTATGAAGCCCACCACAAACAGTATGATTATCTCTATTGCCACCACTATCTGACGCCAGTGGATGCGCTTTGCCTTCTTATATCTATGCCCGATTCTCTCTGCCACAAGCACACCGAATGCAAATGAGAGGATTGGGAAAAGATACGATAGTCCCTTCATCCATTCACCCATCATCAGATGCTGGCTCATCAGCACTACGTTTCCTGTCTGCGCATTCGAGAACACCTCGTTTCTCACGTTGTAGGTGTAGGCATCCTGAAAGCCTCCGGAAAGTGCCAGAATCGCACTCAGTAAAAAGGTCTCTGATGTCTGAATCCTTATTTTTTCTTTTTCAGTCATTTTTTCGCCTCTTTTTCTCTTATTTGCTATTCCCCGCTACACCTTCGTGTGTCCCACAGCAATTACATATTTACAGCAATCCACACGGTTTATTATTATAGAAAAAAAGGGCGGATATTTCAATACCCGCCCCAAATATACAGTGTATTAAATTTTGCACAATACCTAAAATATATATTGGATATACATAATAGATATACATGATAGCTATACCAGATACTTTTCTTCAAACTCAGATACCGGTACCGGTTTTGAGAAATAATATCCCTGGAACTCATGACATCCCATCATTGTGAGCATATCAAGCTGCTTTTTCGTCTCCACACCCTCTGTGATGACGTCCATGCCTATCTTGCCTGCAAGCGTGATGATACTCTCTAATATATCCTGTCCCTTGACCTCGTTCTCAGATTTGCGAAGGAAGCCCATATCGATTTTCAGTACATCAGCACTGATGTCCTTTAGCATGTTGAGTGATGAGTAACCGCTTCCGAAATCATCAATCTCCACCCTGAAGCCTGCGTCCTGAAGCTTGTGGATAATATTCATATTCTTCTCAAAATCGGTCATCAGCGTTTTCTCTGTAATCTCCAGATGCAGATTGGACGCTGCTATGCCATATTTATTAATCAGCCCTGTAAAGGTCTCATATATATCTATAATGTAAAAGTCCTTTGTAGATATATTTACAGATATATGATAGCTTCCATAGCCTTTTTCCTTCCACTCTGCAAGCTTTTGTGCTGCCTTCTCCCATATATAGAGGTCTAGCTTGTAAATGAGACCTGCGTTCTCTAAAATATCAATAAAAGCATACGGTGTCATGATGCCTCTTGACGGATGAGCCCAGCGTACCAGCGCTTCTGCGCCCCTCGCAACACCATTACGGTTCACCTGTGGCTGTAAGTACATGACAAACTCATCCTTTTGCAGTGCCGGCTCAAATTCACCGAGCAGGCGTCTCTGCTCTATTGATATCTCAAGCAGATGCTCATCATAGTATGCCACAAAACAGTCGTAATTATTCTTTATGGTGTCTGCCGCTATATTAGCCTTGTCTACCATAATGCTGACATCCTCATCCCTGTCTCTTATCTCATACACACCCATGTACATATGCAGGTGGAAAGAATTGCCCGTAAACTCACGCTGCAACTCTTTTATTGAATCTGCCACTCTTTGTTCATCAAACTCTTCTCTTGGCAGACACAGCGCAAAGCGGTCATTCATAAGCCTTGCACAAATGGTCCTCTCAGATGAATTCGATGCCATGAGCTTCGCCTGCTTTATGAGCACCTGATTGCCCTTCTCCATACCAAATATCTCGTTAATGAATTTAAAATCCTTGATATTGCTGCAAACCAGATAAAAGGTCGTGTCATGATGCTGGGTCACCATATCATGCACATCATCATAGAACTGGTCACGGTTCAAAAGTCCGGTCAGACTATCATGCGATGCCTTGTACTTTTCCTGCTCCCACGACTCATACATCTGTGTACGGTCATTGTATACAAAATAATCACATATAAAGCGATTGCTCTCATCATATATGCGCTTGTAGGCAATCTCAAAGTAGTGCTTTTCACCGTTGAGTTCAAAATCCGTCTGGAAGGTCATGCTGTCCCTTCTGTCGTCTCCTATCTTTTCAATCCACTGGCTATATTTCCTTTCATACTCGGACATATTGCCGCCATTCCTGTAAATAGCCTCCATCAGGTCATTGTAATATATGCACCTGCCCTTTCTGTCATAGCAGATGATACCATTGTTCATATCGCTGACCACAAGAGAGAGCATGTTTTCTATGATCTCATTCGGCACGTATCTGTATGTCAGGTCATATATAATAACAGACATGACACCATATATAATTATGGAGAGGTCATATATGGAGTCCGAGCCTATAGTAGCAATATCAAACGAAACGCCGATAATAATAACTACCGCTATAGCCACGTATGCTTTCCTGTACATGCGCGATGATCTGATAATCATACACAGATATGTAAAAACAATCAGAATCACAAATGCATAGGTAAACATAAAATGCAGCCTGTACCATAGGCTGTCATTATTGAAAGCCACCTTAATATGCTCGGCTTTTATTGATTCTATATCAAATATCTTATTCGTCCAGGTATTCTCTATAAGCATATATGTGTCCAGCACCGCAAATATCATGGAAGCAGCCTGCACTCCCTTGAAGGTCTTTACAGCACCTGTATAATACTGTGTATAAAACATAAGAGCGATGAGCATCCAGTCAAACAGAGCCAAAGTAAGCCCCTTCGCAAGTACTGTAACAGTGTGCCCCGGCACATATGTATAAATGAGAAAGACTATTGCGCAGACAAATGCCAGCGACTCATATATACACACGCTTTTACCAATCTTATCATGTTTTTTAAAGGAACCGATTGCGCAATATGCAATCAGTATTGCTTCCAGTAACACTGATAGTCCGTATATTATCCTCATATTCCCACCTGTCTTCTATGACCATATTACTAACCTATATAATGTCATTGTAACTCATTTCATGTAAAAAGTAAACAAAAAAGAGGTCGTCACGACCTCTTTTTTGTAATTTATTAACATTTATTATTTTCCTGAAGTTGCTTTCAGTCGTGTCATGGCACGAGCCAGCGAAGCTCTTGAGTGATAGTACTCCTGGATACTCTGCTTCTGTCGAAGCTGCTCCTCGGCTCTCTCCTTTGCCTCTCTTGCCCTTGCTATATCGATTTCCTCCGGACGCTCGGCTGTCTCAACAAGCAATGTCACACGGTTGTTGACTATCTCTACGAAGCCCATTCCCACTACCGCGTACTCCCAGTTGTCACTACCCTCCGGCTGAAATCTCATCTCGCCCTCATCGACGGCTATAACCATATCCTCATGGTGGGCGAGGATTTCCTTCTGGCCATCGAACTCAGGGACTATTATGGAACGACATCTTCCTGAGTAAAACACTCTGTTAGCAGCTATTACCTTTAGATAAAATGTATTTGTTGCCATACGATTTGTCCTTCCTTATGCTTTTACTGCTGCATAGTCTTTGCTTTTTCCTTGACGTCCTCGATTGTTCCGACATTGAAAAATGCGTTCTCAGGATACTCGTCCATCTCACCATCTATGATGGCCTTGAAGCCCTTGATAGTCTCCTCTACAGGCACATATACACCCTGGATACCTGTGAAGTTCTCGGCTACGTGGAATGGCTGTGAGAGGAACTTCTGGATTTTTCTTGCTCTGTATACAAGCACCTTGTCCTCATCTGCCAGCTCCTCCATACCGAGGATTGCGATGATATCCTGCAGCTCCTTGTACTTCTGGAGAATCTCCTGTACCTTTCGTGCTACCTGATAATGCTCCTCGCCTACGATATCAGGCTCGAGGATACGTGATGTAGACTCAAGTGGGTCTACTGCCGGGTAAATACCCTGTTCAACAATCTTTCTTGAAAGAACTGTTGTGGCATCCAGATGTGCGAAGGTTGTAGCCGGAGCCGGGTCTGTGAGGTCATCGGCTGGTACGTATACGGCCTGTACCGATGTTACTGAACCTTTCTTTGTAGATGCGATTCTCTCCTGCAGCTCACCCATCTCAGTAGCCAGTGTAGGCTGATAACCTACGGCTGAAGGCATACGTCCTAAAAGTGCTGAAACCTCTGAACCTGCCTGTGTGAAACGGAATATATTGTCAATGAAAAGCAGCACGTTCTGGTGCTTCTCATCCCTGAAATACTCTGCCATTGTAAGTCCTGTCTCAGCTACACGCATACGTGCTCCTGGTGGCTCGTTCATCTGTCCGAACACTAAGGCTGTTTTTTCCAGAACTCCTGATTCCTTCATTTCTGTCCAGAGATCATTTCCCTCTCTGGAACGCTCTCCGACTCCTGTAAAGATTGAGTAGCCGCCGTGCTCTGTTGCGATATTGCTGATGAGCTCCTGGATGAGGACTGTTTTTCCTACTCCGGCTCCTCCGAAGAGTCCGATTTTTCCACCCTTTGCATATGGGGCAAGGAGGTCGATGACCTTTATTCCTGTCTCGAGGATTTCCTCTGCAGGGTTCTGCTCCTCAAATGTTGGTGGCTCTCTGTGGATTTCCCACTTTTCTTTTGTATCAGGCTGTGCTCCGCCGTCGATAGCTTCACCGAGCACGTTGAACAGTCTGCCGAGAGTCTGCTCTCCGACAGGTGTCTTGATGCCGGCGCCTGTGGCTGTTACTTCCATATCTCTGTGAAGTCCCTCACTGGAAGCAAGCATGATACAGCGTACTGTATTATTTCCAATATGCTGTGCGACTTCCATCACACTTTTTTTGTCACCATTTAAAACTTCTAGTGCGTCTCTGATTGCCGGCAGGTTCTCATCCTCGAACTCTACATCGACAACAGGACCCATAACCTGGATAATTTTTCCTGTTTTCATCAAAAAGCCTACTTTCTCTTTTTCTTCTGCGATTTAGCACCGGCTATTACCTCTGTAATCTCCTGTGTAATCGCTGCCTGTCTGGCACGGTTGTAAAGAATGTCAAGCTCTGCAAGCATGTCCCTCGCACTGTTTGATGCGGACTGCATCGCCATCATTCTGGCGTTCTGCTCACATGAAAATGACTCTACAAGAGCACCGTAGACAAATCCAACAACGTAGTTTGGTACGATACGATCCATGACTGCCTCAGGCGATGGCTTGAGTGCCAGCTCCTCCCTCGGTATATCTATAGGAATCTGCACAGTGAAGTCTGCCTTTTTCAGTGGCAGAAGCTGTGACATCTGTGTTTCCTCCTGAATCGCATTTATCATGCTGGTATAGATAATATAAACTTCGTCCAGCTCGTTATGTAGATATAGCTCCAAAATTTCTTCTGCAATATTTCTGGCACGGTTGAGTGTCGGATTCTGAACTGTGTAGTGGAACTGTTTTTCAATCTCAATTCCACGCTGTTCAAAATAATGACGTCCTAGCTCTCCGAGTACGAAAAGTGAATGGTTCGGATGATCCTTTAAGTGCTCCTCAGCCATTTTCAGGATATTGTGGTTATATGAGCCCGCAAGTCCTTTATCAGCTGTGATTACGATATATCCGACCTTTCTGTCCTCAGGCAGCTTATCCTCGTTGGTCTTGAAATAGATGTCCTCCATATCAGGCAAATGCCTGAGTATTCGGCTCATCTCTGATTGCAGTGTGAAGAAATACGGCTCTGTATCTGCCAGCATCTTTTTGGACTTTTTCAGCTTCGAAGAAGAAATCATATACATGGCATTTGTGATTTTAAGCGTATCATTGATACTTTTTATTCGATCCTGTATTTCCTTCGTGTTTGCCATAATACTACCTGTTACCCTTTATACTCTTTTACTGCATCCATGATTTCATTTACGAGCTCTTCATCAATGGCTCTGTTCTCTTCGATTTTCTGTCCGATTTCCGGATAAGAAAGATCCATGTATGAGAGGATATCGCCCTGATATTTCTTGACCTCTTTTGTCTCTATTGTATCAAACACACCGTGGTTTGCCATTATAAGTGTCATTACCTGCTCATGCAGTGACAGCGGATGGCAAAGTGGCTGTTTTAACAGCTCCATAAGTGCTTTTCCATGTGCAAGCTGTGCTTTTGTGGCATCGTCAAGGTCTGATGCAAACTGTGTGAAGACCTCCATCTCCCTGTACTGTGCCAGGTCGATACGGATGCTTCCTGATGCCTTCTTCATGGCCTTTGTCTGGGCAGCTCCACCAACTCGGGATACTGAAAGACCTACGTTTACGGCCGGTCTCATACCTGCGTTGAAGAGGTTGCTCTCTAAGAATATCTGTCCGTCTGTGATAGATATTACGTTGGTAGGGATATATGCTGATACGTCTCCTGCCTGTGTCTCGATGATTGGGAGTGCTGTGATTGAGCCTCCGCCCAGCTCATCGCTCAGACGGCTTGATCTCTCGAGCAGTCTTGAGTGGAGATAGAATACGTCTCCTGGATATGCCTCACGTCCCGGTGATCTCTCGAGCAGCAGTGAAAGTGCTCTGTATGCTACCGCATGCTTTGAAAGGTCATCATATACGATAAGTACATCCTTGCCCTGATGCATGAAATGCTCTGCCATGGCTGTTCCTGCGTATGGTGCGATATACTGCAGTGATGCAGGATCGCTGGCTGTTGATGAAAGCACGATTGAGTAATCCATTGCGCCGTGTTTTGTCAGAGTTGACACAATTTTTGCTACTGTTGATGCTTTCTGACCAATTGCTACATATATACAGATAACATCCTTGCCCTTCTGGTTGATGATGGTATCTGTGGCAATTGATGTCTTTCCTGTCTGACGGTCACCGATGATAAGCTCTCGCTGTCCACGTCCGATTGGAAACATTGAATCAATTGAGAGGATTCCTGTCTCAAGTGGAGTATCTACTGACTTTCTGTCCACGATACCCGGTGCCTCATTCTCGATTGGTCTGTAATCTTCCTCTTTGATATCGCCTTTTCCATCAATAGGCTCACCTAAAGCATTGATGATTCGGCCGATATAGCCTTTGCCTACAGGGATTCCGGCTTTTTTCTTTGTTCTTACTACTTTGGTTCCTTCATGGATTCCGTGGTCTCTTCCGAAAAGAATTACTCCGATTTCATTCTGACGGATATCCTGAACCATTCCTTTTACTCCATTATCGAATACTACGATCTCACCGTACATGGCATGGTCGATGCCGTATATTGTGGCGATTCCGTCACCGACGTAGATTACCTCGCCGGTCTCACGGCTCTCGGTATCGAAGTCGAAATTCTCTATCTCGCTCTGGATAATGGAGATTATGTCTGTTGCACTGATTGCGCCCACAGGGGTCACCTCCTGGTCAATTTTCTTTCAAGCTCACGAAGCTTTCCTTCGTAGCTTCTGTCATACTCTGTATTAAGAGTCTTAATCACATATCCACCTAAAAGTGTTTCGTCCACTTTCTGTGTAAGGGATATTTCATATTCCGGATATTTGCTTTGTAGCAGCGCCTTGGCGTCATTTGCTTCCTCGTCGGTTGCGGCCTCTGCACTGATAAACTCAGCTCTTATGATATGGTTTTTCTCATCCCAGTATCTGTAATATGCCTCAAAGATTTCATTCATTTCAGCGGCATATCCAAGCTTTACCATTTCCTTTATGAAGCTTGTGATAAGCCTTGGCTCACTCTCAAATCCGTATACCTTTTCTATGATGTCATACTTTTTGGTCAGCGGTATAAGTGGATTTGCGAGCGTCTGTGCAAGCTTTTCTGTCACAAAGTATACTCTCTGTGCTTCCTCCACATCACGACGCTCTACAGCCAGCCTGTACAAAACTATTGCATTATTTACTGCTGCCTGTGTCATTAGCTTCACCTGTCTTTACAATCTTTCTCGCTGCTAATATGGCAAGTTTTGCAATTTCAGCCTCAGCGGCCTTTGTTGCCTTATCCTGCTCGCTAGCAATGTCCGCTTTTGCTTTTTCAAGCATACTGTCTGCTTCCTGTCTGGTTCTCTCAAGAGCCTTCTCCCGCTCAGCCTCGGCTCTTGCCCTGGCATCAAGTATTATCTGGTCTGCCTGAGTCTTTGCACTCTCGAGCTTCTTTTTATAGTCGCTCATTAAGCTTTCTGCATCGTCCTGACTCTTCTTTGCTTCCGAGAACTGCTTCTGAATCATTTCCTCTCTCTGATTGATCACGCCCATCACGCGGTCAAAGAGGAATTTCTTAAATATCCAGTACAGGAAAAGCAGATTGACTACTGTCCATACTATGTTCCATGGATCAATTTTTAACATTGCTCTACCTTCCTTTCTGTTTCATCTGGTTGTAACTGTCAGTTACGCTGCCTGATTATTTAAGGAAGAGGATGATAAGTAATGCGATAACGAAACCATAAATAGCTGTTGCCTCTGCAAGTGCACATCCTAAAAGAAGTGATTTAGAGATTTTGCTCTCAGCCTCCGGCTGTCTTGCGATTGCGTCTACTGCGCTGCTTGTTGCCTTACCGATTCCAAGTCCGGCTCCGATTCCTGTTAATACTGCGATTCCAGCTCCGATTGCTACTAATAATGTTGATGACATAATGTGTTCTCCTTTTCTTGCTTATATGCTTTCTTTTGGTTAGCAATTATTTTGTTTCTTTTTGTAAGCGAGGTTACATTTTCCATGCTTACGATGTGAAATTAAATGATGTGGTGTTTCATGCCTCATCAGGTCTTCTTACTCAGTTGCCTCCTTGATGAAAAGTCCTGTCAGGAATACAAATACATATGCCTGTATAAGTCCGTCAAAGATATCAAAATAACAACTGAATACTGCCGGGACAATTGCCGGGACGACCATCTTTAAAAGCTCCATGATTACAAATGAACCAAGGACGTTTCCAAATAATCGCATACACAGCGATAATGGTTTGATAAAGATTTCAAGGATATTGATAGGTAGTATTACCGGCATTGGCTCTGCAAAGCTTTTAAGCCACCTTTTGGTGCCCTTTGCCCTGATTCCTGCCACCTCGATAAGAACTATGCTCATTACAGCGAGTGCTGCGGTGACGTTCATATCCTTTGTCGGCGGTTTGAAGCCAAGTAAACCTATCAGGTTTGCTATTCCTATATAGATGATTACTGTTGCCAGATATGGTATGTAATCCTTTCCTTTTTCTCCGAGTGTCTCACTGAAGAAATCATTAAGGAATTTGACTCCTGCCTCTACGGCTACCTGTCTTCGTCCGGGATTTTCAACTGAAAGATTTCTGCCGAGAAAAAAGCACAGTAAAAATACCGCTGCCATTATTATCCATGTGACTACTACCGACTCGTATATGGGTATGCCTCCGAATATCGGTATCTTGAATACCACGTCACAATTAAGTTCCTCTAACAGTCCATCTACCAGAGCATCCATCTGCGTTACCTCCTTTCTTTTTTGCTATATGAAATTTGATACGCAAATTGTTTCTTAATAACTCAAGATGTGTTTTGTCTGACCTTTGATGTTTGTTTGGTCTTGATTTAATAAGAAGCAACTATCGTTGTACTTGATTTTAGTCACATCGTTTTATAAAGTCAACGTTTCGTTTTTATATTGTTTCGCTGGCAAAGTTTCACATTTTTTAGTTAGCTTTTTATACATTTTCAACAATTTGTGTTTTTATTTTTGTGCAGTTTTTATATTGCGTTTTGGGGAAGTTAAGATTTATTTTATTTGCGTTTTATTAAAAATTTCCAAATAATTTGGGAAGAATTTTCTTTTTTTTTCACAGTTTTTCACAATGCATTTGACTTGCTGGGTTGTGGCTATAGTACGGAACCCGGACGGCAGGCACACACAGGCTCGGGTGGGCTACGCTATTCGCCCTCCCGAGCCTGTGTGTGCCTGCCGCCCGGGTTCCTCACGCTGTGGCTCTATTTACCTTCTTGTCGCTTTGCCCACGGCTATTGCCGTGGGCTCGCTCTGGGCATGTTTGTTATTTGTGTATGCTTTGCCCGGTCTCCGCCGGGTTCGCTCTGTGCGTGTTTGTTATTCTTTTACGCTTTCCCCTCGGCTGTTGCCGTGGGCTCGCTCAGGCCTAGCCCAGCATCACATCGAGTGTCATCATGAGGCAGAAGCCCACCATAAATGCTATGGTGGCGCGGTTTGAGTGACCTCCCTCTGACATTTCCGGCACGAGTTCTTCTATGACTACATATATCATGGCTCCGGCGGCGAAGCTTAGCAGGTACGGCATTACCGGCTCTATTATTCCGATGGCAAGTATCGTAAGTATTCCCGCTATCGGCTCGACTATTCCCGACAATACTCCGTATACAAAGGCTCTAAGCTTTGAGCTTCCGGTGCTATGTAATGGCATGGATATGATTGCGCCCTCCGGGAAATTCTGTATGGCTATTCCGATTGCCAGTGAAAGAGCTGCTGCCCTCGTGATGGTGGTGGTTCCTGATATCCAGCTTGCGTAGAGCACTCCGACTGCCATGCCCTCCGGTATATTATGTAATGTAACTGCAAGCACCATCATTGTCTGTCTGCTGAAATTGCTCTTTGGACCCTCGACTGAATTATCGAGATGCATATGTGGTGTGATTTTATCCAGTATCAATAGGAAAAACATTCCGAGCATAAAGCCTGCTACTGCCGGGACGAACTGCATTTTTCCAAGGCTCTGTGACTGCTCAAGTGCCGGAATCAGAAGACTCCAGACTGATGCCGCAATCATTACGCCTGCTGCAAAGCCACTGAGCATTTTTGTGGTCTTTACGGAAAGCTCATTTTTCATAAAAAGTACACATGCCGCACCGAGCGACGTGCCTATAAATGGTATTAATAAACCTAATATGGTTGATGTAATCATGGTTGCCTCCTATTCTGCTGTTTTTATTTTATGATATGAGTGTCAAAAGGTATTTTGTATTCATAACCACTTAATGTAAAACAGCTGTATGTAATTAGTATTCTCTAACCTGATTACAGTTTAATACACCTATATAATTTCGTCAACCGGCTTCTGTGAGCCTTACTCGTTGCTGTTCACACCTAACAGTGTGACCAGCAACGAGTACAAGCTACTCCATAGCTTAAATACAATCGAGTTATACTTCTTTGCACAGCAATGCCCTGACAAAATGTCAGGGCCGGGTATCACATGCCACAGATGGCATATAAAATGGCTTCTAATACCGATTCCTGCAAAGAGGCTGTCTGCCCACACATATATTATCCTTTGTACGGTCACGAAGCTCCGGCACCGGATTTGGCGCCACCTCAAAGCGATAATCCTCCCCGTTTTTGCGGATATAATCCTCAATAAAGGTATGGCTCATTACATTTCTTACCGGGTCATTGACCAGGCGCTGATATCTGATAAATGTTTCAGGAGCATTGGTTCTTACATCCACATACCTTTCACGACATGCTGTGTCGTTTACCGTACTGCCAAGCACACACCTGACATACTCAATATTGCTCTCCAGCACAAGAGGAGCCGGGAACTCAGCGTCAGGGATGACCTCCTGCCAATCCTTTTTTTCGTACTGTCTTAGCAGCTCAAGTGCAATATGCAGATGCTTAAGCTCCTGTTCAAACATAAACTGCCATATGCCACGTATTCTTGTATCCGTCTCCGTTTCATAACAGCTCCAATAGAGCCAGCACTCGACATACTGATGCACAAGTAGATTTTCAAGGCGACTCATGCATGGCTTCAACAGACTGCCATACTGTGTGACATGCTGTTCCTCGACCATTCCGATTTCCTGATATAGCCTGCGTCCCATCTCATCAGGCCAAAGTGCCGCTGTATTCATATAGTAGTTCATAGTCTGCTGTTCTGCTGCTGTGATTACGTTTGCAGCCAGCACATCCATTGTCGCAGGGCATTTATCCGTCATCGGATATCGTATTGAATCATATGGATGCCTGTGGTGTGAAATAGTCGGTCTGCCCGGTGTGATTTCCGTATAGCCTCCGACAAGCTTCTCTGCGTGCTCACCTGTGGTAAAATCAAGATAATCTGCATAGCGGTACAAATGATCAAAGTCCTCGAGCAGGGCAAAATCGAGCGCAGACTTAATATTTTTGTCATTTACTCGTTTTGCAAGATGAGCAGTCAGATCAACCGCAAGCTGCTCGTAGCCTATGGTGTGCTCCAATGCCGACTCATCTGCCGGCTTTAAATGTGTGAGTATTTTCTGCTGCTGTTGCTCACTTTTCCTGATGTATGCAAGCTTTCGTCTAAGCTCATCATCACCTACGCTTCTTGAAAACTGATGCGAAAACCACACGTTTTCAAATTCTGTACCATTCATCAATATGATTCTCGTCCTTGTATACGGATTTACCTCATTTTTGTTATATGGTTTTACCCAGAATTTCTCCCAGTCAACAAATAAATCGCCGGTTCTCTCCGGCCTCATTTTAAATGGATTCATAATACAAACATACCTCCTTCATGCTATTGTATGCACGAAGGAGGTATGCTGTGCGTATGAATCACATTGTAATAATTGTTTATATTCGAAGCTGAATCAATTACTATTGCTTTAATCCTTGAAGTTTAAACGGCGATGATGCTACATAATGCTTCCCATAAGTGTTGACATTACAATCATAACGAGTGAAAACATAAATGAATTAACTGAAATGAGTGTGGCTCTCTGCTCTGACGGTATCATTTCATTGAGTATAATATCCGTGCGCACTTCTATAAAATCATCAAAAAAAGAGCCCACAAATCCACCCAGTATCATAATATATGGCAGTTCTGTAAATACCATTGCAAATGCAAAGGCAACACCTATACAACTGATAATAATGTATTTTTTATATTTCCATTTTGGAAAAAATCCGGCTGCTTTTGCACCAAATGCCGCTCCAAGCCCCATCACAAAAAGTGCCGGTCCAAGCAGCGCATCATTTAATCCTGCAAGGGGAAGCTTCGCCTGTAAAAAGAATAGTACCAAGGTTGAAACCGCCCCTATAAGTGCATTTATAACCATGATACTTCTGGCCTTTTTATTTGTGATCATGAAATGCCAGCTTTCTGTAATGACATTTTTGAGCCGGTATACTATTTTCGCATTTTTATTTGCATTTGGGTTATTGTTTTCTTTGTTATCCGTATTTTCATCATTTGACACAGATACTTCATTCAGACTGCACGCAATTCCTATTGCTATGAGGCTGAATACAATATCAAATGCATATGCCTTTCTGTAACCAAGCCACAGCGCAAAACCTGCGCACAAAGTAGCTGTTGAGCTTGTTATCCTATACAACATCATTTCAGTTGATGCAAATTTATTGTATTTTTCCTCCTGACCGGCAAATTTTAAACTATCATATGCCAAAGCTTCACGTGTGCCTGATTCGAGGTTGTAGCTTAAGGCGCTAAAGCCTATAGCAAATGCAACTGACCAGAAATTGTTAGACAGTATCATAAAAAGTCCCGATACAAAACTTACCAGACTTGCAAGCACCATGGTTTTCTTTCTTCCGAACACATCCGCAACAACCCCTGATGGTATCTCAAAGCTGCTGCTTACTATGTGAAATATACTTTCCAACATTCCTATCTCAAACATTGAAAAACCTCTGAGCGCAAGAAGTGCAACCCATGAAGCCCCTGCTATCCTGAAATATCCTACTGTGGTCAGAGTGTACAATTTATGTATCTGTGCTTTAATATTAAATTTACGCATAAAAAATCTCCTTTTCAAAACAGTTATCTTTAAATATTTTGAACAGGAGATAGTGCGTTTCAGTTTTATTTTAACTTGAGTTTAACTTAATTTATTTAAGCTGTTTACCTAAAAAAGAGCGCACTATCCCTGTAAACAGCTAAACAGTTACCTTTCATGAGGTGAAGCGTAGTTGTTTTCCAGCTCATAGTTGCACTCCTTTCGTAAAATCATCATTTTAATTATAATAATTTTAAAGCCTGATTAATTTGCTTAACTCGGCTAGTATATACCTTTATACTTTGATTTGTCAAATATATATATACAGTTATATGTATAGTCATTTCCCTCAAGTTACTGTTCTCACCTAACAGTGCGACAATCAACTTCCTCAAACAGCTCAATTTCCTCGCCAAGTGGTCCTTTGCAGAATGCTATGCGCGCCGGAAATACCGGTGTTGATGCGATTTCTATATCCTTCGGCTCAATAAATACCTCGTATCCCGCTGCTTTTACAGCCTCTACACACGCATCCACATCATCTGTTGCGAATGCGAAATGACGAATCACACCTTTGCCCGGTGCATCATCTCCATCGTTAAAAATCTCAACAATTCCGTTTCCGGTATCAAGCATGATTCCGACTGCCATTCCCTTGCGACCGGGATTTCCAGAATGTTTTTGTAGAAATCTATTGTCTTTTCATATTTCTCTGTGCTGCTGCACTTCATAGATACGTGATGTATACCTTGTATTAAGTTCATTGTTTTTCTCCCTTTAATTTTTTTGAGCTGTTTTGTGATTTATAGTGATTTCAGCTACTTTTCCAGCAATTTTTCCGGCTTTTGGGCTGAATTTTGGGAGCTGTTTTGGAGATTTCTGCAGTTTCAGCTACTTTTCTCGCAATTTTTCCGGCTTTTGGGCTGAATTTTGGGTGCTGTTTTGAAAATTTCTGCAGTTTCAGCTACTTTTCCCGCAATTTTCCCGGCTTTTGAGCCGAATTTTGGGAGCTGTTTTGAAGATTTCTGCAGTTTCAGCTACTTTTCTCGCAATTTTTCCGGCTTTTGGGCTGAATTTTGGGTGCTGTTTTAAAAGTTTTAGGGATTACAGCTCCCCAGGGTCTGCCTACTATGCTATCAACCTACGGCTATTGTACATTATGCCAATTTAGTCCTACTTAGTAAAATGATGTGAGGGTCAAAAGGTATCCAATTCAGGATCCCTTAAATCATATTATATATAAAATTTTCTATTGTCCATATATACAGACGATTATGATTGCGACCAATTTTCAATTTTCACTTTTGTTTGAAATTGGGTAACTATTCTGCGCTGCTGATTCTAATGCGCTTGCGGCTCGCAGCTATGAAGGCACTGAACAATTACGAAATTTGTTGAAGAAACTGAACCGTTACGAAATTTATTTGCAAATTCGTTCTTCTCCATTATACTATGATAACGTTTTCTAAATAACTATATCATTTACTTAAATGGGATGTAATCGTTGCTGACCACACTGTTAGGTGTGAACAGTAATTATTATTTTCTTGTACTACCGATAAAATATGCAAGTGATATGGTGCAGTTCGTTTAAAACTGTTATACTAGTACAGTGAATAATAAGTAATTGATATATTGACCGGTCTGCGATTCCGATAGCACATGCCAAAAAGCCTTGACGTAGCCCGCTACGCCTGCGTTTTTTGACATGCACTCTCGAAACCGCATCCTCGCTCAATGTATCAACAACTTAATTTTCGCTGTACTAGGATATATCAGAAAATAAATACAATCTACAGGAGGATTATCATGATAATAAAAAACGGCATTGTAGCAGACCCTGCTTCAGGTCTCTACGAACAGATGGATATACTTGTAAAAGATGGGAAAATAGTAAAAATAGCACCTGACATCTCATGTGCGTCAGATGCTGCTGCAACTGAAAAAGAAGAAATAATAGATGCATCCGGAATGATTGTCGGACCGGGACTTATCGACACACATGTGCATTTCCGTGATCCGGGCTTCACATACAAGGAGGATATCCACACCGGTTCCCTGGCTGCCGCGAAGGGTGGCTTCACAACTGTTGTATGCATGGCAAACACAAAGCCTACAGTGGACAATGCGGATACTCTAAAGGACAGCCTCACACGTGGAAAGCAGGAAAAAATCCGCATGTATCAGGCCGCTGCAATATCGCACTCCCTCAAAGGACAGGATGACGTTGACATGGCAGCTTTAAAGGAAGCCGGAGCATGTGGCTTTACTGATGACGGCATCCCGCTTACAAATGCTGCTTTCTGCTACAGAGCCATGCAAAATGCTGCGAAGCTGGATATGCCGATAAGTCTCCATGAGGAGGACCCTGCATTTATCAAAAACAACGGCATCAACCACGGAAAAGTATCTGACGCTCTCGGTATCTACGGCTCACCATCCATCGCTGAGGAAGCCCTTGTCGCAAGAGACTGTCTGCTTGCGCTGCGCAGTGGCGCCGACGTTGTGATACAGCACATCAGCTCCGGTGTATCTGTTGATATAGTCCGCACCTACAAAAATCTTGGTGCAAGGCTCCATGCCGAGGCCACTCCTCATCACTTCACGCTGACTGAGGATGCTGTCTTAGAGCACGGCACCCTTGCCAAGATGAATCCACCTCTGCGCACTGAAGCAGACCGTCAAAAGATTATAGAGGGACTTATCGATGGCACAATAGACCTTATCGCAACAGATCATGCGCCTCACAGCACCGAGGAAAAATCAAAGCCTGTAACCGAAGCTCCAAGCGGTATCATCGGTCTTGAGACATCTCTTGCTCTTGGTATCACAAGCCTTGTCAAACCGGGCCATCTAAGCATGCTTGAGTTTTTGAAAAAGATGACTATCAACCCTGCCAGACTGTACCACATGCCTTACGGTACTATCTCAGAGGGTGCTGCTGCAGATTTTGTCATCTTTGATCCTGACGAAAAATGGGTACCATGCGAATATGCATCAAAATCATCAAACACACCTTTTACCGGCATGGAACTGACCGGTAAGGTTAAGTACACCATATGCGATGGAAATGTGATTTATTCGGATAAATAAATTGTGTATGCACTATTAAAAAAGCCCATTTTTCGTCCTTGGGAAAATATCCTAAAAACGAAATTGGGCTATTTCTTTTAAACCAGTTCAGTTTCTCACCCGCTCGAGGAGGCAAATACTTTCTACATGCGTCGTATGAGAAAACTGATCAAATGCCTGCCACTTCATGAGTTCATACTTCTCTTCACAGAGTATCTTCAAATCCCTTGCCAATGTTGCCGAATCACAGCTCACATATACAATCCTCTCCGGTGACATAGCAAGCATTGTGTCCAGGCACTTCTCATCACAGCCCTTTCTTGGAGGGTCAACGACTATCACATCCGGGCGAAGCATATCTGTATGTCCGGTGGATGCTGTATCATCAGTGATTTTCTCAGTTTTCTTTGAATTCTCATAAAACTGTGGCAGCACCTCCTCAGCCTTTCCTACGAAAAACTGTGCATTTGTGATGCCATTGAGCTTCGCATTGTTTTTGGCATCCTCGATTGCCTGAGGCACTATTTCCACTCCGTACACCTGCTTTGCCTTCTGTGACAAAAAGAGCGATATGGTACCGATACCACAGTAGAGATCCCAGACATTTTCATTTCCTGTGAGCCCTGCAAATGCAAGAGCTGTGCTGTAAAGCTTTTCTGTCTGCTTCGGGTTTACCTGATAGAACGACTGTGGAGAAATCTGATATGTGATGCCTGTCCCCTGTGGTGTGAAATCAGGGTAAGAAAGCAGATGGATGGTGTCCTCAATATATGGTCTTCCCCATATGCAGACTGTCTTTTTGCCGAGGATGACATTTGTGTTTTCCTTGTTGATATTGTAGGAAATGGAAGTCATTCCATCGATTTTTGAGAGTCTTTCGCACAGTGTATCTGCTGCATTATGCCTGCTATCACCTGCCGTACTGCCACATTCCTTGTTATCACCAGCTTTATCACCATTACGCTTATCCGCAATTTTCCCACATTCTGCACCTTCAATATCCGCTGCTCGATGTTCCGGCTCCAGCTCATCTGCATTTATCACAAGACACACCATAATCTGCTTTGATGTAAAACCATATCTGATAAGCACATGGCGCACGAGCCCTTTGTGTGTGTTCTCGTCATACGGTGTGATGCCGCACTCATTCATCCATTCCTTTATGATATCCAGTATCTCTTTGTTATGCGGCACCCCAAGCCTGCAGTCCTCAACCGGGATGATATTGTGGCTTCGCGATGCATAAAAGCCTGTCACTATATTGCCATCCCTGTCATATCCCACCGGAAACTGTGCCTTGTTGCGGTAGCGGTATGGATTGTCTGCGCCAACAGGCGGCTGCATTTTACTGTCCAGCTTTGCCTCGGAAAATCCACCTATACGCATGAGATTGTTGCGCACCTTATTATTTTTAAATTCAAGCTGCTTTTCATAGGAGAGCGCCTGTATCTGGCAGCCGCCACACCTCTTGTGCAGCTCACATTGCGGCTCAACGCGAAAAGTGGAAGGGGTCTTAATCTCTTCCACTCTTGCGTAGCCATAGTTTTTCTTTAATTTTGTTGCGCGGGCTGTTATGACGTCACCAATCAGTGCATCCTTTACGAAAAAGGTCATGCCATCATAATGTCCGATACCCTCGCCATCTGTTCCCATATCTGTTATTTCAAGTTCAAATATGTCATTTTTTTTCATACTTTTCTCTTCTTTATTTTATATATAATGATATGAGGGTCAAAAGGTATTTTGCCCCTCATTTATGATTAATCTTGTCCGCTTTTTACACACTTGTTCTGCGGAAATTTGTCTCCATAAATCTGTTGTAGCCCTGCCACTTTGTATCGTTTTCAGGCACATTTACAAGCAGCTCCCTGAAGGTCTCCATCTTGGCATCTATGTTGTCTGCAAAGCTAAGTGCAAGTGCCTCGACAAGTGCCGGCTTTTTCGGAGAGCCAAACTCAAGCTCGCCGTGGTGGGCAAGTATGCAGTGCTTCAGCTCGTTTGCGAGCACTACCGGGAAGCCGTCGATGCTCTTAATCGCATCGCCTACCCACTCTGCACCAATCATGATATGTCCGAGGAGCTGACCAGCGTCTGTATAGTCATTCTCCGGGAAAGTAGAAAGCTCCTTTAATTTTCCGATATCATGGAAAATAGCTGCCGTAAGAAGCAGGTCACGGTTTAAAATCGGATACATTTTTGCAAAATAATCACAGTTCTTCGTCACACCGAGTGTATGCTCCAAAAGACCTCCTACAAAGCCGTGGTGCACGCTCTTTGCGGCTGAATGGAACTTGAAACGGCGCTCAAACTCCTTATTGTCAAAAAAGCTATGTAAGAGCTGTGACAGGTATTGATTCTTTACAGAGCCGATAAAGCCCATGAGTTCCTTATACATGACCTCGACATCCTTATCGCTGACCGGCAGATAATCCGCAGGGTCATATTCCCCCTCGTTTACCTTTCTCGCACGCTTTATGGAACACTGCAAATTGCCCTGAAAGCTTGTGATATCACCGGTTATGGCTATGTAATCCATTGCATCAAATTCCTCAATGCCTACTGAGCCAACATCCCATATCTTGGCATCCAGCGTGCCTGTCTTATCCTGCAGGATAACATTGTCATAAGGCTTTCCGCTTTTGGTCATGGCTGTCTGCTTGCCCTTGCATAAAAAAATCTCATTGATTCTCTCTCCCTCGCGGAGAGTTGAAATATACTTCATATATCCTCCTATTTCGGCTAATTCATCACTCCGATTTTCACCTGACAGGTAATCTCCGTGTAGCCGTTGCTTCCTTTTCTCTTTACTTTCAGATTGCAGGTATCCTCAGGCTTTTGCTGCATAAGCTGTGTGTTGTACGCGGACACATTCGACACCTCTGTATTGTTTACCGCAACTATCACATCTCCGCTTTGAAGCCCCGAGACAAATGCCGGTGAATCCATGGTAACCTGCTTTATATAAACACCCTTTGGGATGTTATATCTGTTTGCTATTTTTTCTGTAACTGTAGTACAGGTGATGCCTATGTACGGCACATCTGCGCCGCTCTCGAGCTTTTCAATGACAGGTGACAGGTCGCTTATGCTGACAGCCGTGAGCGTATTGTTTTCCTCCGCCGGATTGAAATCCTGCAGCGAAAGCCCTATGACCTGACCATCTGTATTAATCAGTATACCGCTCTGCAACTTGTTGCTTGCGATATCTGTGGTGAGCACCGAGTAATTGTTGTCCTGCGCCGACAGCTCATTGGTTGTTGACGTTACAAGACCTGTGAGAATGGCATAGTTTGCCTCAAGCGCAATGACAGATGCTCCTCTTGAAACAATATTTGAATTACCAAGCTCCGCAACCGCTATAGCCCCTGTTGTGGCGTCGTCCAGAAGTGACTTATCCACGGAAATAATTGCTATACCTGTATTGCTGTCATACTTGACCAGCGCAGCATCAGCCATCATGTCGTTTACAAAGGTTACACTAAGCTTATCCGCCTTATCCACTACATTTTTCTCTGTCAGAATGATTAGCTGCTTTCCATTGTCCCTCAGTATCACTCCCAATCCCTGACCCTCGGTCTCATAGGAATTGTTGAAAATATCAGTGGCATCTGTCACACCCGTGACTCCTACTACAAATTTCGTAGCTGTGGCTCCCACTCTGTAAAGCTGGTTCTGCACTGCCTGATAATCTGCGAGTGTAGGCTGATAGGTCTGCGAAGACGGCTCCGAAGAGGTGCCGGACTCTGTGCTTTGTGTACCATTTTCACTATATGCATCACTGCTGTCATCTATGCCTGACTGCTGTGTGGCTGTCTGCACATCATTATTATTTTTTCCATCTGAAGCTTTTTTTGATTGTCTGTTGATAACCGGCAGAAATATAGCAAAAACAATGCTTGCAGCCACTGCAAATGCCACTCCGCAGAGTGCTGCTGTGCCTGCTTTTTTTGCAAGTCTTTTTTTATTCAGCGGTTTATCCTTTATCTTTTCTCTGATAAATTGCTCCATATTGTCACCCTGATTAGATGTCTTTAGTTACTATCTTACATTATATTCTGAATTATATTGCGTTGCAACCATATTTTTTGAGTACGGGCTTTGAGTACGGGCTTTGAGTACGGGCTTTGAGTACGGGCTTTGAGTACGGGCTTGCGGCATGTACCCGCCTGACTGCTGTACTGCTCCCACCGGTGCTACGCTGCGTGGCTAAGATTCTGTATGGATTATGCATTTACTTTTTCTATACATGACGAAACCGTCGCTACACGCCTTCCATGGCTCGATAGCTCCTTGCCCCGGCATCCATGTCGCAAGCCCTTACTTTTTTGGCTCGTTTAACCGAATATGCTCCAATATATCGTAAATTTCTTTTCATACAAAAAGTGTCCTTTAAAGACCAATAACATCCCTTTACATTTAGATATAATTTAATGTGGTTTTTTTAACAATTTTCGGCTATAATGTGTTAATATGAGTTTAAACCTCAACCATCTATTTAAGATATTTTCAATAAATATCTGATACAGCAATATAAGGATATAGAAATGAATAAAAAAGTTTACAAAACATTGGAATATAACAAAATCCTCACCATGCTAAGCAGCTACGCAGCATGTGATGAGACAAAGAAAAGGTGTCTTTCGCTTGAGCCTATCACCGATTTATACGAAATCAGACATCTGCAGACCACCACTGCCGATGCACTAAGCCGCCTGTACAAGGACAGCGGAGTGTCCTTCGTCGGCATACACAATGTGCATGCTTCCCTAAAGAGGCTTGATATCGGTGGTGCTCTGAATACGACCGAGCTTCTTCGCATCTGCAGTCTTTTGGAGGTTGCAAAGCGCGTGAAGGCTTATGGCAAAAGCGGCATGGACAATGAGAAGCAGGATTCTCTCTCCGGTCTGTTTGCAGGAATTGAACCGGTTTCTGCGCTCTGTGATGAGATTAAGAGGTGCATTTTATCTGAGGAAGAGATTGCCGATGATGCAAGTCCTGAGCTTTTTAAGATAAGAAAGAGCATACGCGGCATGAACGACAGAATCCATGCGCAGCTCACCAAGCTCATGAACGACAGCACAACGAGGACATATCTGCAGGATGCGGTTGTGACCATGCGCGACGGCAGATATTGTCTGCCTGTAAAGGCTGAGGCTAAGGGCAATGTACCCGGCATGATGCACGACCAGTCATCTACCGGCTCTACCCTTTTTATCGAGCCGATGGCTGTCGTCAATTTGAATAATGAGCTCAAGGAGCTTTTCATAAAGGAGCAGGAGGAGATTGAAAAAATCCTTGCAGCGCTCAGCGACAAGGTTGCCATGAATGCGGCTGCTTTGGAGCAGGACTATGAGATTCTTTCAGAGCTTGACTTTATTTTTGCAAAGGCAAATCTGGCTAAATCATATAACGGTGTGGCACCTGAGTTCAACACCGAGGGGCATATCAATATCAGAAAGGGCCGTCATCCGCTTTTGGATGCTAAAAATGTGGTCCCTATAGATGTACGGCTTGGCGAGGAATATAAGCAGCTCATCATCACCGGACCAAATACCGGCGGTAAAACGGTTTCACTAAAGACTGTCGGACTTTTGACTCTCATGGGTCAGGCAGGTCTTCACATTCCTGCGGCTGACAGGTCAAAGCTCGCCATCTTTGAGGATGTCTTTGCGGATATAGGCGATGAGCAGAGTATTGAGCAAAGTCTCAGTACCTTCTCGTCTCACATGACCAATATCGTAAAAATTCTTGAAAAAGCCGATGACAGAAGCCTTTGCCTGTTCGATGAGCTCTGCTCGGGAACCGACCCGACAGAGGGTGCGGCGCTTGCCATCTCAATTTTAAACAGACTGCACCGGTATGGCGCCATCACCATGGCCACTACACACTACAGTGAGCTGAAGGTATATGCGCTTTCCACAGAAGGTGTGGAAAATGCCTGCTGTGAGTTCAATGTGGAGACTTTAAGCCCTACCTACCGCCTGTTAATCGGTATTCCGGGCAAGAGTAACGCATTTGCAATCTCATCAAAGCTTGGTCTGGACGAAAACATCATCGAGGATGCAAAAAGCAGAATTAATGATAACGACCTTGATTTTGAGGATCTGATCGCAAGCCTCGAGTCACAGCGACAAACTATCGAAAAGGAACAGCTTGAAATCAACAGCTACAAGGCCGAGATTGAAAAACTCAAGAAACAGCTCGAAGAGAAAAATGAGCGCATAGACAAGAGCAAAGACAAGATTTTACGCGAGGCAAATGAGGAAGCCTACAAGATACTGCAGGATGCAAAGGAACTTGCCGACAAAACCATCCGCAATTTCAACAAATACGGACAGGGGCAGGCTCCTATGAGTCAGATGGAAAAAGAGCGCTCTGCCCTTCGTGACAAGATGAATGACAAGGAAAAGAAGCTGTCAGACATCAAGAAAAACACTGCCAAGGCAAATCACAAGGCGCCTAAGAAGCTGCGCATCGGTGATTCTGTGCTTGTGCTCTCCCTCAATCTGAAGGGAACTGTCCACACTCTGCCAAACGCCAAGGGCGATTTGTATGTGCAGATGGGTATACTGCGCTCGCTGGTTAATATTAATGACCTCGTGCTCTTAAACGACGATGTCTCTCCTGCCAAGAAGTACGGCGGCAGCGGAAGCAAGATAAAGATGAGCAAATCGCTGTCAGTTTCATCAGAAATCAACCTGATTGGAAAGACCACGGATGAGGCACTTGCTCTCTTAGATAAATACTTAGACGACGCATATATCGCTCATCTTTCATCAGTGCGCATTGTCCACGGAAAAGGCACCGGTGCACTGCGAAAGGCTGTGCATGGACTCCTTAAGAGGACAAAAACTATTGCGGAATACCATCTCGGTGAGTTTGGTGAAGGCGATGCCGGAGTAACCATCGCAACCTTTAAATAACGACAATTTACTTTTACGGAATATAAATAATTTTTAAGAAGGAGATTAGAAATGGCTGTTAAACAGAAAATACTGATAGTAGACGACGACAACAATATAGCAGAGCTTATATCTCTATATCTGACCAAGGAATGCTATGACACCAAAATCGTAAATGACGGTGAGCAGGCGCTTATCGCGTTTGAGCACTACAAGCCAAACATGCTTCTTTTGGACCTCATGCTTCCGGGCATAGACGGCTATCAGGTATGCCGTGAGATACGTGCAAAGTCCGATGTGCCGATTATCATGCTCTCCGCAAAGGGCGAGGTATTTGACAAGGTGTTAGGCCTGGAGCTTGGCGCCGACGACTATATACTCAAGCCCTTTGACTCAAAGGAGCTTGTGGCAAGAGTCAAGGCCGTGCTCAGACGCTTCCAGCCTGCAAAGCCGGAGGCCTATGCTTCCGTAAATATCAAGTGTGTGGAGTACCCGGGGCTTATTGTAAATCTATCCAACTACTCTGTCACTTATGACGGACAGCAGATTGATATGCCGCCAAAGGAACTTGAGCTTTTATATTTTCTTGCCTCATCTCCAAATCAGGTGTTTACAAGGGAGCAGCTTCTGGACAACATATGGGGCTATGAATATGTCGGCGACACCCGCACTGTCGATGTGCATGTAAAGCGTCTCCGCGAGAAAATCAAGGACAAGCCAACCTGGCGCATCGCAACTGTCTGGGGCATCGGATACAAGTTTGAGGTAAAATAAATAATGAAGCATACCATCTACACTAAGCTGTTAATCAGCTATCTGATTTACGGTGTCATCGCTTTTTTCATTATATGCACCTTTACACAGCATCTCACCACAGACTATATTGAAAAGCAGGAGGCTTCCAATCTCTACAGGGAAGCATCCATCATTGCAGGTGATTACGCCGACAAATACTTTGGCTCATCCATGTCGCTTAGCGATTTCCAGAATCACATGAAAATTGTAGCCGACTATATGGATGCCGAGGTATGGGTGGTCAGCCCTGACGGTGAGCTGCTCATGGACTCAGATGATCCGTCAATAGGCATTGATATCCAAAATGACAGTTCTAAGCCTGTAGTGATAAATGGCTTTGATGTCACCGATTTTGGCAGCGACAACTATATGATTGGAGATTTTTACGGCTCCTTCAAGCATAAGATGCTGTCCGTATTTTCCCCGGTAAATGTCTCGTACCAGAATATCGGCTACATAGTCATTCACAAGACAATGAGCCATATCACGGCAGGTGTAAACGGTTTTATGAATATCTCCTTTTATACTGTAGCGCTCATTTTTGCAGTGGCATTTATTCTGCTTGTCATGCTGAGCCGCTCCATTTACCGGCCAATCACACGAATCACAAAGACCGCAAAGAAGTATGCAAAGGGCGATTTCACGGCCCAGATTGATGTACATTCCAATGACGAAATCGGCTATCTGGCAAACACACTAAACTACATGGCAACGGAGCTTGATATGCTTGAGGAGGATCAGCGCAAGTTTGTATCCAACGTGTCACACGACTTCCGCTCCCCTCTTACCTCGATAAAGGGCTACGTGGAGGCTATGCTGGACGGAACCATCCCTGTTGAGATGCAGGATAAATACTTAAACATCATCCTTTTTGAGACCGAGAGGCTTAATAAGCTCACCAAGAGTCTTATTGATCTGAACCAGTTCGGTCATCACGGCATACACCTGGATATTGCTGATTTTGACATCAATACAATGATCCGCACGACAATCCTCACCTTCGAGGGTAAATGCAGTGAAAAGGGCTTAAGCTTTGACCTGCTGCTCACCGGAAAAGAGCTTTTCGTGCGCGGTGATATGGTCAAAATCCAGCAGATTCTTTACAACCTGATAGACAACGCTGTGAAGTTTTCAAATAATGATTCGAGTATCAAGATTGAGACGAGTATCAGAAATGAAAAGGTGTTTATATCAGTAAAGGATCACGGTATCGGTATACCAAAGGACAGCCTTTCAAAGATCTGGGAACGCTTCTACAAGAGTGATTTATCCCGCGGAAAGGATAAGCGCGGTACGGGACTTGGCCTGTCTATAGTTAAAGAAATCGTGCAGGCGCATGGTGAGAATATAAATGTGATAAGCACTGAGGGTGTGGGAACTGAGTTTATATTTACGCTGCCACTCAGCAAAAAAGAAGGGTGAGGCGCAGCTCATCAAATGATTGGTGGTGGGCGCCTCGCTTTTTAGGTTGTGAGGCTGCCGGCATAGCACACAGTATATTCCTCAGAAAAATGTGAAGTCAGCCGCGGTTGTTTGTCCGGACAGGTTACGATTTTATTTACATTTTCTTTCTTCTTTACTTTATGGAACTCCGCGGCAGTTCACATTTTCCTTCGGAACACACTGTGTACTCTCCGGCTAATTCAGGTTTACGAGCGAGGCGCTTTGCTACCTTGCATTCTGGCAGTGCCGGACTTATTTCACTGGCGTGAAATTTTGTCCGGCACTTTTTACTTTTTAAATTTAAAGCTCATTTCACTTATGCGAAATGAGCTTTATTTTATATCATATTCTTATGGTTCATATTTGCTGCCGGCCTTGTCGGTTACTGTGTAGTCTCCGCTGGTTATGTCGGCTATGGTTTCAAAGTCTGTGATGTCCTGATTTACGGTACCATCGAACAGGTCATATGTGAAGGTGTAGCCCTGTGCCGATACTGCTTTGACATATATTTTGATATTGCTTGCGGCTGTGACAGGGATTAAGTCTTCGATTTTGACTGTGCCTTCGAGGCTATGGAGCTTACCGTCGTCCTCTTTTGAGGCATCTGAGGTATCATTTTCCGTGTTATTCTTTGAACCATCTTTTTGGGCATCATCCTTCCGGCTTAAGGCTGATGTGATGGAGTCTGTATCTGCAGAATCTGCACTGTCTGTGCCGTTTTCTGCCAACAGCTGTCGGATATCGTATGTCTTTAGCTCTATATCTGAGCTTGCGACCACGAGCTGCACACTGTTAAAGTCAAAGTAATCATTTCCCATGACTGCTACATCTACATCTGTGCCAAGCTTTATGCTGCCATTGTCAAAGGTTGGTTTATCGACAAGTATGCCGGATGCTACATTTTTGAACACTGATGTCACACCTTTAAACTCATCGAGCACCTCTGTGCTTCTCTTATTTCCGTCAACAAACAGAAATGTCACATTGCCTGCATAGTCCTCAGACAATGGAAGTGTGGCCTCGCCCGTATACTTGATGCCGTTTAGCTCGAGCGGTATCTCGTTTGTACCGAAAAATACACTGGTTTTTGTATCCTCTGTGTACTCCTTTGGCACCACCGAGACAGAGACTGTGTATGTCATATCAGTAAAGTCTGCACTTTTTAAAGAAATGTCCCAGTCTGTTATGAGGCTGGCCTCCTCCTCAAGAGTGGACTTGATATCATCCTGCATGGTCTGCACATCGGAAAGTATCACCGATGTGTTGTCTGAGGTGTATGACATCTGTGTCTCAAGCTTTTTTATCCTGTTATTAAGCAATACTGCCCCCGCAATAAGTGCGGCGAGCAGTATTATGGTAATCGCATTGAAAATATTTTTTTTCAAATTCATATTATAGTGTTATTCCTCATCTTCCTCTGCAGCTATAGCTATTCCAAGCTCCTCAAGCTGCTTTGGATCTACAGTTCCGGGTGCCTCTGACATGAGGTCCGAAGCGTCCTTTACCTTAGGGAATGCAATAACCTCCTTGATATTGTCTGTATGTAGCATATGCATGCAGATACGGTCAACACCGAAGGCAAGTCCTGCGTGTGGCGGTACACCATATGAGAATGCATCAAGCAGGAATCCAAACTGCTCATGTGCACGCTCCTTTGTGAAACCAAGCACCTCAAACATCTTCTCCTGGATGTCATCCTGATGGATACGCACTGAGCCTCCACCGAGCTCTGTACCATTGAGTACGATATCATATGCCTTTGCACGAACTGCGCCCGGATCTGAGTCTATCTTGTCCCAATCCTCCTCCATAGGCATAGTGAATGGATGATGCATTGCCATAAATCTGTTTTCCTCATCAGACCACTCAAGGAGTGGGAACTCTGTTACCCAGAGGAAATTGTACTTGTTCTCATCAATCAGGCCAAGCTCGGCTCCGAGCATGAGACGAAGCGCTCCAAGTACATTCCATACGATTTTATTCTTGTCAGCTGCGAAAAGGAGTAAATCTCCCGGCTTTCCGTTCATCTTTGCAACAAGTGCATCAAGCTCAGCTTCTGTCATAAACTTGGCAAATGATGACTTGTATGTGCCGTCCTCATTGATGCACAGATAAGCAAGTCCCTTTGCTCCACAACCCTTTGCATGCTCTACAAGCTTGTCAATCTTCTTACGAGGCATCTTTGCCTGTCCCTCTACATTGATACCGCGGACAGAGCCACCGTTTTCAAGAGCTCCTGTGAATACTCCAAAGCCACAGTCCTTTACCACATCAGAAACATCGCAAAGCTCCATACCAAAGCGTGTATCAGGCTTGTCAGAACCAAATCTGTCCATAGCCTCCTGCCAAGGCATACGCTTAAACGGAATCTCAACATCCACATTTATGACCTCTTTAAAAAGGTGCTTTAACAGTCTCTCATTTACCTCGATTACATCATCGATATCTACAAATGAAAGCTCCATATCTGCCTGTGTAAACTCAGGCTGTCTGTCTGCACGCAAATCCTCATCACGGAAGCATCGTGCAATCTGGAAATATCTGTCATAGCCTGAAGCCATCAGAAGCTGCTTAAAGAGCTGTGGTGACTGTGGAAGCGCATAAAAATGTCCGTGGTGTATACGGCTTGGCACGAGATAATCTCTGGCTCCCTCCGGTGTAGACTTGCAAAGGATTGGTGTCTCTATCTCCAAAAAGCCCTCGTTTGCCATAAAGTCACGCATCACTCGAAGCACATTGCTTCTGAGCATGAGATTTCTCTGGATATCAGGACGGCGAAGATCCAGATAACGGTATTTAAGTCTGATGTCCTCGCTGGTCTTTGAATTCTCCTCAATCTGGAATGGAGGTGTCTGTGCCTCTGAAAGCACTCTGATTGATGTAGCGATAACCTCGATATCACCTGTCTTTAAATTCTCATTGACAGCAGCTGTTCTCTTCTGGACAGTTCCCTCAACTGCAATGACGAACTCACTTCTCAAGGTGCCTGCCTTTTCAAAACCATCTGCACCTACATTTTCCTCACCGAATACTATCTGAAGTATTCCGCTTCTGTCTCTTAAATCTATGAAAATGAGACTTCCTAAATTTCTTCTCTTCTGTACCCAGCCCATCACGGTGACCTTCTCACCGATATTGGCATTTGATACCTCTGTACATCTATGGCTTCTATGTAAGCCCTGCATTGATTCTGCCATTTTATACTCCTTATATTTCTACTATATATTTATTCTAATAACTGTTTGGTACCGCTACTACACAGCTAATCTACTGCTTATCAGATTCCTATCTGTTAAAGAACTCAACAAACTCCTCGTAGCCCTCTTTCATAAGCTGCTCCTTCTGGAATTTCTTGTTCTTGTTCATGCGCACAACAAGCACCTGCTGTCCGTTTGCTCTTGCGTCTTTTGCCTGGTTCATGACATCAACAAGCTTGTCTGCCGGATATTTCTTCTCAACCAGATAAGCCACCTTCTTTGGACTCTCAGGAATCTTGAAGCCGCTCTCCATGAGAAGCAGGATAATTCTCTCAAAACCGATTGAAAAACCACAGGCAGGTACATCATTTCCGGTGAACTTTCCAATCATCTTGTCATATCGTCCGCCACCGCCACAGGCTGCGCCAAGCTCAGGCATTGATATCTCAAAAATAGTTCCTGTGTAGTAGCTCATTCCACGAACAAGTGTAGGGTCAAATACGAGCTCAAACTTTGCTCCCTTTGTGGCATTGACAGCAGTAGCTATCTCTGTCATATTCGTAACCACTTCTTCGTCTAAATATTCACCGAGCTTTTCTGAAAGTATATTTACACCCTCAGTGACATCCCTTGTCTGCTCCAAAAGCTTGAACAAATCAAGATATTTGTCAATATTTTCCTGTGGGTAGCCACCCTGTGCAAGCTCACTTGCAACGCCTTCCTCTCCTATCTTGTCCATCTTATCGAGTGTGATAAATACGCTGTCGTAATCCGCCTCAGCGAAACCACTGTAAGCAGCCATTGCCTTTAGGATTCTTCTCTCGTTGATTCTTATCTCAAAGTTCTCGAAGCCGAGTCTGCCGATTGTGGTAGTGGTTGCTGTAATCAGCTCTATCTCTGCCAGATTGCTTGGCTCTCCGAGTATATCTATATCACACTGTGTAAACTGTCTGTAGCGGCCTCTCTGAGGTCTGTCTGCTCTCCACACACTGCCCATCTGAAGTGCCTTAAACGGCGATGGCAGGTTGTTGGCATTGTTTGAATAATATCTTGAAAGTGGCACTGTAAGGTCGTAGCGCATTCCAAAGTCTACTACATCCGACTCTTCCTTTGCTGTCTCCAGATTCAGCTTCTCGCCTCTCTTCATTACCTTGAAGATCAGCTTCTCATTTTCTCCGCCCTGCTTGCTTGTGAGATTTGCTATATTCTCCATGCATGGTGTCTCTATCGGTGTAAATCCGAAGCTTCTGTATGTATCCTTGATTACGCTTGTCACATAATCACGGATTTCCATCTCTGCAGGTAATATATCCTTCATGCCGTTGACCGGCTTTTTGCTCAGTGCCATTTGGTTTCCTCCATCTATATTAAAATATTGAATTCATTAGCTATTCTATTATACTTTTCGGTTTTGCAATCGTCAAGGGTTTATGGCAATTATACGGGCTGCAAGCCACGGCACCGCCAGGGCACACGCATATGCTTTGCTTTCGCTACGCTTTGCCGCTAAGATACTGTACGGATTATGCTTTTTATTCTTCTATGCTTGACGAAACCGTCGAAACGCGCCTTCCGTGGCGCGGTTCTCCTTGACTTGCCCTCCATGGCAAGTCATTTCTGTGCTTCATGTGCATAATCCTACAGTATCTAAGCGGCTTCGCTATTCGCTCAATCAAATGCATATGCGTGCGCCCTGGCGGTGCCGTGGCTTGCATCCCTTACTCTGTGACAATATTTTCATTTGCACGGTTTCTTCCTAGTTTCTTCAATAAACTTGGTTGTACTGCAAAGGTAACGAGCATCTGCTGTGAAGGGTTACAAATGCTAAGGTTCGTCTACTGTGGAAAATTTCAGATGCTAATTTGCTTCTACTGCGGTGAATTACAAATGCTAATGCACATATACTGTGGCGGATTGCAAATGCACATCTACTGTGGTGGATTGCAAATTCTGCACGGAGACAAGCCCATGGATTTTGCTTCATCAAGCGTTACCTCTGTGTCACTCTTTTTCAAGGTTCGACAGCCCGCACGGTGATATTTCTTGCCCGTTGCAGTGATATGAACCATCGTCTCGCTGTTTGAAGAATCTGCAGCGCTGTTTTCTGCTGCTGAGCTGTCTGAGCCTGATGATGCACTTCCTGTCGTACTGCCTGAAGAGCTGGATTCTCCTTCCCCGCTTCCAGCGCTGCTCTGCGAGCCTTCATTCTGCGGAGTGGTGCCATCCAGCCAGCTGTCACCATTCTCATAGTTTATTCCGACTCCGGGCTGCACATTATAGCAATAGACATTAAAAAGTATGCCGCCACCGTTATCCTCAACCGACTTTGCCTCTATGAGAACGCCGTTTGCAACTAGATTGCTGCCCGAGAACATCGGAGTCACTCTGTAAAGCACATGATTTCCTGTATTGTTTACATAATCCGCCACCAGATTCTCAAACGGCAGCATGCCCTCCACATTCAGGTATCTCGTACCGGTAATAAGATTCTTCGGATTGGCATTCTCGCCGGCAAGCTGATAGCCAATAAGATGACAGCGATTATATAAATACCTGTCCTTTATCACATCATACTTCACCGTATGCCAGCCTGATGGCTTTATCATGCCTATCTTGCCACGCTCCTCAGTCGGCATGATATCCTTGCAGATATTGGCATAAGCCACACCGCATCTGCCAAGTGAATCCAAATCACTATAATTTTCAAAAGCAGTGGTAGTCATATCGCTGTCCGTAAAAAAAGGCTCATTATTGTTGACAGCCACATATGCCTTGCCATCATATGCAGGAATCGCATCAAGTGAAACATAAGAATTGTTGTTTACAAGATCTTCCTGCGGCTTCCCTGCATCCGCCTGTACTGTACCGTTAGCACCTGAATCAGCTTCCGACGGGTCACTTCCGCCCTTTGCACCATCCACATTATCCGTGCGGCCTAAAGCACCGGAAGAATCCTCACCTGTCACTACAGCTCCTGCGGCATGCCCGGCACCTTCCATGCCGGATAAATCAGTGGAGGCACAGCCTGTAAAAATTGTAGCAATTGCAAGTAATTCACATAGTGTAATTGCAGCTGTTTTCCTTAACTTTAGCCATATGTTCATATAAAATCACTCTTTCTATCAATCGATTGATATTGGATTTTCCCTAATTACAATAAATTCAATGAATACTTAAATTACTAAACCTAATATACTTTTATTTCATCGCTCCATTTATTATAGCAAACATTTGTTTGTTTTTCAACCCTTGCTGTAAAGCTATACATTTCCCACTATTTGAACATGTTCAGGGCTTTCACACGTTAGAGCTCTCCTGGGCGGATTACCACCACAGCGTAAGGGCTGTAAGCCCCGCCCGGTCGTGGTGAACACGGACTCTCGTTTTCGCTACGCTGCGCTGCTAAGATACTGTACGGATTATGCCTTTGAGTTTTTCTAAGCTTGACGAAACCGTCGAAACGCGCCTTCCATGGCGCGATTCTCCTTGACTTGCCTTCCATGGCAAGTCATTTCTGCTCTTCATGGGCATAATCCTACAATATCTAACCAGCTTCGCTATGCGCTCTCACGAGAGTCCGTGTGCACCACGACCGGTCGGAGCTTACGGCCCGAACTCAAAAAAAGCCACCCCAGGCATAACACCCGGTGTGGCTTTAAATCATGTATTATGAAATTATGTGAATCACCTATCGTGAATCAACACTGCTATATTGCAGAACAAATCTACTCACAAAGCTTAGAAAACTCATCCGCAACAAACTGAACCTTGGTTCCGATAATGATCTGAACAGAATTCTTGCCAGGCTTCATAACTCCTGCAACACCTGCAGATTTAATCTTCTTGTCATCAACCTGAGTGATATCCTTAACCTCAAGTCTGAGTCTTGTGATGCAGTTGTCAATGCTTGCAATATTGTCTTTGCCACCGCAGCCCTCAAGAATAGTCTTTGCTACAGCTGTGTAGTCATTGTTAGAAAGCACTGCCTTCTTCTCTGCCTCAACATCATCGTCCTCTCTACCAGGAGTCTTAAGATCCCATTTCTTGATAGCGAAATAGAATACAATGTAGAATACGATAAAAGCTGCGATTCCAAGAGGAATGATGAGCCATGTCTTTGCTGCAGCCGGAAGTGAAGATGAGAATAATAAATCCATCGCACCAGCTGAGAATGAGAAGCCTGCTCTAAATCCAAGAGCTACTGTAATCATTGTGAAAATACCATAAAGTAAAGCATAAATCACATAGAGACCAGGAGCAAGGAACATAAATGCAAACTCAAAAGGCTCTGTAACACCACAGATAAATGCACAGATAGCTGCAGAAGCAAGGATACCGATGGCAACCTTTTTCTTAGCAGGCTTTGCACACTTAACCATGGCAAGTGCTGCACCAGGAATACCAAACATCATACATGGGAAGAAACCTGACATGTACATTCCGAGGCTCCATGAAACATCCTTTGATGTCTCGCCTGCCCAGAAATGAGAGAGATCTCCAAGTCCGATAGTATCGAACCAGAATACGTTGTTTAATGCGTGGTGTAATCCTGTAGGGATTAACAAACGATTCAGGAATGCATAGATACCTGCGCCGACCACGTCAAGACCAACGATTGCTTTACCGATAGCTACAAGAGCACCGAAAAGTAATGGCCATACAAACAGTAATACTACAGATACAAGGATTGAAACAACACCTGCGATAATTGCTACGCAACGCTTGCCGCTGAAGAATGACAGCCAATCAGGAAGCTTTGTATCCTTAAATCTGTTGTAACACAAAGAACCAATAATACCGGCTAAGATACCGATAAATGGGTTTGCAATCTTGTCGAATGCAAGTGTCTTTGTAGCGCTGTCAGCGATAGATGGCATGATTGTTGTAACAAAGCCTGTAGACAGGAGTGTTGTCATCATCAGCCATGAAGCTAAAGCTGCAATACCGCCGGTACCGTCGTTCTTTTCCGACATACCGACACCAACGCCGATTACAAAAAGGATGGCCATGTTGTCAATCAAAGCGCCCCCTGCTTTAACTAAAAACAGACCTATTAAATTACGCACTCCCTCGATGTCACCACCCTGCATGGTTGCAGGACATAAAAAATATCCAATACCCATGAGGATACCACAGATAGGAAGTACTGCTACGGGAAGCATTAAAGCTTTACCCAGTTTTTGAAGAAATTTCATAGATTTCCCCTCCTTTACATTATATATATATACTAAACTGGAGATACTCCAATATAGTTCGTTATATTTCTTACGAAAGACTGAGCACTTCATCCCCCGGCTCAGCTTCACCCTCTTTAATCAAAGTAATTTTATTGTATTTCTCTGTATTGCCAATCAAAATAGGTGTAATCGGATTGAAACCGGCAGCCTTTATCTTTTCTATGTCTGCTTCCATCATCAAATCACCCTTTTTTACCTGACTTCCGGCCGAGATGTGAGCTGTAAAAGGCTCTCCCTTTAAAATCACCGTATCCAGTCCGATATGAATCAGAATCTCGGTTCCTTTATCGGTCGCCATTGTGATTGCATGCAGTGTATCGAAAACTGCCGTAATCTCACCATCTGCCGGTGCATAAATTTTGCCATCAGACGGAATTACTGCGAATCCATCTCCCAGTATCTTTTCTGAAAATGTAGGATCCGGAACCTCTGTGATCGGCACCACTTTTCCTTTGCAAGGAGAATAAATAATTATCTCCTTTGATTTATTCTTGAAAAAACCTAACATGTTATCTCCTTTCCATCGATATACACACTTACAATATCCAATGCATTATTTAAAAGCACAAAATCGGCTTTTTTACCGACAGAAATACTTCCTGCTTCATCAAATATATTAATCTCTTTTGCCGGATTGGCTGTCGCACACATAATTGCCTCCTCAAGCGAAATACCGGCTTCATTTATCGCAAAACGCATACAGTCCATCAGGTTTGTTGCAGAGCCTGCAATCGTACCGTCATGAAGTGTGGCAAGGTTGCCCCTTACTGTCACCGGCTGCCCTCCAAGTGTATATTCGCCGTCTTCAAGACCTGTAGCCCTCATGCTGTCACTGATTAAAATGATACGTTCTGCACCAAACATGGCAAATGTTGCCCTGATAACCGATGGATGAATATGTACTCCGTCACATATCAGCTCAACATGACATTTCTGTGAATCCCTCACAGCTCCGATAACTCCCGGATTCCTATGGTGAAGAGACGGCATGGCATTGTACAGATGTGTGGCATGGCTTGCACCATGCTCTATAGCTTCCTTTGCCGTATCATAATCTGCTGCCGTATGTGCTATTGATATAACAGTCTCATCCTTTGCCTTATCTATAAATTCAAACGCCCCCGGCTCCTCCGGAGCTATATCAACAAGCTTAATCAGACCATTGGCTGCATCCTGAAGCTGACGAAAATATTCATAATCACAATGCATAATATTTTCTGCTGCCTGCGCTCCCTTTTTTGACGGACTGATAAATGGCCCCTCCATGTTGATTCCTACCAGATGCGCTCCACCGTGATATGTGTAATCACCAGCATTTTTCATAACGCATAAGAGTTCATCCCTCGGTATGGTCATCGTTGCCGGACAAACACTCGTCACTCCGACAGAAGCCTCATATGATGTAATCACATCAAGCGCCTCCACAGTGCCGTCACACATGTCTGCTCCCCTGCAGCCGTGAAAGTGGATATCCACAAGTCCCGGAATCATGATAAGACCTGATGCATCTATAATCTCCTGCTGTGTGCTGTCATTAGCCGCGTCCGTGTCAGCTGTTCTCTCCAAAACACTGTCAAAACGGCCATCCTTAACGACAACATCACCTTGCATAAAGCTGCCATCCTCTGTAAATACCCTTGCATTTTTTATTATCATATACATGCACCTTCTCAACTAAAAAACATCTACAGGCTGCTCAGTGCAGCCTCATCCGCTACAAGCGTAACATCATTGTGCAGCTGCAATACAGAAGCCGGCACCTGTGGTGTAATCGGTCCAAATAAAGCCTTGTGCACAATCTCTGCCTTATCCTCACCACTTGCAATAATAAGAATCTTCTTAGCCTGCATGATGGTCTTGATGCCCATTGTATAAGCCTGCTTCGGAACATCATCAGCCGATGCAAAAAATCTCTTATTGGCCTCTATAGTTGACTCTGTCAGATTCACACAATGAACCTGCTTGTCAAAAGACTCTCCCGGCTCATTAAATCCAATATGGCCATTGTGTCCTATACCTAAAAGCTGTAAATCGACACCCCCCAGTGCCTGAATCAGCTCAGTATAGCGTTTGCACTCCCTGTCCGAATCCGGTTCCATGCCATTTGGCAGATGCGTATTCTCAATCGGAATATTCACATGATCAAACAGATGCTGATGCATAAAATAATAGTAACTCTGGTCATTCTCACGGCTTAATCCCTTGTACTCATCAAGATTCACCGTCATAACCTCTGAGAAGTCCAAATCCCCCTTCTTGAACCACTCAACGAGCTGCTTATACAATCCGACAGGTGTAGAGCCCGTAGCAAGTCCCAATACACAATTAGGCTTCATAATCACCTGTGCCGATACGATATTTGCAGCCTTTCTGCTCATATCTGCATAATCCTTAGCATGATATATTCTCATGAAAAATCCCCCCAATTCGTAAAATATACCCAATACTATCTGCACAACCTTCAAATGTGCCGCTTGATTACATATATGCATTTTACCTTATATAGGACATTTTGTCTAGTGCTTTTTGTTACTTTTTGTATATTTTATAAAAAAAGCATTAAATTTTAATGCGGTGAAGTGGTAAAATTGCATAAAAATCTGTCTCAACCGAATCTATAATTTTTCACCTACCAACCTGCATCTCTTTCTGCAAAAAGCAATGCCGCCAGGCGCACAAATACACAAGGCGAGCCTAAGCTCGCCTTGTCATTCCAACCACTAGTTCTTCTTAACAATTCTATTCACAGTGACACATACGCCAGCTACAGCAATTATGAATACAATAAACATAAATAATACTCTATTATCATCACCTGTCTTTATTGCATCTTTTGTCTGCTGTTTTGAATCTGTTTTTACGTTGCTATTTACTTGTGGTTTACTATTATCTTTTTTGTTTCCATCCTTGATATCTGTATCGAAATCTTTTGTCGGATTCTTTACAGGATCTTTTGTTGGCTCCTTGACAGCTTCCTTATACTTGTCGCTATATGAGATAGCATAAGTAGAGAACTTATCTGTCTCGAATGACAGTGTTCCTGTTGATGCATCCCATTTTGAATCAAGAATTTCTGACTTTCCATCATGTAATCTTACTACCTGATAAGTACGAATCTTTGATGAATCTTTTTGTAAAAGTTCATCTGCCAGTTTCATCTTTACAGTAAATTTAGTTGCAGTCTCTGATACCAAAGCTTTATCAGTGATAACATTGCCTTCTGCATCAGTTATTGTAAGCAGAACAGAAATATCTACATACATACCAACTTTATCATCAGATTTAAGTACTGAATTAATAAGCTCTTTCTGTTCATCTGAAACATTCTTTGAAATATCAGACATAGTAAGAGTGATGTCTGCCTTTCCTCCATCATCTACAAGCTTCTTCTGCTCTGCACTAAGAACTGTATCCTTAAGCTTTGACTCATCCACAGATACATCCGATTTTGTGTCACCTATTGAAACATTTGTTTCATAATCAACATTGCCTCCCTGTATTCCCGGCTTATCCGACTCAGCCGGTTTATCCGGCTGGCTTGGTTTATCCGGTTCACTCGGTTTATCCGGCTGGCTTGGTTTATCCGGCTGGCTTGGTTTGTCCGGCTGGCTTGGTTTATCCGGTTCACTCGGTTTATCCGGCTGGCTTGGTTTGTCCGGCTGGCTTGGTTCGTCCGGCTTGCTTGGTTTATCCGGCTTGCTTGGTTTGTCCGGCTGGCTTGGTTTATCCGGTTCACTCGGCTCCGGATTTGGAAGCTGTGCTATTGTCTTATCAAATATCACACTATCTTTAGCTGTTCCACATGTAATGCTTATTGTGGCTTTTGCCTTTCCTGATGCAGTTGTAGTCGCATCAGTCTTTGTGAAATCTTCTACTACCACTTTCGACTCTGTGATGCCTGCTTTAGTAAGAGCATCATCTACTGCTTTCTGAATATCATCTTTTGTAAGATTATTCGTAGCATCTATCGCACTAACAGCCGCCTCAATCGCTTCTTTTACCATAGAAACTTTCTCAGATGCTGTCTTTTCCGGCTCTACTACCGGATTCTGTGTCCAGTGTGCATATAGCGTCTGATCTGCTGTAAGCTCTACTATAGTAGAAGCTGTCACCTGAGTTCCGGCAGTAGCATCTGTAAACCATCCTGCAAATGTATATCCTTCTCTCGCAGGTGTTGGCAAATCTCCATACGTCTGTCCTTTAATAACTTCCTTGTTTGGAATTGTCACATTTGCACCATTGGCATCAAATGTAACAGTATGCTTTTCTTCTACCGGTGTCTCATTTGTGTTGTTAGTGGTAAATGCCTTAATACATAGGTTTCCATCATTACCCTTTGGATAAGTAATATTACGGAACTTTCCTGCATATTTGTAGAAGCTTCTTGAATTGTCCCGGTTCACATGGCAATCCCATATCACATTATCTCCATTTGCTACTGAATGAGCTGACTCATGATCGAGCGCCGCTTTATCTAATGTGACAACAACAGAAAATGAACTACCCGGAATAAGCTTAACTTCATCATTCAATGGTATAGTGTAATATCCTGCAAATGCACTTTCGCCTTCTGTAGTCGCACTCTCCTGCAATGTACCACTTGTTGGATCTTTAATATCAGACAAATCTGTATATATCTCAATTTTATACCCAACATTTGCTTCTCTTGTCATAGAAAGTGAAACTGCCTTAAGGCTCTCTGATGTAACATCATCTTTCTCTCCCACCGTAAAAACATTGGCCATAGTCGTATAATTTGATACCTTATATGTACCTATTCCACCATCCAGCTGATAGTTGTTATCGTAATTATCCGCTCCAGTAAAATCAAATGCCCAGGCTGTATCCAGTAATGAAACAGTGTCATATGACATCCAGAAATAATCTCTATAATCTCCCCAGCTATTACGCACAAGCCACGCACCGTCATGAGCCGGTTTGTTACCATCTTTGAAATTATCCTTTGAGAAATTGTCATCCCAACCGACAATCATAATGGCATGTCCGCTACCTGCTCTATTAGTATCATAATAAGTATATGAATCAGCTCCATAAAATCCCCAAGCCGACTCTCTATCATAATACATAGCCCCGACAGCTCCGTTTTGCTCGATCATTTCTTTAACCTGATCAGGCTGCTGCCTTATATTGATCTCATATGCATTCTCAAGATGTGCTTTATCATATCCATACGCATATTTATCATCGATTGATGAGCCACTAATCGTTGCACCAGCCTGAGAATATGACACATCTGACTCATCTGCAACACCAATCCATTGACTTAATCGGCGGAGTGAATATTCAAAATTGCCTCCTCTGTTAAGATAAGAATAAGTCGCGTTATCATTATAGTACCTTGCAACATCGCCCTCTGTACCTCCAAGTGGATCAGTAACAAAATTGTATGTAAAATATGCCAATTGCAATTCGCTAAAATCAACTGTATCCTTACTTGCCAGACCATCATTAATCAAATCAAACTCCGCCAAGCCTGTTGATGCAAATGCCCAGCATGTACCATACGGATTCTGATTTCTGTTCTCCGGATATCGCTGTCTGATAGCATCTACTCCACCATCCGGATATGAAGCCGGTATGTCAGAATACAAAGCAATTCCAGAATCATACAATGGTGTGTCCTGATCCAGATCACTTTCAATATAACCACTAGCTGCTGTCCCCTGCTTACCTGCTTTGCCAGATGAATCTGAATCAGCCCACGCATAACTCAGCGTGGAGGTAGTCAGTAAAAATGCGCATGTAAACAGCGCTGTCAATTTTTTTCCCTTCATTTGTCCATCCTTTATTTTGTGTGGTTGATAGTACCTTATCACTATAATAACATAGCTATTATCTTAAGTCCAATAAAATAATATTGTTTATGATTTCTTATCTTGTCCATCACCTGACCTCTTGATTGTCCAGCCATAGACCATTATACTGTCCTTATTAAGATAAAAGGAAAGGCTCCGGAGCCCTTCCCTCAGATGGACTTTGTATGAAAAAAGCAGCTCCCCTATTTTTCATAGACTAACTGCTCAAACTTCTGGTTCCATATTAAATTTTAATTTTCTGAAATGTCTTCTGTCCGGCTTAACTGCTTGCGAACATCACGTCCACGATACATAATTCGAACTATATACACTATTTCATTTTCATCATTTGTCTTATAAAATACCAAATAATTGTCCACCGGAAAGAACCGAAGTCCTCTGCTGTGCCATGGTTCTTCCTCATAAAGCCGGTTGCTATTCGGCATGGTGTCCAACTTTCGAATAGCAACCATAATTCGGTCTGTCTGTCTGGCAGCGTTCTCTGGAGCTAACAGTTCCTCTGAAATATATCTGAAAATATTTCTCAGATCTCTTTTGGCTCCTGCTGTATACATCACTTTATATTTCATATACCAAATTCCCGTTTCATTTCTGCTTCAACTTCATCTGCTGAATATACTCTGCCTGCTTTAATATCTTCCATGCCCTTTTCTATCTCTGCATCGAACTGTTCCTTTGTAAGAGAACCATACGCAACAGGTTCCTCATAAGCCGGAAGTTTCATTTCAAAAGGAATTCCCCTCTGGAGTACAATCTGTCTCAGAAACATTCCTACCGCATTGGACATTGGAATGCCAAGTCGATCAAGCACCTGCTCTGCCTGCTCTTTTACTTCAGGCTCAACACGTGCAAATACATTTGCTGTTCTTGCCATAGATATCGCCTCCTCTTTTTTCTTCATTATATTTCGTTTGATTGCTAATTGCAAGCAGTTTGCACTCTTTTTTAATATCGTCTTTCATCCTAATTCAATTTATTTAGGCAGATAGGTTATATATAAAACTCTGTATTTTTGTAAGAAATATAATGATGCCTAACCCCACTGTTAATTGTAGCAGCTCAATTAAATAGAAGCCCCAGTAGTTCCAGCTACTGGGGCTTCTATTTGGGTGTGCCATGACACTCTTTAGCATTTCAATCTAGAACATCTTATATTTATGTTCTAAAAATTTTTAATATATCTCTACTTAAATATCATAATTTCGGTTTTGTAATTGATTTATTATGGTTTTTCTTTCATCCCCTTGAATTCCCAAAGCATTTAGTGCCTGATCCACTGTAAGTTTCATATTCTCCATAAGATTTTTCACAGAAATCATCTTTTCCTTTACCGCATATTCTTTTGCATATTCCTTTGCATATTCCTTTGCATATTTTTCAACTGCTTCACACATTTGCTCACGCCCCTTTTCAGTATCCTTAAAATGCTTTACACCTTTTGCTAATGCAGCATAATGAATCTTATCTGAATCTGTCTGACGAAAATCATTCATTAGCTGTCCAATTTCATCATTACCTTTATAGTTACCATTTACATATATAATATGGGAACCATCATCAAATAATTCTTCTGTTTCCCTTATATATCGGTCTATGTGATATACTGGTAAACCCTTTCTAAATTTATCATGTTTATATATAAATATGATATACGAATCCTTAAGTTGCCTGAACTCATGTCCTTCGTCTAACATTTTAGAATCTACCATACTGCTATGATATCTTGCTCGTCTGATATGTGCCCCTGCCGAATTCCCTTGTACTTCAATATCAATTTCATCACCGTTCACATCAATCGCATGAACATCCAATGTTATATTTCTTCCACCTACTTCATGACTTTTTATCTCATCTTGTCCAATAACACTAATTACATTAATGTTCCTTCCCAATATGATTCTAAGCATAAGCTCTGTTGCTTCGATATTATTGTCGAAAACTCTACTCATTAAATCATCATCAAATAGAGTAAGTTTATCCACCAGTTCATTAACATTTTCCTTAGCCATTATATCCTCTCTTTCAAATTCATATTACCACGTATCGGTATTTCAATCAAATAAAATAATCATAAAGAATGAATTATATTATTTACTCTCGCGCCTTTATTATCCGACTTTTAAACTCTGTGAAAGACTCCACTATAGTAGGCTAGCTTTCTGACATGGCAACACCCTTTATTTTTTGTCACGATTATTATATATTTTTCGCGACTAACACATACAATTTTCACTTGCATCCCTGGTACATCTCCTCGCTCCGACTATTGCCCTTCTTTCTAATTCTGAAGCAAAATTTAGATTACCTTTATAATATAGTACTACCGGCGCATCCGGCAGCTTCTTTGCATTATCAATATACTTTTTATCCTCTTTCGTTAATATTGACGCCCTGTTTTGTTCACATAAATCTATAATTCTTTTTGCATCTGGACAACCATACCCAGTACTCTTCATTTGAATATATAATCTTCATCCTCTCTTGTACGAATTTTTTCGTTTTTACGTATCATGTGGTACAAAATTACATTTTTTCTAGTTGTTCATCTTCAAAGCATCCATATAGCCCAAAAGTCTCTTTTGCTGCTTATAATCCAACTGCTGATATGTCTCAACTACCATTCCAAGTTCAGTATCTTTTGCAAAAACATATGTCTGATTATCCCTGCTTCTGGTTCCAATATGCTCTGCTCCTGACAATAACTCATATGGCGAAATATCCAGCACCTCGCATATAATCAATATCTTGTCACTTACCGGATTAGTATGTTTTTTCTTCCAGTCACTAATTGAACTTTCCGCAATGCCAGTCTTCTGTGAAAACTCCTTCTGACTCATACCTTTTTCTTTTAATTTTTCAAATATTCTGTCACTTATTGTTTTCATATTCAAATTCTAATAGTTTAATAATTCACAAATTTTAGCCGTTATTAAACGTTAAACGTTCCTTAACCTCAAGTTGTTTTTTATGTTAACACACTTAATATACAATTTCAATAGTTCGTATATCCAAATTTATTATTTTATAAAAATTTAATGGTGCCTGACCCCACCAACCCGATTCAAGTCAAATCGCAATCTTCTGGATTTGATGTTCCAAGGGAAACAACAAATACCCAATTTGATTCCTGTGTCTGCATAGTCATCATCCTTCTAGGTATTTCATTAATTCTTTCAGTAAATTCTTCTGTGTCAAATTGCATCCATTTCTTGACAAATCAACTATTTCATATAATCTTCTCCAAGATATTTGCATAATTAGTATCCCATTTCACAAATTATTAATGAATGTATTATGATGAGCACTGATATTTAGGAGACACTTAAAATAATACGAAGTAAGTGAAAAATTTCGCCGTTTCTACTTTTCTAATTCTGGACATTGAATTTTTCGGTTTTTTATTAAATCATCTATTAGTACATTGGCTTTATCAATTTTTCCTATTATTCCCGCATTTCCTCCTGTATTATAAACTAAATTCAATTGTCCTTTCCACTTAATCGCAACTACATCATACAATTTTCTTTTAGTAATATTTAAATTATTATAGTTATTTGCATCAAAATCAAAGACACAAAGCCCGTCGCGTTCAGGAATAGATCCAATCGATATATTATTAATGCCAAGATTATTCAAAATGAAATCAATAGCTTGTCTTAGCAAACATTCTTTTGTATTCAAAAAGTTATCATAATCTTTTTCAATATTAGTACTCGAGTTTGATAGGTTTTCATAAATCATTGATGGATACATCCATGGTTGTCCATTAATGACTATTTTATTTGAACAGCCCCCAACCCAAACCTCAATATTATTATTATTATTCCAGTCTATCCCAATATTTCCGCTTATTATTTCATTTATTATCCTATCTCGCACAACCTCATCCTTTATCATATAAAGGATATCTTGTTGAATCGGAGTAAGAATAGTCTTTATTGCAGTATTGGGAATACGATTTAAGCAAAGAACTTCTTTAGCATCCCTAGCTATACCATTTTGTACTGCTGTTATTCCTGTATCAAAAAGCCCAAAACACGTAATTTCATTATTGTTATTAATTCTTTTCTTGGAAAAACTCATAAAATCAAGTTTATTAATTGGTACATTCTTTTTTCTTGGAAACGAGCAATCGAATAAAGCTGAATCTATTTTCCCCAAATACGTTGAATCAATGAGTTTACGTATGCATTGTACTTGACTAAATGTATTATCAGAAACTTTCTTCCCATAATTTGAATTAATTTGCAATGTTGAAAAATCAACAACAACATTATTACCTTGTTTAAAAACAGTGTAACAATCATCTATTGAAGTTACATTTTTCCAAAATGAAACATCTATCACTGCAATATTCTTTCTATTAGCTGCAGTATTGTATTTTCCTCCCTGAGGAATTGCATATTCAAGTATATTCACATCAAGAGTCTTACAGGTTGATATCCAACAATCTTCTTGATTCATTTCGGACGCTTTCGCAACATGCGAACCCAGTTCTGAAAGAATCTGACTACTAGACTCCCGGCTTGCAATAATTCTTGACTTAGTAGTGATATTTTGTTCATCTTTATTATTTAGTGCTCTAAAAAGATACATTGTTTTTTCACCTTTCAGTTTATTTTCATATTCATAGGATTTATCTAAATATTATTCAATCTCAAATATACTTTAACATGAAATCCTCTCAACATATCATTTGTTTTTTCTATACATCACCACTACTTATATTATAATTTCTATCAGACATATTATTACAAAATATATTTTAAAGATAATTATAAATGAATACCGATATTTGAAAACACATGAGCGACGCAGAATTACTCTGCTTTGAAATGATTTAACGATATCGCACTTACTAACGATAACCTTATTCTATCGTTAAAGGGTTTCAAATACAAGTCTTATTATTTACCCTGTGTTGCGATATCAGGAATTGGATAGGCATAATTCCACCTTAGCATCCGTGAAAAAGTTTTATTTCAAGGTATTTCTACATTTATGCTTGTATCAATTTCGTTGTCCTTTCGTTCATTGCGGCAACAAACATGAAATTAGATGGGAACGTATGAGTCCCGTTTACACGGGAGATGGAAACTTTTTTATCTTCTACAGGTTGGCGGAGCGCATCTAATGTGCGTCTTGAAAACTCAGCAAGTTCATCCAGAAACAACACCCCATTGTGGGCCAGTGAAACCTCTCCAGGCATAGCGTTCACTCCCCCTCCGATCAGGGCATTCAATGAAGCATTATGATGAGGGGCACGAAAGGGGCGCTGCTTCATAAGCGCATGCCCGTTGGGAAGAAGTCCCGATATACTATATATTTTGGTCACTTCCAGGCATTCTTCCTCTGTCATCTGTGGAAGTATCGTTGGAATCCTTTGTGCTATCATCGTTTTCCCACAACCGGGTTCTCCGATCATCAGCATATTGTGTCCGCCAGCCGCCGACAGTGTCACTGCATCAATTAATTCATCCTGTCCCTTGACATCTGCAAAGTCCAACAGGTTTTCCTGCCATATCGCATTTTCTTCTTCCGGCACTGTACTTCCATATGTTTTTTTCCCTTCCAGATAGCGTAATACATCCAATAGCGTTTCGAACCCCAATATCTGGATCCCCTGTACTAATCTGGCTTCCACCATATTTTCCCTGGGAACAATCACACTTTTATATCCATGTTTCTTTGCTGCAATGATCATTGGCAGGATCCCTCTGCTGGGCCTTAATCTTCCGTCTAAGGAAAGCTCTCCGATCAGTCCATACTGGAGAATATTCTTTGCATCTATCAGATCCGCCTGCTTCAGTACTCCAACAGCCATTGCCAGATCAAAATGGGAGCCGCACTTCTTTTTATCAGAAGGAGCCAGACTGATGATCGATATCATAGGCTGGCCTTCCATGGTCTTCGTCTCTATATCTACAGGATATGCATCGATTCCCTGGATCGCAAAACTCTTTACCAAGGTAGCCATATTTCATCCTCCTCAATTTCTTTATGTATCTCCGACTCCGTAACCATGTATTTATGGCCAATATCCTCTACGAAATCCCTGTATCTGTGAACACTTTTCCCTTTAAAATATCCCAGCGTCCTTTCCTTTACCGTGATCTGGTCATCCGATATGCCAAGCATGGTGCGGTAACTGCTCCACTTATAATCCTCTGGATGGGCAGCCATACGGGCTTTTACCGGATTCAGATGGATGTAACGGCTGGTCTGCAGAAAATATGCATCGTCTTGAACTAAACATGATTTATATCGTCCTTCAAACAGATGTCCCTGGAATGCATTCATGCTGTTATAGTACTGTGCATAATTGTGGGCCAGATTCTTCATAAATTTCCATACCTCATATTCTGATGTTTCCACCAAAAGATGATAGTGATTTGTCATTAAACAGTATGCATGGAGTTTGCACTGATTTCTCTTCAGTTCCTTCGATAGTATTGATAAAAACATATGGTAATCATTTTGATCTGAAAATATCTCTTTTCTCCGAATCCCTCTCTGCATGATATGATATATAGCTCCCCTGTACCATTCTCTTAATCTTCTCGCTATGTTTCACCCCTCCCATTCTCTTTAATCAATATCGTTATTTACGGATTTTTAATGGAAATCAATGTTCCATTATTTTTTTAGCATACGCAAGCAGTTGTGTTCTCTCCTCAAAATCCATTTCCCCAAATACTTCTATTAACAGCCTTTCCTCTGTATTTTTGGGAATAACAACATATTCTTTGTTACGCCCTCGATGGCTATCCTCTGAAACGCCCGACAATAAGTATTCCGGGGTAACCTCTAATGCAGCACATATTAATAATATCTTGTCCGATCCCGGATTGGTATTCTTCTTCCTCCAATCACTGATCGTTGTAGTCGCAATACCGGTTCTTTCAGAAAATTCTTTCTGGGTCATACCCTTTTGTTTTAGCAGTTCGAATATTCTCTGTCCTACTGTCATCTTAACATCTCCATATCGTTATTTACGGATTTTACCACATAATCAAACATAGTACAACTCATTTCATTAAGTTTATAGAATTTTAATTTGCACCTGACACCTTGTGTTTTTTCCATGATTTTGTTCCCTTTCTCATAATAGTTAGAGTAAAATGCTAGCATCTAGCAAAGCAAAATGTAGTAAAACACTAGCACTTCCTGTTATTCATTATGAGTTTTACAAATCAGTTATGCAATCTGTCGAATTATTTTGTGTTTACCGAAAATCCGGCAAAACAACAAACCCGCCAAGCCATCTATTACTGGGCTTGACGGGTATTTTATACTTGTTTTCCTGCAAAAGTCAGGTTTATATACAATCAATAGTCTGTGTATTGAATTTATTATTTTATAAAAATTTAATGGTGCCTGACCCCAGAAAGTTTCTGGTCACGAGAGGCAAACGGAAGCTCGTCCCACGACTTTCCAAACAGATTCAGCTTTCCATCCAGATAGTCTTCTACCAGATTGATGGTTTCCTCATCCATCTTTTCTCCGTGCCTGTTGATGAGTTTGATGCCATTGTCGTAGTAGGGATTATGACTTGCGGAAATCATAATGCCGCAGTCAAACTCATCCATACGGGCAATGTAGGCCACGGAAGGCGTGGTGGTGACGTGAAGAAGATAAGCATCCGCACCAGAGGCTACCAGTCCTCCCACAAGCGAGTACTCAAACATATAGGAGCTGCGGCGGGTATCCTTGCCAATCACAATTCTAGCAGGAGACGAGTCATTGTTCTGATGCTTCAGCTGGGTGTAGTACCAGCCCAGGAAGCGGCCTACCTTGAAGGCATGGTCGGCGGTTAAGGTGCAGTTGGCTTCCCCACGGAAGCCATCTGTTCCGAAATATTTTGCCATTGTTTTGTCCTTCTTTTTGAATTTACAGATTGAGTAGTGGGTTTCCTACCCCTTCCCCCACATCTGCTGTGGCGTGTTTTTATTATTTTTTCTTGTTCTGCTGTGGTGTGTTTTTTCTTCCTACCTTATTTTGTAGGCTTTCAGTTGTTTGGATTGATAGTTGCACAGGAAGGACAAAATCAGGTAGGTCTTTTTTACTTGTCTTGCAGACAACTTTCAAACCACTCTACTAGCAAAGCATATCTACTCTTATTATAACTTCAAATTCTCACGCTACATGATAGTAAGGTAGAAGTGAAGATTTGAAGTTTAGTTGCACATAATACCATTATTTCTTTATCATTTTCACAAGCTTCATAACATCATTCCTGTATAAGAAAGTAAAATAAGAACAGAAGATGATAGCTAATCCCAATCCTAGAATAACATTGTTTGGAATGAACAATCTCCAAATAACAAAAAATAATATCATTCCTAATGTTGCTGCAATAAACTTCTTTTCAACAACCATCAGTTTCATCTTGTAAAGAATGATTACACATATCACGTCCGAAATTGCGTAACCCATTAGAGTAGCTAGTGAAGCACCTTCAATTCCTAATACCGGAATTAAGAAGTAGTTTATTGCTATATTTGATGCAGCACCAACAGACAGAATAAATAAATTCGGCCAGGTTTTCTTAACAACTATAAACTGATTACAAGCAACCTGAAATAGCATCTGCAGCAATGGTGCTAAAAACAGATATGGAGCGACTATGTATCCTGATAAGTATTGTTCTGTAAAAAGGATCTTAAATAAAGGATATGAAAACACACAAATAAAGGCCGTTGCAGCAAAAGAGATAATACCCAGGTATTCAAATATCATTGAATTGCTTTTGACTTGGTTATCCTCTTTCATGGTCGAAAACGCAAAGTACTGCCATCCACCAGCAAATGCCGTATAAATCAATTGACTTGCATGCCCCAACTTTGAACCAACCGAATAAATACCTGCTGCCCCTATACCAATCATGTTGGTAATCATTACCTTATCACAGGAATTAAATACCCAGTAGATAAGAAAATTTGGTAGTAATGGTATAGCAATAACAAGAAGCTGTTTTAGAAGAATTTTATCAAATCTTCTCAGGCTAAACCATTCCTTATTCATTATCCAAAATGCAAGTTCCATTGTCGCACCAGATACAACAGCTGCAAAAGGTAAAGCAACTGTGTAATAACCAGCCAATAACATTGGGATGGAAATAGCATATGAAAGGATTGGACTTACTGTATTCGTAACCAGGAAAATCTTCCTTTTGTTCTGCATCCTGGTAGGAGCTGAAATAATGCTGTTAGTTGCACCTACTAATGTGGCTATTGCTGAAAGATATACTATATACGCATACTTAGTATCGCTGAAAAAATACTGTGCTATTTGTTTCTTGAAAACAATTAAAAACAGGAAGACTACTACCGATGTGCATAATGTAAATGAAAAAGCAGTTGAACAAATATTTTTCTTATATTCGTCATCTTCCTTTTCAAAAAACATACGATACATTGCATCATACATTCCCATTACAGCAAATGCACTAGCAAATGATACTACAGTATTGGATAAATCACTTAAACCAAAATAATCCGTACTCGGCATCAGCCTTGTTACAATCGGCACCATAATTAAAGGTATGATTTTGCTGATAATGCCACCTAATCCATATACTAGAAAGTTTTCAATAAATAGTTTTAGCTTGTTCATTACTTCCCTTTCACATAAATCTCTAATGATGGTAATTTACAATTTCTTTTTATGATACCAAATACCGCCTTCTCAAATTTAGCGTATAAAAGATAAACAACCCAACACCCCAAGTAAATCAAAACAGAAGAAATCACCATGTGACTAATTAACAAGAAAACATTGTAATTTACAAATTTTTCTACACCTATGTGTTTAATAAATCTTTCATGTAATAAATACACAGTAAAGCTTCCCTTTGCCAATGAATTAATGAGTTTGCTATTTTTTATATTGATTCTTTTGAATAATAGAAAAGCGCAAACTGCCGATATAATTACTAACGGGTTGCAATACTCCCATGCTGTTTTTTCTGTAAAGTAACCAATGTTATCATTTATTACAGACCATATAGTCATGGCAGCTACACATGCCAATAGCCCAGCAACTAATTTATTTGTGTTAACTTTAGATATATGTTCTGATTCAAAGCGAATATACGCTCCTACACAATAGCATAAAGTAAAGTTAACTATTGAGTACCCATATTGACTTCCATACATCCCGATACTGCTCAAGCCATTAAAACTGTGTTTAGTCACCTCGATAAATACATCTACTATAGTAGGATACACTGAGAACAACAGTATCAAAGTACAAATAAACAACTTCCTTTTCCTTAAATCCAATTGTTCAAAGATAAGGTTGATGTATGGTGAAATGATAAACACTACAATGTACAGAATAACAAAGTAGTTAGCAGGTATTAGGGCCCCAATAAGTCCACGAATACTAAAATTGCATTTTATCATACTGATTAATGCATATTTTAAAACAGAGAATATTATCACTTGAGCAAGTAACTGTATTGGTTTCCAAAGGTCTCTTTTATTAGATGATGCCATAAAATATGCGGATATAATCATAAATAGATTAACAGCGCATATAAAAATGGATTCAACAGCATTAAGAAACCAATAATTCAGGCTTCCATACTTAACAAAGGATAACCCCCCCCGATGGAAGGATTATTATAGTGAAGAATTATTACACCCAGCATTGCTAAAATACGCAGCAGCTCAATATTTGATTCTCTGTCTCTTCTCTTATCCATCAATCATCCCTCTAAACTCTTCATAATCTCTGATATAGTCTTCAACTTCGTAATAATCTGAAGCAGCCACACAGAGAACAGAGTCTTTCTGTAACCAAAGCATTTCACGCCATGTAGGTTCTTCAATAACCACACCAATAGATGGATCGGAAAGTTCTATTTCTTCTCTGCCATGCTTGTTTTCAAGAATTAACTGTATTCTTCCATAGGGACAGAATAACAGCTGCCTTAGTTTCTTATGGGCATGGAAACCCCTTCTTGTCCCTTCTGGCACCTTTGATATATAGTACATTCTTTTGAATTCAAATGGAACATCATGTGTAGCTTCAAAGAAAGACAATTCTCCAGCGCCAACCGTTGGGATGGTTTTGATATGTACTATCTTACACCCAGCAACTTCAGTTCTATCATCAAGAACATCGCCCTTAAGTACGGAATACCATTTCAGGTTTTCCATTCCTTTATATCGCTCTAGTACAGAGCTTGGAATATCCAATGCTTCATGGAAATTGTGCTTATCATAGAAACGAACAGCTCTTTCATTCTCTCGTGATACACACCAATAGACACTTTCTAATCCATACTGTTCAAATGCCAGCCTGATGATTTCTTCCATTCCATACCAGGAATAACCTCTACCCATTGCAGATTTTCTTACGGTTATTGCGAATTCCGCACTTCCATCTTCCACATTTTTTAAGGATACCGTCCCCATGTACTCATCTTCATCAGAAACAACGGCAAGATGGATATTCTCTTCTTTATTAGCTGAAGCCAAAATAAAAGACTCTGCATCCGCTAAAGTCTTCTCTATGAAATTTCCTTTTAATTTCCCAACAACACTCTCATCATGCATCCATTCAAGCATTAAGGGAGCATCTTTTAATTCCAGATTTCTTAGTCTCATTTGAACTCATTCACCCTATCAATCACATAGTGTACTTCTTCATCTGTCATTCCATAATACATAGGAATAGAAAGCTGAGTAGAAGAAATCTCCTCCGCAATTGGGAAGTCTCCTTCTTTGAATCCAAGGTCCTTATAGCATTCCTGAAGATGCATAGGAATTGGATAGTGCTTGTTTGTTCCAATGCCAGCATCATTTAAAAACTTCTCAAGTTCATCTCTTCTCTTGCATCTGATTCCAAAGATGTGCCAAACCGGATTTGCATATTCTGGGACATAAGGAAGAATAACTTCTTCATTCTTGATACCATCAATGTACTTCTGTGCAATTCTTCTTCTCTCTTCATTCATTCTGTTCAAATGAGGAAGTTTTGCAGCAAGGAATGCAGCCTGCAGTTCATCAAGGCGAGAGTTGTTTCCCTTATAAATGTGATGGTATTTGTAGTCGGAACCATAATTGCCTAAAGCGCGAACCTTCTTTGCAAGTTCCTCATCATTAGTCACTGTTGCTCCGGCATCACCAAGTGCTCCCAGGTTCTTTCCTGGATAGAAAGAGAAACCAGCTGCATCACCAAAAGAACCGATTACTTTTCCCTTATATGTTGCACCATGGGCTTGCGCACAGTCCTCCACTACAAATAAACCGTATTTTTTCGCAATGTCCATGATTGGATCCATATCGCATGGCTGGCCATAGAGATGAACCGGCATAATTGCTTTTGTTTTTTCAGTAATAGCTTCTTCAATTCTTGACGGATCAATGTTGAAGGTGCGGATGTCTGGCTCTACAAACACCGGAGTTGCACCTACATAAGTAACTGCTAAAGCAGTAGCAATATATGTATTTGAAGGAACTATAACTTCATCTCCTGCACCTACTCCAAGTGCTTTAAGTGCAAGGAAAAGCGCATCCAAACCATTGCCAACTCCAACACAGTATTTACTGTCGCAATACTCAGCAAATGCTTTTTCAAAAGCTTCGTCTTCCACGCCTTCGATGTACCAGGAACGAGTATAAACTCGATCAAAGGCTTCTCTTAATTCTTTATCTAATTCAGCCTCCATAGGCTTAAATGTTACAAAAGGTATTTTCATACATTATACTCCTTTTCTTAACTTAATCTTTTGAAGCGCTCCTACTATGAATAACAACGGAAAATACTTTAATGTTGTTTTTCTTGTATTTCGATTGCAAAGAATACTAGCTAGTTTATACTTATTTAATCCGCACAAATATTCATTTCTAAAAGTAGTAGTATCAAATTTCTTATATTTAATTTCTAATTTGTTTCCGCATCCATTCATTGCGAAGTTAAAATATTCTGAGAACTTATCTTCATTCATAACCGCGCACATCATCTGATAGCCGCGTTTTTTCCTATAATCGTCACTATTAAGTAACTTAGTCACTTCGTCCAGTAATATATCTATATCCTCAAATTCTATTCCAAGATTAGACTGATTTAATAGAAAACCATCTGACATATAGTCATTTTTCAAAGTTACTGGAACAACACCTGCACTAGCTGCAAATTGATACATCAATCCTCCACAAACTGGATATGTGCTTAAATATACTGTCGAGTGTAGCATTATCTGATATAAATCAGGTCTTTCATTCGTATGGTATACTCTACCAACATATTTTTGAGACAACTCTTTTAACTTGGAGTCATCCCCCATCCCTGCATACCAAAAAATAACATTTTTATTATTACTCAAAATTTTATCAACGATTTTATAATATGTAAAATTAGAATCAATTGTTTTATATAATGCGCCTCCTGAGAAGACAATTTGTTTTCCTTCGTTTATTTCAAAAGGATACCCCAGGAACTCTCTCTCTTTGTGCAAATCCGGATAAAACGGTAGTTTGATTATTTTATCTTTTTCTATTCCTCGATAATAATGAGTTACAGATGCACCATAGTCTCTAAATTCAATACAATAATCTATGCATCTTGCTCCGAGCCAAAATGCATGATCTGTTAGATTAATTTGTAATCTTCTTACTTGTCCTTCCAAAGCATACAATACTGTGGTAGCAACGACATCGTTAGGTACTGAATAAAAGAAAAAATCTTTAGCACTGTATTTTAAAACAATCGACTCTAGTTGCTCGATTTGTTCCAATAGTGATTTACCTTTTCTTGTGATGAACTCCATTTTCCCATGCGAATTGGTTACAATTTTTTTGATATCAGGAATTCTACTAGAATTTTCAAAAAAAGTGATGTATATGACTCTATTATTTTTACATAGTTCTTTAAGGTAAATCTGTATCAATCCTCGATCGTTATGCCCAAATCCATCGTAAAACAAAACAACATCTGAACTAGATTTTAAACAACGAAACTCTTGGTGCATACCCAGACTATTTGAAATACTGGCCAAATACCCTTCCAATTCATCATCAACATAATACAAATTAGAATGATAAATTACATCTGCACAATTCGATATCAGCTCTAAAGCGCCACATACATTCAAAGGGAGTTCTTTCTTTATATTTTTTTTAAATCTATGTATCAACTTTTCAACATATTGTTTACTGATCATTCATATTTCCTTTCACTATTAAAAGTAGCATGATGTTCCAATCCTCCAAGCATTATGATCATAAAATGAAAAGCAAGCATATTAGGTCTCTGGTATAAATTCGCAATAATACAAATCACGATTGGCCAAACATTAATGAATCTTTTAGTATAATTTTTAGCAAACAAAATAATAGTTACCAGCTCCGCAAATAATCCAACAAAGCCATAATCATATAAAAGATTGTAAAAAGAAAAACCATCTACTACAGCAATTGCCTGGACTTTTGATAAACTCCCAGGCCCATGCCCAAACAATAATTCTCTTGTTCCGTCATTAAAGCCCTGATATACAATCTCCAAATATCGGGCATTTGTACGATTATCACCAGATATTATACCATCTACAAATCTAAACCTTGATTGAAAATAAGCTATGTTAGGATTTGAAAATGGAATGTTCATGAATATCAAATACCCAATTACTAAACCAAAAATTATATAGGCTCCTTTTCTTTTGTTCATAACTGCTTTTAATAATAAAGCTAAACCACAAATAGCATAAAATGCAAAAGAGAAAGATAGAATTCCGGCAATTAATATAATAATATTCCTTCGTCTTTTAATATTAAAATCTTCAACACATAAGAATAAGCCTGCTATCGTTCCAACAACACCGGGTTCATCAAACATTCCACAAAGTTTAAATGTCCAAAAATCTGATTGGTATGCTTGTATTCTATTGACAGCAAACGGATAAACTCTATATGCTACACCAATTGTTTTTTTCATTACTTCTTTACTATCTATAATAGTATATGGCAAACTAATGCCTACTATTTGGCATCCATATATGATTATTGGTATAACAAACGACAAAGAAACCATTGTATAGAATATGGTATACGTATTCTTTGTTATCTTCTCGGGAAGCAGTACTACCATTATTAACACTATATACGGAACATATCCAACGCTTATTATTGTTTCGAAATTTGTTGAAATAGTTATATTGGCTATTGGCATTAATAATAAAAGTAATACAATTATTTTTTCTATGCTATTGAGCTTTATTGGCTTATTACGCAAATATAAACAACCCAATAATATCGATAAAATTGCAAACCATGTGGAATATGATATCGAAAAAAAACTTGCAAATAGTCCTCCCTTATATGTTCCCCAAGTAAAATACGGACCTAATGATAAAAAGGCATACAAAGCAAAAAACCAAGCGATTAAATCAGCATATTTTATTTTTCCATTTTTTAACAATCTATTCATCTATACTCCCCCCAACTTTAATCAAATGTAGTTTTATTAGTATTCCTTTAATTGTTTGCCGTAAAACCATCTTAGGCAATACCGCAAATGTTGCTGATTTAAAGCTCTTTCCTTCTTCAATTTTCTTCATGAATTTCACTCTCTTATCTGTCAAAATAGATGGATGAGAAAGTTGATGATTATTCGCAATAGCATTTTCTAAATCCACATTCTGAAGTTCCATTTCTGCCATACAGATAAGTTGCTTTCCCTTCTTAGTTTGTGTGAGCAATAACGAAATCCCATTCTTCTCTTGTTCTTTATATTCAGTTCCCCAAGAATCTCCGAGAGTCAAATCGGACACTCTTTCAATTGAAGCAAATTGGCAAGAATAGCAGTTTTCCGTATAATCGACCGATGATAAAAAGGCACATAAATAATGATCCATAGCTAATAGAAACGACACCTCATGGTTATTGCTGTTTAATCCCATATTAGTTTTTGTACGAAATCTAATATCCATTAATTTATCTAACCGATATCCACTTTCGTTCAAATACTTTTCAAGCAATTTAACAGAAGGCGTTCCATGACAAATAAGATCAATTGTATATAAATTATCTTGTTTTTTTACATAATTCTTTAATGCAGCTACCTGGCATGGTAGACCAATAAACAGAACCTTATCAGTCTTTAATCTTTCCTGTATTTTTTTATATATTCCAGTGGGATTACTCTTTACATATTTAGAGCCAGCAAATTTTTTTGCGACAAATAGGTCATTGGTTATGTCGAAATAAAACCTTCCGTCTTGAAATAGACATGAAGCAACGAAACCGCCATCTTGAATAAAAGATTGTATTATAGCTGAAGCAGCTCCACCTGATGTGGAATACTTTCGGATTTCAGCAGGAGCCCATCCTTGCTTCCATTCAATAGGTTTTATCTTTTCTGGTTTATTTACATTAGGACATGTTTTCTCGCAAATCTTACAATTAATACATAAATCCTCATCTATTGCAGCATTAAAGGCCGTTATTTCATCTCTAATTTTTATGCATTTTTTAGGGCAAGCATCAGCACAGGCCATACAGCCATTACATTTATTTATTTCACATACTGTTTTCATTATAACGTTCTACCTCTTCTAAAACAGTATCAATATACTCATTAATTCTTTTTCTTTCATTACTCAAAATATCATTTACAGCATTAAAATTAACAGGTCTATTTATAACGTCAAAATCAGAATAATCTGCTATATGTCGATGCTCACTCTTTACAAGTTTTAGAAAATCCTCTATTCTTCCACCAAAGTCTTTTGGGTATACACAAATAGGTTCTGTATTAAGATTCATCGAAAATGCCGTTGCGTGGAAAGAATCTGTTAACACATATTTTGCTCCATCTATCAAACTAATAAAATCAAAAACTTCAGGAACTAAGATGCTTTTTCCACATCTATAAAACTGATCATATCTAGTGCAAAATCTTACGAGTTTTAAACCAGTTACTTTTGAGAGTTTTTTTGCATAATTATCGAACTCTTTGCTGCGATTTAGATTATAGATCAATATGTAATCTCCATCTATCTTTCTCTTTGAAGAATAGTTTCGCCACGCATCACCACTAAGTGAAATAGTTGGATCACACAGTTGAATTCCATTTTTATAGTGATACTGCTCCTCTAAAATATTAAGTCCACTTTTTTCTCTAACAGATATATGTTTATATTGGTCTATATATGGCTTAGTTAGTTTAATTTCATTTTCATCAAGTTTTTCTAATCCAAAACTTGCTGATAAGGCAAATTTATACTTCTCTTTCGGAATAAAACTTAGATACAACGGATAGTCAATACATCTATTCCAAATTGAATTCCACACTTGATCACTTCCAGTACAATACGCATCTGCATCAGAATTATATCCATTAAAATCATCTAAGCTGCTATATTTTTGAGGCGTAAGATTTAGATTATCTTTGCAAAAATCATTGAATACTTTTTTCCATTTGATTGCTGTCGGATATATTGCTAAAGCCTTAATTGGATTTCCTTTAGACCAGGTACTTACTATATTTTCCGGGAGCAAGTGTCTTTGAACATAATCGATAAAAACAACTTCACAGCCATGGTTTTCCAATAATTTTTTTGTTGCAAGCGCCTGTAATGCAGATCCATAATTTTGAACACCATGCATTGTAATTACTTCTATTTTCATAATTTCCTCAATATATAAGATTTTAAAATAACTGATACTTTCAAGACACAAAAATTATTTTAATGATTTCAATCTATAATAGCTTCTTTTAAAGCATCCAAAAACTCATGCCCATATTTGATATCCGGCTCAAGATATGCGCCTTCTCCCCACTCGTTCCATGCAAAAACAAACAGAATTCGTTTCTCAAAAGGCTTATCTTTAACTCTATCTAAAGCCATCTCAATTGATCTTTTGAAAGCCTCAGGAGAGTTATTATAATAAAATTCAGCATCACGTCCTTTTCTAGGAGTTTTATCATATCTTGGTACCAATTGTGGATATACATCAAGCCTTTCATCCTGATCGTTATATAAGTATTTAATGATTTTCTCATAATCATAGGCATCTTTGCCCAACTGCAAACTGTATCTATTCAAAAAAGTATTAAGTATCTTTCTATAATACCCCTTTACCATAACTTCTGCTTGTCGCATAGTTGACGGTGCAATAGCATTAAATCCCTTTGCTATCAAACCGTCATAAATATTCTTAACATTTTTATTTATCTCATCCTTACTAGACTTTAACGAGAATTTCCCCGTAGAAACACCTCTAGCGACAAAATGAATTCCTTTTAACCCGTTTTGTTTTGCTAATTTGTTCCAAAGTTCAATAAAAAACTCCACATCCGGTATTGCATCTGGATCAAATATCAGGAACAGTGGCTTATCATCAACAGTAATATAACGTTTATCTTTAAACGCAGGAAGAACTGTATTGAAATGCATCGTATAATCTTCTTCCCCTAAATATTCTTGTTTAATGAAGGTGGTGTCCTGCTGAAATCTATCCAATTTTTGCCACGTTTTATTACTCCAGCTGTGATTTGCCCAACCTAAACAAAAAGGAAAATTAGGTTTCCCGGTTTCCAATACTTCATTAAAAGGTCTTTCAAGTATTCTTCTACCATTTCCGAACCAATAATGCCAATAACAGAATCCTTCTATTCCAGCTTCTTTAGCAAGTCTAGCTTGTTCTTCTCTTACTTCAGGCAAACGCAAATCATAAAAGCCTAAGTCAGACGGAATCTGGGGCTGATAATGCCCCTTATACAAAGGTTTTGCTTTTGCAACATTTGTCCATTCAGTAAATCCTTTTCCCCACATTTCATCATTTTCTTTCACAGGATGAAACTGAGGCAAATAATATGCAATTACTCTAGCTTTCATTATTAACTCTCCTTAAACAAATCATTTGTTCTGCACATAAGAATATTTCCTTTTTTCAATTGTTCTGATAAATATTTACACAAATTGAAAAAATCATCATAATCCCAGGAAAATAAATCTTTATAATAATCTTCGCCTGGCTTTAGTATGCTATGCAACATAAGAATACAAACAGAATCGGAATCTAAGCTATTTTCCCTCAATCTATTTATCAATTTTTTCACTTCACGGAGCTTGTTGTCTCTAATCACAGGGAAACTATGTAAAAGAAACTTTGCCTCATTCTCAATAGAATCTTCATTAACCCAAGCATATAAAGACGATAGATGAAGAACTCGATTTAATCTTCTGAGCCAAATCTTTGTCTGGCTCATCTTTGTGTAATCGTTGCTAATTCGCAAATATCTAATGCCATTCTCATTGAATTTTTCTTGAGCAATTTTTAAGTCAGACAATTTAAACTCAGAATGCGGACTAGCAACACCGTTGATTTTTGCATTAGGTAATAACTTCCTGAGTACCAAAACACCATTCAGTAAATTTTCAATGTCGTTATCATGCGTATATCCGTGACCTGCAATTTCGAACAATTCACATGCTGCCAATTCGTTCAATTCATCCAAATTCATCGGTGCATGTGGACCCGGTTTATCATTATCTGCAATATTTTGGAGAATGTATCCTGTAGTTATATTAAATGTTGCCGGGATATCTAGAGGTTTCATTATTTCCATAGCAGCTCTATAATTATCTTTTCTTCCATCGTCAAATGATAAAATAACTCTTAACATATACCCTCCATCAAGAGTGGCTCTTTTGCCACTTTCTTAACATTCCTAAAGCGTGAATAATAAAAAACAGCTTTCTTTTAATCATAAATACAATTATTTGTCTGCTTTTTGAAACACCTTTCATATCAGCATTGTTCAAAGCATCAATAATTGTTTCATTCTCCAAATACTTCTTGCATTTTTCTTTCTTCTCTTTATATCTATCAGGATTAGCCGGATTAAAAAAACCGCTAATAACAGCTGCAACAATAGCGTAGATTAAGCGATTTCTATACGCTCCAATTAAATCATTATTATTAAATTGACTTTCAATTTTTTTCTTTATTTCTTCGAAACAGTCGATTACAAGATAAATATTTTTTTCATTATATGAAGAAGAAATAGATTCATCATTATATATGTAATGATAGAGATATTTTTTAACAAATATTGCATTTCTAATATTCCCAAACAAGTCAATATTGAATACAATTCCTTCTGCGCCCTGCTTTAAAAGCTCATTATGAAAGATACTATTATCGATTAACACCGACCGTTTAATGAGTTTAGTAGTTGCCGTTGCGATATTGCTATTATAATTAAGCACCTGGGTTTGAAGCCACTTGATTTCATCTCCTACATATTCATGCCCGTCTTCTAAAACGTAATCATATTGCACGGATTTATCTGCGTAATCTTTTGACATGCAAAACATTAGTAAGTCGACATTATTTTCCAATACGCTCTTAGATAAAACTTCGCAAGTTTCAGAGTTAATCCAATCATCCCCGTCAACAAACATAATGTACTTGCCTTTGGCTTCTAAAACACCCTTATTTCTGGCTGACGACAATCCCCCATTTATCTTATGGATAGTCTTTATAAATTTCGATTTATTTGCGTACTCTTCACAGATTTCACCACAATTATCCGGCGAACCATCATCGATTAATAATACTTCTATATTTGTGTACGTCTGATTGACTAAACTCTCGATACATTTTCTCAAATATCTCTCCGGCACCTTGTATATCGGAACAACAATACTAATTAATGGTTCTCCTCTATCCATAATATCATCCCTTTATTTTTCTTTTTACCTTCTTCACAATCAGATCTAATCCAATAACATTTAAAACTCTTCTCGTATACTTTTTTAAGTATACTTTTACAGACATCGGAACCCATTTTTCTAATAATGAATCCATACTCATCGATCTATAATCACTAATAAAATTGTTTCTATTTTTATTTAAAAAGAATGTTTCCTTTATACCCTTAGCAACAACGTTCGTAGGCGCCTCAACAAAATTGAAAGAACACTTTATTTTATCAAATATCTGCATGCCTTTTTGAGTATGAATTAACATTCGGGTTGCTCCTTTTGTCTCATCCAATGCGTTAGTCAAATCAGAAACATTGAAACAATCCCAAATTGTGAAATCACTGCATCTATCAGTTGTCCTAAAATTACATGTTGGGCATGAGGGCCTAAGACTCAAACCAGAAAAAAACATCCTTAACCACTGATCTGACTCGATTCCATTTCTCTTAACCGTTCCATTAGCATACTTAACTTTCATCGTTGAGTACTGATAACCAAGCCCCTTATCGCGAAAAACGACTTCTTGCACTTTATCGAGTTGTTGTAGTTTTTCTACATAATCTCTCCACATACCAGGGGAGGGAACTCCACGGCATACAACATCAACTGTAATAAGATTTTCGTAGTCTTTTTTTAAGAAATTTTTGAATCCCTGAATTTGGCATGGCGTTCCACTAAAACAAACCATCCTGCCATTTTCCAGTTCATTTTTTGCATCCTTAAATGTGTCACCTACAGAGCTCTGCACGTATTTTGAACTACGGAACTTTAATAACTCTTCTTTTTTTTCAACCTTGGTATGTCTAATAATAAAATCGTCGCTAGTCATTTCGACACCAAAAACAACTCCGTTTTGTCTTAAAACATATTCTGCGATTGTTGTAAAGCTTCCTCCAGATGTGCTTTGAAGCAACACTTCTTTATCTTTATTTTGAATAATACAGGAAGAAACAACCCCATTTTTCTTATTATTATGTTCCTCTAATGGGCAAACCTTCTCACACAATCCACAATTAATACAATCATCTTTATTTGCCTTTGGATACAGGAAACCTTCTTCATCCTCTATCATGGAGATGCAATTCTTTGGACATACACTATAACAAGCACTACATCCTGAGCATTTCGATTTATCTTTTATTTCAATCACAAATCTGTACTTCCTTCATCTTTTAATGCAGTAATCAGGTATTGATAAGATTCTTCTCTAATCTTTTGCAGATTATTATAAACGTTCTCATAATCTATATTCATATCCAAACACGTTTGAATATCTTCATCGCCATTAAGAACTCTTCCTTTAACTCCTGCCAGATTGAACAACGTATCCAACCTTGAGTTTGTTGAAGACTTTGTTTTTCTTGCGTATCTCTTGAAAGTAAAGAACTCTTTTTTGTATAGCATGGAGAACAATGAACAATGAAATGAATCTGTACAAACATACTGTGCGTTTCTAATTAAATTTAAGAAATCCGCCGGATCAACATCGTATGGTGTGTAATCAGCATATCCTTCATCGCTCTTCACATATTCATCAAGGTGGGTTAGCGCGACAATCTTACAACCCGTTTTTTCTTTCAACCTTTTTGCAAATTCACGGTGTGGAGGATTATTTCCTAAGAAGTAGCACAGAATATAAGGTTCATTAATCTTTGCTTCTTCTTTTTGGATACTCATCCACTCATCACCGGTAAATAACAATGTTGGATCACAAACTACGGGAACACTTCTCTCCGCTAACTCTTTAACCAGTTTTTGTCCGGATTCTTCTCTTACACCAATATGTCTAATCTTCTTCAAAAATACTGTTGCCTTTTTTGCTGAATCACTCGGAAGCGTGGACTGGCCAAAACTGGTAGCATATGCAATTGTATTTACTTCCTTTGGTACAAAGTTTAAAGTGTAGTAATCTCCTGCAATATTACCTGGAAGCCATAACTGATCACTTCCTACCAATACAGCACCATACTTGTCTTTACACTTGTTACCTAAATCAGCTTTACTGGTATATTTCTCAGAAAGTCTGAAACGCTCTTTGTAGAAATCATCAAACTTCTTATTTCTGATGATTGTATTTTCCTTATAGGCACCTTTTGAAAGTTTTCTTCTGAGCACATTTGTAGCCATACCCAGTTTAGAAAGAAGAATATCCGATGTTAACGAAGCTTTAGCAAAATAAAGCATTTTTGCCTTCTTAATTTCTCCGTTAAATCCAGAAATATCTATTGTTTCATTCTCATAACCGAGTTTATCTAAAGCCATTTGAGTGGCTAAAGCCTGAAGCATACTTCCATAGTTATGCTGAAAATAACAAGATACTATTCCTACTTTTTTCATCTATTTTCCAAACCTTCCCCTATATATCTCCGCATACCTCTCTGCCTGCCCTTTTACTTCATAATTCTCAAGCAGGTCCTGGTACGCCTTTTCTACATATTCTTCTTTTCTTTCTTCTATTGCTTTAACAAACTCATCCACATCGGAACAAACATAACCGTTCTCTCCATTATGGATAACATCTCTGTTTCCAATAACATCTGAAACAACACAGAGTTTCTTCATATACATTGCTTCAAGCAAAGAAATGGGAAGTCCCTCCCAGAGAGAAGTAAGCACAAAAACATCAGCATTCATACTTCTCTTAAGAGCTTCTTCTCGATTAACCCATCCGGTTATTTCGATATTTTTACTCTTCAGTTCTTCTCTTAATTCTCCATCACCAATCCACAGGAATTTGGTATCAGGCATTTTTTCAGCTATGGAGTTGAACAGCGCAGGATTCTTTTGATAGCAGATACGGCCTAATGTAAAAACAGTGAATGGACGATTTTTCTTTTCTACTTTATCAAGGCTTCTCTTCAAATCCGCTACATTTATCGCATTGTTCACATAAGTAGCATTCTTGGTCAGCTTCAAAGTTTCTTGATGTTCACCCAAGCTGCAGCTTATGGTTGTACAATTCCTTTTTGCCATCACAGTTTCAATAGCTTTGAACATTATTCTCTTAGCTGGCTTATAATTGGCCATTAAGAAACTATAGCCATGAGGTGTATAAAAAAGAGGAATATCCTTTCCGTTAAAAGCAATTCTTCCTATTACACCAGCCTTGCTGGAATGGAGATGAATAATGTCAGGCTTTACTTCTTCAGCAATTGCCTTTACTTCTTTTATTGCTTTCAGCTCTTGAGCTGGCTTTATTTCACGACAAAAAGACTTAACCTCTATCAAATGTATTCTTTTATCAAAATATTCTTTATAGTTTAAAGGAGTCTGAGGACGCACAGCATATGCGATATACATATCAAACTCATTTACAAGCTCGTTGGCGAGGTCAACAATGTAAGCAAAAACACCGCCGCCCATAGCTTCAACGACATATAATATTTTCTTTTTTGCCATGTCCTTTCTCCCCTCTTATGCTTATCTTTTTCTAAACCTCAGTACTATTGCCATTGCCAGTCCGATTTGAAGCAAAACATATCTGACAAACACCACCGTAAGAAATGAAAGCATATCCTCTAATTTTCTATGTACACATCCGTATGGATAGGTTTTCCCAATGCGATGGTTTTCTATATTGCTCCATCACTTTGCATAATACTTACAACAGTCTTAAAAATAATCCTTAAATCATTCTTAACACTCCACTCCCCAATATACTTGGTATCCAGCTTCACCACTTTCTCAAAGTCCGTGATATTACTCCTGCCACTCACCTGCCACAGTCCGGTCAATCCCGGTCTGAATGACATTCTGGCTCTGTGATGTGGTTCATACTTTTCCCACTCATCGAGTGTTGGTGGTCTGGTTCCTACCAGGCTCATATCTCCCACTAGTATATTGAAGAATTGTGGGAATTCATCCAGGCTTGTTTTCCTGATGAACTGTCCGATTCCGGTTTTCTTCTTTCCGTTTGGCAGCACCTTATTGCCTATGATTCTCGGGTCGAAGTCCATCTTAAACATCATTCCGTCGCCCACTTTATTCTGTGCCGCAAGCTCTTTCTTTCGCTCCTCGGCATCCATATACATGCTGCGGAATTTATACATCTTGAACTTTCTGCCGTTTCTGCCGACTCTCTCCTGTGCGAAGAATATCGGTCCCGGCGATGCTATGTATATCGCCGGTCCCACAAATATCATGATGATAAGTGTAAGTAGGCAGCCCACCAGTCCTCCGACTATATCCATGCCCCTCTTTACCAGAAGTGCGCTGGGATTTGCATAGTTCACACTTGATGTGACTACTGTGTAGTCGCCTATCTTTTCTATCAGCTTGTAGCCACCCTGGTCTGTGCCGTTTTTGGCTATTCCTGTATGTACTGCAATTCCCATCTCAAGGAATATATCTGCCATCTTCTCAGGATATTCATCCTCGCTGCAAGGCGGAATAAATACCTCATCTACCCACTCATCGCACGCATAGTCCACTATGCCATCGTGGTTTGCCACTATCGGTATATTGCATATGGTCTTGCCTTTCAGGTCTGCATCCAGCGCTGCCGCCACTATCTTTGTATATCCTATACAGCTTTTCTCCACTGTGTGCAGTGTATCACGAAGCATAGCATCAGGCGCTATAACAAACAATGATCTCTTCGATTTAGCAAAGTCCTTTTTCTTAAGGAAATTCTTCAGCGCCATTCTGCCGATATATGCTATTGTTACATAGATTGGAAACATGATATAAAATGATAATCGCGAGTATATATCAGCCATCTGTGTGGTGAACAGGAAAAGTGCTGTTACCAGAAATACAAGCACTGCATGCTTGCAGGTCGATATGAACTCATCCAGATATCCTCGCTTCAGCACGTTCTTGAATGAGTCTGCCATTATCTCCACAAAGAAATCTATCAGAAGGAAGGCTACACCGAGTATGCGGTAGTCCTTGTCTACGTATGGATTATTAAAGCCAAAGCGTATTACATATGAAATAAAAAATGCTATCAATATGCATATGATGTCCAAAAGCATGAAGTCTATATGCTTTGTCCATCCTCTGCCTTTCTTTCTGTACATTCTTTCCAAATTCTCCTTGTGGTATCTCTTATTTTCCTCTATACCTGCTACAGGGGAGGCACCTTAGTCCCCCCACCCGAATTATTTTAGCCAGTTTTGTTTTCTGTCTGTTTTATTCGGTTATTTGTATCTTTTTATGTATCTAATCAAGGTTTTTCAATAACATAGTTTACTCATTTTTTATGCTTTGTCAATGAATCTCATGGTTTCTTTACAATTTTCGACATATTCGCCAATCGCTATAGTATTATTGATACAAATATTATACATTATTTTATAGCGTATATATCTTTTACTTCTCAAACAGTCTCTGCTTCCTCTCTATCATCTCATCAATCCTTGCGATATACTGCCCTACATCCTTGACATTCTCGCATCTGTCGATTCGGTGGGTGCCATCCGGATTCGGTACCGGCCAGACGCGCTTGGTGCTTGCTCCGGCTCCGCACGCCACGATAGTTTGCTTCTCCTCCATAATCAGTATGTTGTATACGCCTGCCTTGCCCTTTGCCGCATAGCCCACGTTCTCCATATTGCCTGCCATACCTTTCTGCCTGTAGAGGTAGTATGGCTCAAGTCCCATCTGCTTACAGTAGGCTGCGCAGAGATCCATATGTTCCTGAGTGTTGACCATCTGCATATCGCTGTAGCGGTCCTTGAAGATGGTGAGTCTTGCAGCTCGCTTTACTGCGAGTGAGTGGATAGTGACGTTGTCAGGTGCCAGCTCCTTCACCAGCTCCATTGTGTGCCTTACATCATCGAGTGTCTCCTCAGGAAGTCCCATAATGAGGTCCATGTTTATGTTGTCAAAGCCCAGCTCACGCGCGAGCTTGAAGCTTTGTATCGTGTCGTCTACTGTGTGGTGTCTTCCTATTATATCGAGTGTCTGCTGCTTCATGGTCTGTGGATTGACCGATATACGGCTGATGCCGTTTTTCTTTAGTGCCATAAGCTTTTCTTTCGTGATGGAGTCCGGTCTGCCTGCCTCCACGGTAAATTCCAGGCAGTCCTTTAAATCAAAGCTGCATTTGATTTTTCTGATAAGCCTGTCAAGCTGGGCAGGGCTTAGTGTGGTCGGTGTGCCGCCTCCTACGTAGATGGAGTTTAACTTCTTGTGATAGAATTTCTGTGCTGTGTAGTCTATCTCCTTCTCGAGTGCGTCGAGGTAATCGTCTACGCGGTTTTTCCACACGCCGAGTGGGTATGACGTAAACGAGCAGTATGCACAGGTGCTCGGGCAGAATGGTATACCTATGTACAGGCTGTAGCCGTTGTCATAGTCCACCTTGTCGAGCAGTGCCTTCTCACGCTTTGCTATCCCTATTGAGAGGTCGATTTTCTCATCGCTTGCGAGGTAGGTTTCCTTCAGATAGTCGTAGGTTTCCCTATCGCTCATGCCGTCCTCTATGCACTTCATGGCTATCTTGGTCGGTCTGATGCCTGAGAGTGTGCCCCATGGAAGGCTCTTTCCTGTTCCTTTTTCTATCATGGAATATAGGGCGAGCTTGAGACGGTTTTTGGTTTCCTTACGGTCTGTACCGGTCACGGATATTTTTGTGCAAATACTTTTTCCGGCTGTTTTAATGTCAATTTCATCACCCACATAGTCTATCTTAAATACCTGTGAGGCATCCGCAAATTCTTTTATGCCATCGTCTGTCATCTCGTGGTGTGTGCAGGCCAGGTTTTTCCCCTCCACCTCATCAGGTGAGCAGCTATAGTACATCTGCACATCTTCCTGCGGGAAGAACTCCTTGAGCAGTGAGTGCACATCATATTCAAAATCCGGTTTATTAAATACTACTACTATCATAAGTAAGGGTTATACATCCTCTCGTTTTCTATGGTTGTTGTGTCGTTGTGGCCCGGGTAAACCTCTGTATGCTCAGGCAGTGTCATGATTTTTTCCTTCACCGTGCGCACGAGGTCTGACATGCTGCCGCCCTTGAAATCCGTACGTCCGATGGAACCGCAAAACAGCGAATCTCCTGTAAAGATCACGTCCTCATACGGGAAATAATAGCAGCAGCCGCCCGGTGTATGCCCCGGTGTGTGAAGCACTACTATATGAAAGCCTGCGATGTCAAGCTCCTGCTTATCCTTCAAAAATACATCTGCATAAAAAGTCTTTGACTGACCCATCATGTAGCTGACATTGAGCTGCGGGTCGTCGAGTGTAGCCCTGTCTGCCTCATGGATATATATCTTGATGCCGTAGCGGTCTGCGAGTGGCTTTGCATCTGTGGCATGGTCAAAGTGTCCGTGTGTGAGCAGTATTGCTACTGGCTTTGCGCCTGATTCGTCCACTTTTTTGGCGAGCTGATCGGCACACGCGCCCGGGTCTATTATTATCATTTCCTTTGTCTTTATATTGGTGACAAAGTAGCAGTTGGTCTGCACCGGTCCCACTACGAAGTGGTCTATCTTCATATTTACCATATGAGTGTACTCCTTATCTGTTATATGTTATGCTTCACGCAAGAACCACCGGGATTTAGCCGGTGGTCCTCTCTACGTCTATTACACTTTCTATCTGTCTGAGCTTCTCCACTAGAACCTTTATCTGGTCCCTGCTTCTGATATTGAAAAATACCTCGATTGTAGCGATGCCCTGCTTGCTGGTCTTGGACTGGATACCACTGATATTGATTTCCTTCTCGGTAAATATCTTTGTGATATCTACGAGCAGTCCCGGCCTGTCATGACAGAATATCTTAAGGTCTGCCTGATACTCGGCACCGTTGTCCATGAGGGCTGTATCCTGCCACTCTGCTTCTATAAGCCTGTCCTTTTCTATCTTGGACAGATTGATGATATTCACACAGTCTGTCCTGTGGATGGAGATTCCTCGGCCTCTTGTGACAAAGCCCACGATTTCATCTCCCGGAACCGGATTACAGCACTTCGAGAAGTGTACTGCCACGTCATAGAGTCCGTGTACCACAATGCCGCTCTTTGACTTGTGCTCCGGCTGTATGCCTGCTGCCGCCTGCTGCTTTTCTGCGATGCTGCCAAGCACATCTGCATCTGTCACCGGCACCACATGATCCTTCTTGTACTCGTCGTACATCCTGTTGACTATCTGGCTCTCCTTGAGTCCGCCGTGGCCGACGGTTGCAAGGCATGAGTTCCAGTCGTGGAAGCCGTATTTGCGACGTATTTTCTCCTGATACTCAGGCTTGTTTATCTCAGCAAAGTTGATACCCTTTGCCTTGGCATAGGCTGCTATCAGATCCTTGCCGTGCTGTATATTCTCCTCCTTGAGCTCACTTCTGAACCACTGGTTGATCTTGTTCTTGGCCTGTGTGCTCTTTACGACCTTGAGCCAGTCACGGCTTGGTCCCTTGGAGTTCTGTGAGGTGATTATCTCTATCTGGTCACCGTTTTTGATGACATAGTCTATCGGCACCAGCTTGCCGTTTACCTTGGCTCCGACCATCTTGTTGCCGACCGCAGAGTGTATGCTGTAGGCAAAGTCTATAGGTGTGGAGCCCTTTGGCAGGTTCTTTACATCGCCGGACGGTGTGAATGCAAATACATTGTCGGAGAATAAATTTAAATCACTCTTTAATAAAGTCATAAACTCCTTATTATCCGACATGTCCTGCTGCCACTCGAGTATCTGGCGCAGCCAGCTGAGCTTTTCCTCCTCTGTGACAGTGGTGGTAGTGGCATTGCCGTTGTTTGCTTCCTTGTACTTCCAGTGCGCTGCGATACCGTACTCAGCTGTACGATGCATCTCATAGGTACGTATCTGTATCTCAAACGGCTGTCCGCTCGGGCCTATGAGTGTCGTGTGAAGCGACTGGTACATGTTCTGCTTCGGCATGGCAATATAGTCCTTGAATCGGCCCGGTATAGGCTTATACTTCTCATGTATGATACCCAGCACTGCGTAGCAGTCCGGTATGGTATCCACCAGAATTCTGATGGCAAATAGATCATATATCTGGTCTATCGTCTTATCCTGATTGACCATCTTCTTATATATGCTGAAGAAATGCTTTGCCCTGCCGTATATCTCTGCCTTGATACCGGCATCTGAAACATACTTCTTGACATCGTTTACTAAGCCCTGGATGTAGGTGTCGCGCTCTGCCTTTCTGAGGGCTACCTTCTCTACCAGATCATAGTATGCATCAGTATAGAGGTACTTCATACAAAGATCCTCGAGCTCTATCTTTATCTTGCTGATACCAAGTCGCTGCGCGATAGGGCAATAGATATCCTGTGTCTCTCTGGCGATACGCTGCTGTGCCTCCTTGGACTGGTACTTGAGTGTACGCATATTGTGCAGTCTGTCTGCCAGCTTTATGAGGATGACTCTGATATCCTTTGCCATGGCGAGAAACATCTTGCGCAGATTCTCAGCCTGCATCTCAAGCCTGTCCGCGTTCTTTTCCTTCGGATCCTTGGTGCTGTCTGTCAGATGCAGCTGCTTTAACTTCGTGACACCATCCACCAGATGTGCGACATCGTCTCCAAACTCCGCACGCATCTCATCCAGGGTCATGATGGTGTCCTCCAGCACATCATGGAGCAGTCCTGCTGCAATGGTTTCCTTATCCAGCTCGAGCTCGGCGAGTACTATGGCAACACACAGCGGATGTATGATATAAGGCTCTCCTGACTTACGCACCTGACCCTTATGGGCATCATAAGCTACCCTGTAGGCTTTGTCCACAAGGCTCGTGTCATCCGACGGATGGTACTTTTTGATTTCCTTTTTAAGCTCATCGTAAAGCTCCTCGGGACTCGTAAAATCCTTTATTCCCCTTATGCCGCTGGTATCTGAGCGAAATTTGTCCGCTATTTTTTCTAATTCTTCTGTTGAGTAATCTGCCAATAGTCTCACCTCGATTGTAGTGTATCTTTAGTAGCCATTATATTTTATTTCTTTAAAAATTGCAATCTTATGTTGTTAGCCGATAACCATCTTTACTCCGCCATACATGCCTGCTGAGTTGCCGAGTGTGGCAAGCTTGATTTCTGTCTCGCGGCTTGCATGGAAAGCATACTCTTTATAGTACTTTGCTGCTGTATCTATGATGATATTGCCTGCCTTTGAAAGGCCTCCGCCTACAACAAATACCTCAGGGTCCATAACGCATGCTACTGCTGCCATTGCCTTGCCGAGAAGCTTCATAGACTGCTCTACTGCCGCAATGCCCGCTGCATCTCCTGCCTTTGCCGCATCGCATACATCCTTGGCTGTGAAGCCTGCATTTAAATCAAGCTTTGTTGCCACATCCCTGTGTGCTGCAATGTATCTCTCTGCTACTCTTACAAGTCCGTTTGCTGATGCATACTGCTCTAAACAGCCCTTCTTGCCGCAGCCACAGCACTCTGACTCATCATCTACCATAGGCATATGTCCTATCTCTCCGCCTGCTCCGTTTACTCCGGCTACGATTCTGCCCTCGCGGATGATTCCTCCGCCTACGCCTGTGCCGAGTGTGAGCATGACTACATCCTGATGACCCTTTCCGCCACCCTGCCACATCTCACCGAGTGCAGCTACGTTGGCATCGTTTCCGGCCTTTACCTTGATGCCGCCGCACAGCACTGAGAGTGACTGTGCCACGTTGAACACGCCCCAGCCGAGGTTGACACATCTTAATACTGTTCCGTCATCCTTTACAGGTCCCGGCACTCCCATGCCTATACCCTCGATGTCACCCATCTCGATGCCATGCTTCTCGTTATTCTCCTTGATGGATGCTGCGATATCAGGCAGGATGAGCTCGCCGGAATTCTCTGTGCGTGTAGGAATCTCCCATGTATCGACAAGCTTTCCTGTGGTCTCGAAAAAGCCTATCTTTACAGTTGTTCCACCTATATCTACTCCGTATGCATATTGCTTCATTTTTCGTCCTCCAAATCGTTAAACTATGTTTATATTTTATTGCCTAATTGCATATTTTTCAATGTTTTTCATTGTTTTTTATATTTTTTCTATATATAGAAGCGTTTATATCATCATCCATATGCCCGCTATTTGTAAATCCAAGCCTTTTTGCAAGACGCACCGATGCCACATTTTTCTCATCTATCCGGCAGTAGAGCTCCTCAAAGTCTGTGTTTTTCCTCGCATAGTCTACGATAAAGCGGCACACCTCCGTGGCATAGCCCAGGCCCTGAAATTCCGGTGCTATCATATAACCCATTTCATTGTGCTCAAGTCCCGCCCGTCCTATCAGCTCCCCTGTTTCCTTTGAAAACACAAGCCACATGCCATACTCGTAAAAGCCATACATGTTCTCTATGTATGCTTTCTGGTATTCAAGCTCTGTCTCATAGTCATACAGCGGCTCCACAAAATCTGTCATGCCGGGCTTGTCATAAAGCTCATAGAGCGCCGGAAGGTCTGACAGTGAAAGCTCACGTATCAGGCATCTGTCTGTCTCGCCAATATCCCATGGGATATGATTATACCGCCTGCGCACCCGATCCAGATACTCAATATCAAGCTCTGCAAGGCTTTCCACTGCATAGCGCGTGCCACACTGCGGTTCTCCTACTGATGCTATGCCGAGTGAGTCAGCTATTTGCTTCTGCTGCCTGTTTGATACTATCCAGATGCAGTTGGCAGGAGCAGATGTCATCTCTACTGCACGCTTCCACTGTGGCTTAAATATCTCGTCATGATAGTAAAAAGAGGCAAGTTTTGCGCTTGCCTCATCGATAATTATTATCATCAAACTGTCTCCGGCTCCGGATAGTCCACTCCGAAGGTCTCAACTGTAACTGTCTTCATGACCTGGGCCTCAAGTGGTTTGTCCATGTAGTCTGTGCGCACCTCTGCGATCTTGTTTACCACATCCATGCCCTCGATTACCTTGCCGAATGCCGCATACTCACCATCGAGATGTGGTGCATCCTGATGCATGATGAAGAACTGGCTGCCTGCTGAGTCAGGTATCATGGTACGTGCCATTGAAAGTACACCGGCTGTGTGCTTTAAGTCATTTTTGAAGCCGTTGTGTGTGAACTCACCCTTGATTTCATAGCCAGGGCCGCCTGTGCCGTTTCCGTCCGGATCTCCGCCCTGGAGCATGAAGCCCTTGATTACACGGTGGAAGCATACTCCGTCATAGAAGTTGTGATTGATTAAGCTGATAAAGTTGTTTACTGTGTTTGGTGCGATTTCCGGATAAAGCTCCGCCTTGATTACATCGCCGTTTTCCATTGTGATTGTTACGATTGGATTCTGTGCCATTATTTTTTCTCTCTTTCTTTTATAATATTATGAGGCCTGGAGAATATCCATTCCTCGCAATTATTAAATATAGACTTAATTTCTACCCGATTGATTTTACCTGATTTTACTTACTCAGAGCCTCTACCACCTTCGGAAACTCCATAAAATGTGACGCCTTCACCAGTATGGTGTCGCCCTCCTTCACATATGAAAGAAGCTCCTGTGTCATGGTCTCCCTATCCTCGAAATAGTGGATGTCTACATCGAATGATTTCTCTGCGGCTCCGGCTGCATATTCCTTTGCAAGCTCTCCTGCGGCGAATAGTGTATGGATATGATTCTCTCCAACTGCTTCGCCTACCTCATGGTGCAGCTTTTTCTCATCGCTTCCCAGCTCGCCCATGTCGCCTAGCACTGCTATTGTCCTGCCCTTTGCATGTGAAAGTACCTCGATAGAGGATTTCATGGATACAGGGTTTGCATTATAGCAGTCATCTATCACTGTCATGCCGTGTGTTTTGATGAAATTGGTACGGCCTGCGATTGTCTCTGCTTTCTCGATTCCTGACTTTATCTCAGCTATTGTGAGGCCAAGCTGCAATCCGACAGCCGCTGCCGCCATGGCATTGTATACATTGTGCTCACCCGGGATGTGAATGTGTGCATCGAACTCGCCCTTTTGTGTGACAAAATGAGCCTTCATGCCGTCGAAGCCCAGGTTTTCAATATTTGTGGTATATACTGATTTATGAACGCCTGAAGCTGATTCCTTGCCATAGTATATGGCAGGCTTTCCATTTACCGTCTGCACTGTGGCCAGCTTGTCGTCATCTGCATTCAGCACTGCGACCGCATCCGGCATCATATGCTCAAAGCACTCTGTCTTTGCTTTAAGCACACCATCCCTGTCGCCCAAAAACTCCAGATGGCAGTAGCCGATATTGGTGATGACCATGACATCCGGGCAAGACATAGTAGAAAGTCTGTGCATCTCGCCAAAATCAGATATGCCCATCTCAAGCACTGCTACCTGATGGCTTTCCCTGATTCCGAAAATGGTGAGTGGCAGGCCTATCTCATTGTTGAAATTGCCTGCGGTCTTGTGGACGCTGTATTTCTGCTCAAGGACTGATGATATCATCTCCTTGGTGCTGGTCTTGCCGACACTTCCAGTGATGCCCACCACCTTGATATCAAGGCTTTTTCTGTAAAATGCCGCGAGCTTTTTCATGGCATCGGTGGTTGATTCAACAAGCACATATGGGCCTGCCGGATCTGTAAGCTCATGCTCAGAGAGCACAATTGCCGCCCCCTGCTCAAACACAGTCGGAATGAATTTGTGTCCGTCCACCCTTTCTCCCTTTATCGGGATAAAAAGATAGCCCTCCTTCACCTGTCTGCTGTCTATGACGGCGCCGGTGATTGTCGTATCAAGCTGTGTCTCATCGCCTATGTATGTGCCCCCGCAGGCCTTTGCGATATTTGCAAATGTAAGATTCTTCATGTACTTATCAGACATGCTACACCTCATATTTTTTCAAAGATATGTCAATCAGATGCTCACAGAGCTGATTAAAGCTCATACCGATAACCGCTGCCTCCTGTGGCAGAAGACTGGTCGGAGTCATGCCCGGCAGTGTGTTTGCCTCGAGGCAGAACATCTCATTTTTTTCATTGAGCAAAAAGTCTGAGCGTGAATATGTGTCAAGCCCGATAACACGCGCAACCTCCTCGGCATAGTGCTGCATATCCTTTGTCACCTGCTCAGGAAGCTCGGCCGGACATGTCTCTACTGTACTGCCCGCCTTGTATTTATTCTTATAATCGTAGAAGCCCTCCTTCGGTGCAATCTCTATAATAGGAAGAGCCTTGCCCTCGATAACGCCGACAGAGAACTCCCTGCCCTGTACAAATTCCTCGATAACCAGCTCATTTTCCCACTTGAAGGCATCGTCAAGTGCCGCCTTGAACTCTGCCGCATCCCTAACGACGGTGACACCGATGCTTGAACCACCGCAGCATGGCTTTACCACACATGGAAGTGTCAGGTCAAGCTTTGTGATATCGTCCTGTCTGGTCGCTCTTGTCATGGAAATACCCTTTGGAGTAGGTATACCATTTGCAAGGAAGAACTGCTTTGATGTCTCCTTGTTCATGGCGATGGCTGAGCTTAAATAATCGCTGCCTGTATATTTGACACCGAAGAGATCAAATGCTGCCTGTATCTTTCCGTTCTCTCCGTTTTCTCCGTGAAGAGCCATGAAAACAATGTCCGCCATCTGACACATTTTGATGACATTTGGTCCGAAGAAGCAAGGTGACTGGTCCTTTCTGGAAGCCTTTACCTTTGCGAGGTCAGGTGCCTCTGTCGGAATATCGCTGACCTGCACACTTATCTCGTCCGCGCGGTCAAATATACCTGTCAGGTCCTCCTCCCTGTCACTATATCCCATAAATACATCCAATAATATAACTTTGTGGCCGTTCTCTTTGAGTGCCTTAGCTACCATGCTTCCTGTCTTGAAGGAAACATCTCTCTCTGTGCTGAGCCCTCCGGCAAGTACTACGATGTTCATTTTTGTCCTCTTTTCACATTAACTATATTTCTGATAACACTCCTAAATCCAATCAAATATATCGGCTCCGGTAAGTTATCAATTTCTAAAATTATAACACCATTTATATAAAAAAGAAAGACCGGTTAAACCGGTCAAAAAAGAAATTCCCTTATTTTTCATATATCTTATATAACGTCTCGGCTATCCAACAGCATAACCATTCTTACAAAAAGCTTCCTACCCTGTAAATCCTTCTGGTTCAACGTCTCTCCATACTTAAAAACCAATTGCCGGCACTGCCCTACTGTAAGGTCAGGATTGCCAAACAACAGAATCTTAAGTGCCTCGTTTTCAAGATATTTTTGTACGTTTGATACCTCAGCTAAAATATCTATGATATCTTCGTAATTAATTAGTCCCCTCTGCTCTCGAAATACCGTACTATACAAATATTCATAACCCTCCTTGTGCTCATTATTTTGATATTATAATTCTCGAGAACTTCTTTTTTTGCTTTCTTTCCCCTATTGCAAGACTCATTTTATTGCAATATTATTTTTCCATATCTTTCGTAAAATTTCTAGGTGCGTTTCGCGCCTATGAATGGTATTATGTTAATTTCTGTAATATTTTTGCAACTTTTTAGTAATTTTTGACATATTTCGACAAAAACTATGTGTGTATCAGCTTTTTTATGTTTAAATTTGCAAGTTTTACTTACGAAATTTTGGAATGATGATTTCGTACTATTTTTTCTTTAATCACTATTCTACTCATAAAAATTAGTAAATCCTGGAATGTCTGTCTTGTCGTATTCATATTCCCAAGAAGTACTGTCTTCATTACGACCTATGCCTATATACATAAGCTGCCACAATTGCTACTGCTTTGTGACTTATAACTGCGGTTTTAGCTCCTGCACTTTTTACTGCTGATGATTTCGATATATTATTTTTGCCTGCAGAATTTTTCATATCTTCTATTTCATTACCTACACGCTGTGTAACTTCATTTCTCATGCTTGCTGATACAGAAATTTTCTTTGAATAAAGCATGTATATAAAAAGCAAGACTGATTATCATGCGACTTAGTTTGAAAAAATATTTGAAAATAATTTTGACATGATTAGAAATGAATGTTAAAATATAGATAACAAAAAGGTGCTACCTATAACAACGGTTCGCCTGATCATTTACTTAGTTAAAATAACCGTTCAGTTTCCAGGCTGGGGCGGTTATTTTTTTGTGGTCTTACTGCCATTGAAACCAATCGCATATCCAAGACCAAATGAGGTTAAACAGAGACTGAGCACTGCAATCAAGGTATCGACTGTAAGCATAAGCGAAGTCCTCCTTCCATCAGATTTCTCGAATGAGAGCATATCTATGTAAACGGAGCTATAGACTCCCCGCAAAAAGCGAACCGCCATCTACACGTCTACGTGTGGTAGCACCTATAATAATTATATCGAATATTTGTTCTATTTTCAAGATAATTAACTATAAATTTTATATAAATGGTTAATATCGAAAACCGGCAGCCAACGGCTGCCGGTTTTCGATGAAAGAAAGGTTAAATTATGATGAAAAACAAGAGTTCTAACATTCCGGTTCAATAAGTCCGTATGTATGTCCTTTTCTCTTGTAGACTACATTTACTTCGTCATTCTCTGCATTTCTGAATACGAAGAAATCGTGGCCTGAGAGCTCCATCTGGATGCATGCATCCTCAGGATACATAGGCTTCATACCAAATCTCTTTGTACGGACAATCTTGATTTCCTCGTCCTCTGCATCGTCTGCCTCCACGAAATCATCCTGGAATATCGCCGGTGCATACTTCTTTGCGGAAATCTTGGTTCTGTATTTGCGAAGTTGTCTCTCGATTACTTCCTCTACCAGGTCAATTGATACGTACATATCATTGCTGACCTGCTCTGAACGGATAACATGTCCCTTTGCCGGGATAGTAACCTCGATTTTCTGTCTATCCTTTTCTACGCTGAGCGTAACATATACATCTGTGTCCGGTTTAAAAAACTTCTCCAGCTTTGACAGCTTCTCCTCTACTGCCTGCTTAAGCCCCTCTGTTAATTCGATGTTTCTTCCTGAAATTGTTATTCTCATGATGTCCAACCCCTTTGTCGTTTATTTGATACGTTGTCTGTATCATGTAAATATTATACCATAAATTTCTTTTTCATCAATCATTTTTATGCATTTTATATAAAAAATCAAGATTATATTTATGATTCGACGCGAAATCACTTGATTTCGTTATAATTAGGAATTTCATCAAGATAAAAAACATCAAGTCAGATGATTTTTTATACACTATCGTAGCGTCTCTATACTATCACAGCGCCTATGTTTTACCCAAGCGCCTCAAGCTGAGAGGAAAGCTCCTCCCACGCCTCCATATCTATAAGGATTTCTTCCTCGAGAGCGTCTATTTCGTTCTGGATTTCCGTGAGCTTTGAGTAGCTTGACTGATACTCCGGCTTCATAAGCTCAGCCTTGAGCTCATCCAGCTTTGCTTCCTTGACCGCCAGGTCCTCCTCGGCCTTTTTGACCTTTTTTTGTATCTTTGAGCGCTCCTTGCCCGGGTTGTAGTATGCCTTGCCAGTTGATGAGACAGCCATTCCGCCTGCCTGGGCTGCGCTATTTGCATTGGTGCTTTCGCCCACATTACCTGCTGCAGCGTTTTGTGACGTGCTCCGGTTTGCATCACTGCCGGTCTGACTGCCGCCGGTCTGACTGCTGCCGTTCTGGCTTATCGCGCCGCCAAATATCGCATTACCTCTGTATACATTTTTGCTCTCCGAATCCTCCCTGTCGAGCTTTTCCTGATACTGCTCATAGCCAAACTGATAGAGATTGGTCGTGCCATCCTCGAACACAAGCAGCTGTGTGGCTACCTTTTTCACAAAATATCTGTCGTGTGATACAAAAATCAGTGTACCCTTGTAGTCCTTAAGCATGCTCTCTAGCGTTTCCTTGCCTACGATATCCATATGGTTAGTTGGCTCATCGAGCACGAGCACGTTCGGTCTGGTCTTTAAAATCTTGCAAAGCGCCAATCTGACCTTTTCTCCTCCGGAGAGCATATTTACGTTCTTGAACACGTCCTCCCCGGAAAAAAGGAAGGCTCCGAGTGCATTTCTGGCCTCGGTTTCTGTAAGATTCGGATACTCATCCCAAAAATCATCGAGCACAGTCTTGTTGCTTGTATACATGGCCATCTGCTGGTCGAAATATCCTATCTGCACGTTGGTTCCAAAGCGGTACTCGCCTGAAAGTGCAGGGATCTTACCCACGATAGTCTTTAAAAATGTCGATTTTCCAAGTCCGTTTCCGCCGAGTATGCCAAGCTTTTCGCCTCTTTTCAAATCAAGCGACACTACGGAGAGCGGATGGTCATAGCCGATTGCAAGCTCTGATGTATACAGCACATCGTTTCCGGTCTCCTTTTCGGGCTGGAAATTGGCATGGAAGGTCTTGTTGTCGTACTTGTCCGGTGCCTCGATAATCACCATGCGGTCGATAGCCTTCTGCTTTGACTGCGCCATGGCTGTCTTGGTCGGCTTGCCCTTGAAGCGCGTAACCATACGCTGCAAACGCTCTATCTCCTTCTGCTGGGCGATGTGATCCTTCATCTGCTTGTCGTAGTTTTCCTTTTTGCGGGCGATAAAATTGGTATAATTGCCCGGATAGCGCCTTGCTGTGCTGTACTCTATCTCGTATACCACATCTACCACATTGTCGAGAAACATACGGTCATGGGATACGACAACCACTGCCTTCGGGTACGACTTCAGATAGCCCTCAAGCCACTCAATCGTCGTGACATCGAGGTGGTTGGTCGGCTCGTCCAAAAGCAGTATGTCAGGCTTTGACAAAAGCAGCTTTATGAATGCTATCTTGGTCTGCTGACCTCCGGAAAAGTCACGGATTGGCTTTTTGCGCTCATCATCTGAGAAGCCGAACTTGCGGATCATGACCTCATATTCCTTCTCATAATAGTAGCCGCCATCATCCTTGAAGGCTTCCTCCATCGCGGTATATCTGGCTACCTTTTCATCGGAATAATCATGCTCGAGCTCTGCCGCCGCGCGCGCAAGCTCTGCCTTTCGCTCGTCCATTTTCACGAAGCATTTGCGCACCTCCTGCTCGAGTGTCACATCAGGATCATCAAACGCAATCTGCTTCAGATACCCTATCTCAGGGTTTCCTGCCTTTGCAATAAAGGCGCTCTCATCGCTGTCGAGCTTTTCCATCTCAACCTCGCCTGAAATGAGCTTTAAAAGTGTTGTCTTGCCACAGCCGTTTCTGCCGACTATCGCTATCTTTTCTGTGTTTCTGATTTCAAAATCTATACTATGCAAAATGACGTCGTCGCCAAATGCGACAGCGCCATTACTTATCTGGTAGAGCATATACTATCCTTTCATGCTTATGCCTGCTGCTTAATTGTTAGCCATAATGTAGTTGACAAACTGTGTTGCAGTACGTCCCGAAATACCACCGTGGCTGAGCTCCCACTTGTTTGCCTCCCTGCACAGCTCCTCGTCTGAAAGTGTGCAGCCGCTCTTTCTCGCAAGCTCTGTTACAATGTTGAAGAACTCCTTCTGCGATGGCTTTGAGTAGCTGATTGTCACACCAAAACGGTTTACAAGTGACAGTTTCTCCTCAACCGTATCTGAGTGATGCTTGTCATTGCTGTTGTCCTGGTCATTGCGGTCATTCCATGTCTCCTTGATCAGGTGACGGCGGTTAGAGGTTGCATAAATCAGTATGTTGTCAGGCTTTGTCTCCACGCCGCCCTCGATAACTGCCTTTAGGAACTTGTACTCAATCTCGTGCTCCTCGAATGAGAGGTCATCCATATATATGATAAATCTGTAGTTTCTGTTTTTAATTGCTGCGATAATCTTTGACAGATATTTAAACTGATGCTTGTATATCTCAATCATGCGCAGTCCGTCATCATAATACTGATTGACAATGGCCTTGATGCTTGTTGATTTTCCGGTTCCGCTGTCTCCGAAAAGCAGCACATTGTTGGCCTTTTTGCCCTGTACAAACGCTTCTGTATTGTCTGTGAGCTTTTTCTTCTGGATTTCATAACCGATCAGGTCATCGAGCATGACCGCATCCATATTGTTGATTGGCATGAAGGAGAAGCCACCGTCCAGATGCTCCTCAATCCTGAATGCCTTGTTGAGACCAAACATGCCGACTCCGTATGCCTTGTAAAAGCCTGTTACCACATCAAAGAACTCCTGCTCATCCTTAGCTGCCTCAAGCTTCTTGCTCAGCGCCCTTACCTTCTCGCTGACATTGTGATTGTACATAAGGTCCTTTTTCACAATAGCCTTATAATTGCTGATCTGTGTGAAGCAGTCGATTCCGAGTGCTGACTCGATTGGCTTGAAATCATAATCGAAAAGCTTCTTAAAAATCCTGAAATCGTTTGCCACAAGCCCGTTTACGCTGCCATCGCTGGCTCCGACCTTCTCACAGGTGATGGAAAACGGATTCTCACTCATCATAAGGTAGAAAGTGAGATAGTTGTGCCACAGATTGTCATCAAAGCCATAGTCTGTCGCTACCTTTAAGATTCTCTTGACCTGTGTATTGATGTCGCGCACAAGCTCTGTCTTGTTGTACTCGCCCACCTCAAACTGCTCAAAGAGCTGTCCCAATTTATAAAGTATCTCGTCCTGAGATAAATCTCCGTACATAAGTAATTTTGATATTTCCTGATACATGGCTGTTCCTCCTGGTTTTGCCTTGTTTTCGCTGCTAACATATGATTATAAACACTGCGCCTCGATTTTGCAAGAGCTTGTGTGCCTGGTTTTCTTATTACTACGGACTGAAATATGTGGAGCCAGTATGGCGCGGCGGAGGCTCTCATTCGAGCTAACGCTACGCAGCTAAGATACTGTACGAATTATGCTTTTTATGTTTTCTATGCCTGACGAAACCGTCGCTACTCGCCTTCCATGGCTCGATAGCTCCTTGACTTGCCCTCCATGGCAAGTCATTTCTGTACTTTAAAGCATAATTCTAAAGTATCTAACCTGCTTCGCTAGACGCTCTCACGAGAGCCTCCCCCCGCGCCATACTGGCTCCACATATTTCAGTCCTAACACTACGACAATAATCCACCAAAAATTGTACCACAACGTAAGTGACGTAAGCACCGGGCAGTGGGACGTACATCGTACTCCCGCTGGAGCGCATAGCGAAGTGTCTTAGAGTCTGTTGAATTATGCCTCAATAAACAGAAATGCCAAGCCATGGACGGCGGAGCTAAAACTCCACCTTTATTGTTGTGCCACGCCCCACCTCGCTGTCGAGCGTCAGCCCTGCATCATGCAGCTCCACTATATGCTTTACTATCGCAAGCCCAAGGCCTGTGCCGCCGGTCTCCTTCGAGCGGCTCTTATCCACTCTGTAGAAGCGCTCAAAGACGCGCTCCTGCTGGTCCTTTGGGATGCCTATACCGTTGTCCTCGACCGTGAGAACTGTCTTTCCACCTAGCTTGTGTACCGTCACATTTACGGTGCCGCCCTCATTGTTGTAGCGGATAGCATTCTGGCAGAGATTCTCAACGAGCTCCGTGAGAAGCTGCCTATTGCCTCGCACCATACAGTCAGTACCGTCAAAATTGAGTGCTACGTTTCTCTGCTCGGCATTCACCTGTAGATTTTCCATGCAGTCCTTGACCAGACCGTACAGGTTAAGCTGCTCAAAGCCCTGCTGTGCCTCGCTTGAATCAAGCTCCGAGAGCTTTATGATATCATTGATTAAGGAAAGCAGGCGCTGTGCATTTCTTCTGATTTCAGTGGCAAAATGAATCTGCTGTTTCTTTTCGACCATGCCGTTTTCTATGAGCTCTGCGTAGCCGGAGATGGCTGTGAGCGGAGTCTTTAGCTCGTGTGACACATTGGCTGTGAAGTCCTGTCTGCTCTTTGCCGCGGCAAGCACGCCCTCATGCTGTATCCTTATCGCATTCATGAACGGCACGAGCTCCTTGTACTCTGTCTTTTTCTGGATGACAGAGGCCTGCTCCAGGTTTCCTGCGAGTGTCTCGATTGGCTTCATGAGCTTTCTGGTCAGGCTCTTGGCGAGAACCACACATATTCCTACTATGATAATCGTCACTATAAGCATGGCAGGTATACTGCTTGCAAACATGTTCCAGATACTTCTCGCTGCAATAGAAACACGCAGTACCGTTCCATCATTGAGCTTTATGGCATGATAGAAGGTATTGCTGTTCATGGTGGCTGATGTTCTCACGCTGTCTCCCGTACCTTTATCAAATGCTGATTCAACTTCCGGTCTATCGCCATGATTTTCAAGGTTTTTCACGTCATTTTGATTGTCATACAGCACTGTGCCGTCCTTGTCAATCCAGGTGACACGAATCCCCTCCACATCAATCTGCGGGATTTCATTTATATCCTGTTTTAGTATTCCTGTGCTTTCTATTGTCTCTGCCATGACCTGCAGGTCTTCCTTTACCTGCTTCTGAAAGAGGTAATAGTTGATTACTGTCATGGAAACCATAGTGGCAATTGCTACAAAAAGTGCTGTTGCTACCAGATAATAGTTAATCTTCTTTTTCATGCTATACGCTCCGCTTATGTATATTAGAAATCATTATAACAGCTATTATTCTATAACATAGCCCACATTTCTGACTGTCTTTATCCTGCTGCCATAGTCACCCAGCTTGTGGCGGAGTGTCTTTATGTGCATGTCCACTGTACGTGTCTCGCCCTCAAAGTCAGTATCCCAGACGCTTCTCATGATGACCTCCCTGGTCATGACTATGCCCTGACTGCCCATCAGAAGCCTTAAAAGCTCGTACTCCTTGTATGTAAGGTCAACCTGCTCATTGTTCACTGTAACCACATGGCGCTCATGGTCAATCACCAGGTCATCCAGCTTTAAAAGCTTCGGCTCCTCCTTCGCTGTTCTCCTGAGCAGTGCCTTTACTCTTGTGATAAGCTCCATGATTGAGAAAGGCTTTTTGATGTAATCATCTGCACCTCCGTCAAGCCCTTTTATCATATCCATCTCTGTGGTCTTGGCTGTGACCATTATAATAGGAATATCCTGTGTAGCCGGACGTTTTCTGAGCTTTCTCACGATATCGTAGCCACTCTCATCCGGAAGCATCACATCAAGCAGTATGAGGTCCGGTACGAGCTCATCCAGCTTCTTGTAAAATTCCTTTGCGTTTTCAAATGCACTGACGATGTAATTACTGTTTTTTAAAGCAATAGTCTCTATCTCACGTATGCTCTCGTCGTCCTCTACAATATAAATAAGTGCCATAGCTTTCTCCATTTCAAAAAATCCTATGTAAAATTTTTACCTGCTTTTTACTTTCGATTATACATTACTAATGTAAAACAGACGATGGTTTTATGTAAAATTTATGTAAAATCCATCGTCTGTATCAATTTTGTCTGTATATAACTATGATTTAATTTTTCAGTTTAAAGATTAAATCATGATTTGTGAACCTTGTCATCAAGCGCAAACTCAACCCACTCAGCAATATTTGTCGCATGGTCTCCGATACGCTCAAAGTATTTTGCAACCATGAGAAGATCCTCTGCCTGCTCACCATCCTCCGGATGCTCCCTGATGAAATCAATAAGCTCAGCCTTTACCTTATCAAAAAGCTCATCAATCACATCATCCTGCTTCATCACTATGTGAGCCTTGTCATTGTTCTTCTCAACATATGCCTCGATTGCCCTGATAAGCATAAGCATTGTCTCTGAAGCCATGCTTTTGACATGCTCTATATTGACCCTGTATGGCTTGTCACTGCTCATCAAAATGGTCATCTCGCTGATATCGGCTGCGTGGTCTCCTATACGCTCCATATCAGTAACCATCTTCATCGCTGCAGAAATTGTTCTAAGGTCTCTTGCTACAGGCTGCTGCTGCATGAGCAGATTAAAGCACAGGCTCTCTATCTTTTTCTGTTCTCTGTCTATCTCTGAATCGCCCTCCATGATGGCTTTGGCGCTATCGGCATCCTGATGTATAAATGCCTCGATTGCTTTCTGGATTGACTCCTCAATCATGCTTCCCATGTGCATCATTTCTTCATTCAGCGTCTTAAGCTGCTCGTCGAATTTCGATCTCATTAACCAAACCTCCCTGTGATGTAATCCTCTGTTCTCTTGTCCTGTGGATATGAGAAAATTGTCTTTGTGTCATCAAACTCAACCATATCTCCCACAAGGAAGAAGGCTGTATCGTCTGACACACGCACTGCCTGCTGCATGTTATGTGTTACAACCACAACTGTGTACTTTTTCTTTAAATCCTCCATGAGCTCCTCTATCTTTGAAGTAGAGATAGGGTCGAGCGCTGATGTTGGCTCATCCATCAAAAGCACCTCCGGCTGTACGGCAAGCGCTCTCGCAATACACAGTCTCTGCTGCTGTCCACCCGAAAGTCCCATAGCAGATTTCTTTAATCTATCTTTAACTTCATTGAATATCGCAGCACCCTGAAGACTTTCCTCAACTATCTGGTCGAGTGTCTTTTTATCCTTGATGCCATGCACCCTCGGGCCATATGCGATATTGTCATATATGCTCATCGGGAACGGATTCGGCTGTTGGAAAACCATGCCGACCTTTTTGCGAAGTACGGTTGTATCAACTGATGGTGCATATATATTCTCACCATCTATCTCTATGCTTCCATCGATTCTGACGTTGTCAACCAGATCATTCATTCTGTTGATGCACTTTAAAAATGTAGACTTACCACATCCTGACGGTCCGATCAGCGCTGTCACACTGTTTTCTTTTATGTCCATATTGACACCATGCAGTGCATGATTCTGGCCATAATACAGATTCAGGTCGCGAACCTGAATTTTGATTTTTTTCTCCATTTGTATCTCCTGCAACATGTAATAAATTTCTTGTCTTCGAGAATACATTATATGGATGCTTTGTAAAATGCTCTATCAGATGTATGTAAAATCTATGTCAAATTTTTACACACATAAATTATTCACACTGTTTGTATTTATTGTTTGTATTTATTATTTGTATACACTATTTATATGCTTTATAGTCGGCTTTATTAAAGTACTGTCTGGTTAAAGTATTGTATCTTTAATAATTAGTAGCTTTTCCATTATCCTGTCTGCATCAATATTTGAATAATTGATAATAAACTGATGCCTGTCTTCCTTTGGCTTACTCAGATTGAAATATGTAATCGCCTGAAGCTTTATACCTTTTTTCAATAGCAGCTCTTCAACTGTTTTGTCCGGAAGGTTCGTGTCAAACTGTATGATAAAATGCAGTCCGGAGTCATTTTCTATTACCCTGCATTCCTTTTCAGTGAAGCAGCCTTTTATGGACGCAAGCACGCTCTGGCGCTTTCTGCCGTAGTGCAGTCTCATCCTGTTTATGTGCTTTTCAAAATAGCCCTCGCTGATAAATCGTGCCAGCGTATACTGCTCGAAGGTGGATACCGTACATGAGTAAAATGAAAGCCTCCTGTAAAACTCATTTGCCAGATGCTCCGGCAGTACCATGTAGCTGATTCGGATGGTGGATGTGAGAGATTTTGAAAATGTATTTATATAGATGACCTTTTCACACGCATCTATCGAGAGGATGGGCGGTATCGGGTGTCCGTTCATGCGAAACTCACTGTCATAATCATCCTCTATGATGTATCTGTCGCTGCTCTCGTTGGCCCATGCCAAAAGCTCATAGCGGCGGTTCACAGGCATCGTGATTCCCGTCGGAAAATGGTGTGTCGGGCTGATATGTGCTATCTGCGCGTTCGCTTTCTTTATAAGCTCCACGCTGATGCCCTGCTCATCCATCTGCACCGGCAGGCATTTTGCATTGTTACACTCGTATATCTGGCTGATTTTCTTATAGCCCGGATCCTCCACGCAGTATACCTTGTCCGTACCCAAAAGCTTCACAAGCAGTCCGTACAGATACTCTGTTCCCGCTCCGACTATTATCTGGTCCGGGTCCACATTCATACCGCGAAACGATGACAGATGGCTTGCTATCGCTTCCCGAAGCTCTCTCACTCCGCCACACGGCGACACCGACAAAAGCTCCTGTTCCCTAAGGGAAATCGTCTCTCGCATGAGCTTTGCCCATATGGAAAACGGAAAGTTACCCGAGTCTGTCCTGTTTGATGAGAAGTCAAATATGCTTTCATCCTGCTCAGGCGGCAGCTTTATGCTAAGCTCCTTCTGCACCGGTGCCTTGATTACCCTGATATCTGACACATCGGCTATGAAATAGCCCCTCTTTGGTCTTGCAAACATATAGCCCTCGCCTATCAACTGGTCATATGCATTTTCAACCGTAATGGTACTAACCCCCAGATTCTTTGCGAGGGCACGCTTTGATGGCATTTTCTCCCCGGAGCTTAATTTTCCCTGTGATATATCGTTTTTGATGCACTCATAAAGGCATTTGTAGAGTGGTCCGTCTGTTTTTGTGAGGTCGTAGGTCAGCATTTGATTCACCGCTTTCTGGCATTTTTATTTTCCTTATTTTGAATATTTTAATATTACCAGATGTGGCGTATTATTGCAACCATGATATGCGGTTGGTGTGAGCAAATGTATCGCGGTGGCGCAGGTGGCGAGTACACTCTCGTGTTCGCTACGCTTTGCTGCCAAGATACTGTAAGAATTATGCCTTATAGGTTTTCTATGGCAGACGAAACCGTCGCTACTCGCCCTCCATGGCTCGATAGCTCCTTGCCCCGGCTTCCATGCCGGTGCATTTCTGGTTTTCTTGGGCATAATTCAACAGTATCTAAGCAGCTCCGCTATGCGCTCTCACGAGAGTGTACTCGCCGCCTGCGCCACCTAAACATATCTGCTTACGCCTGACTACTTTCGTCATATAAATGATTAAAGGGGCAAAATACCTTTTGACCCTCATATCATATAAATTGATGCAAAAATACAAATGCAAAAAACAAAAGGAGATTTAACAAATGGAGAACAATAAGAATACTCAATACGAACTCAACAAAGGTCTTGCGCAGATGCTAAAAGGCGGTGTCATCATGGATGTCACGACTCCGGAGCAGGCAAAGATTGCCGAGGCTGCCGGTGCATGTGCTGTCATGGCACTTGAAAGAATCCCTGCTGATATAAGAGCCGCAGGCGGTGTTTCGAGAATGAGCGATCCTAAGATGATTAAAGGCATTCAGGAGGCTGTCAGCATCCCCGTCATGGCAAAGTGCCGTATCGGTCACTTCGTGGAGGCTCAGATACTTGAAGCTATCGAGATTGACTATATTGACGAGTCTGAGGTGCTTTCACCTGCTGATGATGTGTACCATATCAATAAGAGAGATTTCAAGGTGCCTTTCGTATGTGGTGCAAGAGATCTCGGTGAGGCTCTCCGCCGTATCAACGAGGGAGCTTCCATGATTCGTACAAAGGGTGAGCCCGGTACAGGTGATATCGTGCAGGCTGTCAGACATATGAGAAAGATGAATTCTGAGATTGCAAAACTTACTTCCATGCGTGAGGATGAGCTTTTCGAGGCAGCTAAAAATCTTCAGGTGCCTTTCGAGCTGGTCAAATTCGTTCATGACAACGGCAAACTTCCGGTTGTAAACTTTGCGGCCGGTGGTGTAGCCACTCCAGCCGATGCGGCTCTTATGATGCAGCTCGGTGCTGAGGGTGTGTTCGTCGGTTCAGGTATCTTCAAATCAGGCGATCCTGCCAAGAGAGCTGCCGCTATCGTAAAAGCTGTGACAAACTTTACTGATGCAAAGCTCATCGCAGAGCTTTCTGAGGATCTCGGTGAGGCTATGGTCGGAATCAACGAAAGCGAGATTAAAATCATCATGGAAGAAAGAGGCAAATAAAATGAAATCAGGACTTAAGATTGGTGTTTTAGCCGTTCAGGGAGCGTTTATTGAGCACAAGCGCATGCTTGAGTCTCTCGGGTGCGAATGTGTAGAGCTGCGCCAGAAATCAGATATCTGTGACTTAGACGGACTCGTGCTGCCTGGAGGTGAGAGCACTGTGCAGGGCAAACTGCTACGTGAGCTTGATATGTTTGATGAGCTTAAGGGAAGAATCGCAAACGGACTTCCGGTGCTTGCAACCTGCGCCGGTCTTATCCTTTTAGCTTCACATATCAGCAACGATGACAACGTATATTTCGGCACTTTGCCTGTCACTGTTAAAAGAAATGCCTACGGCAGACAGCTCGGAAGCTTCGAGGCTACAGCAAGGTTTGACAATAGCTTCGACTTTACCATGACATTTATCAGGGCGCCTTACGTGGAAGCTATTGATGCTTCAGCAAAGAATGATGTGCGTGTACTCGCAGAGTATGACGGCAAAATTGTCGGTGTGCAGTATAAGAACCAGATTGGGCTGGCTTTTCATCCGGAGCTTAATGATGATACACGGATTCATGAGAGGTTTTTGGAGATGATATCGGTAAATTAAATCACGTCTATATTATGATTAAAGGGTCAAAATATCTTTTGACCCTCATATCATATTATTGAATGTCTATATGTGATATTACACATCTAATATGAAACATGTGATATAGAGCATAGATGAAAAGCATAATAATATTACGCTTACACAATTGAAATGTTTGCGTGTAAAGGCCGGGGCAGATGCCTCGGCCTTTTTATACCGACTTTTTGTGGTAAAATATAAAATGCATTTTTTTTAATATATGGTATAATAAAATAGTAGAGTGAAAATTATTTTTTAAGGAGGGGTAGCATATGACAAAAGCTATGTATAATCTTATTGGACAATACATTGAAGAAATCAAAAAAATTTATGGTTCACATGTCAGACAGATTATTTTATATGGTTCGTATGCCAGAGGCGATTTCAGACCCGACTCAGATATAGATATTATGATTTTGGTTGATATGTCAGATATTGATCTTAAATCTTATGGTGAGAAGCTTTCCTATATGACATATGACTTTAATCTGGATCATGACATTGACATAAAACCAATTGCCAAAAGTGAAGAGATTTTTAATAAGTGGGTAGTAAATTATCCATTTTATTCAAATATTCATAAAGAGGGGGTTATACTATATGGAGCCGCATGATGTAGAAATTGGTACAAGAAGAGATCTTGTTCTATATAGAATTGAAACCTCAAAGAATGACTTAAAATCCGCAAAGGTGCTATTGTCTATTGATGATTATAAAGGAGCTAATAACAGAGCCTACTATGCAATTTTTCATGCTATAAATGCAGTACATGCTACTAGTGGAAAAGCATATAAGAGACACAAGGATGCAATAGCTAATTTTAATAAAGACTATGTTAAAACAGAAATTTTTCCCAGAGAAATAGGAAGAAAAATTGGAATGGCAGAGGAAATTCGTCATGCAAGCGATTATGATGATTTTTATATTGCAAGCAGAGAAGAAGCAGAGCGGCAAATTACAGTTGCAGAAGAATTTATAAATCTTGTCGAAAAATATTGTGAGAAACAGCTCGATTAAAATCCGGGGCATCTGCCCCGGATTTTGTTGTTTCTTATGTCGTATAAGTTCAATATATAATATAGTTTTAAAAAGGTTAAAACTCCAAAGTCACCTTAAATAGATCACCATCCACAGTCAGCTCCAAAGTACCATTCATAAGCTTCATGAGGCTTTCTGCAATAGACAATCCCAGTCCGCTGCCCTCGGTATTTCGTGAGCTGTCTCCTCTGACAAAACGCTCCTTAAGCTCATCGCTTGAAATATTAAGCGGTGTAGCTGATACATTCTTGAAGGTTATGATGGCTCCGCTGTCCTTTGGAATGATGTCAATGTACACTCTCGTGCCCGGCTGGGCATATTTGTTGATGTTGTTCATCAGATTATCAAACACTCTCCACAGATGTCGTCCGTCTGCCTGAATCATGACAGGTGTAACGTCATTTTTAATAATTAAATCAAGATTATTTTTCTCGAATTTTTCTTTGTATTCCCCTGCTACCTGTGACAGCATAACAGCCGCATCCAGTTCCTCCAGCTCTACGTTTATGCTGCCCGTAGATGCCTTTGACGCTTCGAGTAAATCCTGAATTAATTTTTTCAGACGTGATGACTGTCTGTCGAGAACGTCAAGATATTCGCGTACCTTCTCGTTATCTATATCCTCCTTCTGCAACAGGTCCACATAATTGATAATGGAGGTGAGCGGTGTCTTGATATCATGCGACACATTTGTGATGAGCTCCGTCCTGAAGCGCTCGCTCTTCATTTTTTCAGAGACCGCCGCCTCTATTCCATTGCTCACATTATTCAAATCCTCGCCATGCTTTCTGAAAAACAGCATAAGCCTTGATGTATCAACCGGCTGTGAAAAATCACCGTTTGCTATAGCCTTTGCGGCGCATCTTATCCTGTCATACTGCATGATAAATGCGATAAGCAGTGCAAGCTCTATAAGCTTTATAATAAATACAAAGCCAATAAGCTCCATGCAAAAGCCTATAAGCTCAAGCAGACATAAAAGGCCGAATGCCAGCATACTAATCAGAAACAGCGGTACATTTCTTTCTATCCATGAAAAGCCGTATCTGATTGGGGCAAATACCATCCTGCATAGCTTTTTGACAGGCTTTAAGAAAAAACTCACAACATAGTAGCACAATGTATGCTTCCAGAACTCATGTGCCCTGATTCTTACGTATGTTGACAGGATTGCTTCAAGCGAAACCATGGTTGCTGCCAGACAAATGAGTGCCACCACCGGAAGCTGCTTTATAAGCAAAAAGCATGCCGGAAATACCATAAAGTCTGCAAGCATTGTCACTCCAAGCATCACCTCATACGGCATCCTGTCATATAATCGTAATTTAATTTCCTCTGACTCTGCACGTTTTCCGGCAACTGCCAGCAGATATCCCGCTGTAATCACAAAACCAAGTATAAATACGACAAACAATACACTCAAATGAGCCTCTGTAAATTCCATGACGTCAAGTAAGCTGTCTGCCTGATTGAAGTAATCGCCCTTTGCCTGAAGCTGCTGCGGAAGCTTTGCATACACATAATAGTACTCAGGCTGCTCTTCCGTTGGGGTGTATGGATAGTACACAATTCCGGTATCCGATATATTAAATGTATCCGGTAAAAGCTCATAGCTCTCATTCACCTGCTCCACAACTTTTATGATTTCATAACGGTCATAATAAATATCCTCATTATAATTGTAGTAAGAGCCGTCACTATCAAAGCGTGAATCATCGTTAACACTCAGATTCATGCCGCACTTTATATGATTTCCTTTTTCATCGTAGCACTTTACATTTTTCCACTCGGCAAAGCCTGTAATATCGAGTAACTGGCCTGTAAACATCTCCTCGTAGGCAAAGTAATTATTTCCATTCTCATCAGTTTTCTCAACTGCCTTATATAAGCCAAGCGAGCTGTTATCGTTAGAGCCTGTCATCACCCTCACCTTTGGAATGACATAAGCTGTACCATCATTCAGGCACAGATAAAAGAGCCCATTTGTCCTGGAATACATGATTGAGCTGATTCTCTCACTGTTCATATCGTTTGATGCATCGTCTGACTCTTCATAGCTGCCACTCATTGCATCCCACAGATTTGATAGCCTGTTCCGCGTTAAGTCCTTTGCCTTGTAGCTAAAAATAAAATCCGGATTTGATATTTTATCCACGCTTGAATACACCTTTGCAGCATCAGATTTCACATCCACCTTGTCCTCTGATGTTTCATTGCTCTTTACCACTGCGGCCTGCAGATTGGTATCATTAGTCATCTGCGAAAATGCAGTGTCATCACCGGATTCATAATTGTACACCATCTGTCTGCTATAGGCTGATGCAATATTCGCATGAATCTCATCCCTTAGCTGTGCTGTACTTTCATAATTGTTTGTATACACTGCAACTAACGTTGTTACAACAAGCCCTGCCGCCATGACCGAGCAGACTATAAATGCCGCAAGCTTAAGCCACAGATTCCTTGATATTTTTTTCATATCATTCACCTTCCATTTTATAGTGCTTCACCTGACAAACTTTATCAAGCATGCACCTATTCAGCGTCAATTTTGTATCCGCGACCCCAGATGACCTTTAAGTACCTTGGCTCAGCCGGATTTATCTCAACCTTTTCTCTGAGATGACGGATATGTACCGCCACCGTGTTTTCTGTCCCATACGGCTCATCCTTCCAGACCTTTGCATATATCTGATTCGGCGAATACACCTCGCCCGGATGCTCCATGAGAAGCTTCAAAATATCGTACTCTGTACGTGTGAGATTTGCTGCCTCGCCATCAACTGTCACTGTCTTTGATTTGTCATCCAGCTCGATGCCGCCGATTACCAGCTTTCCTGCGCTTGTATTGCCTGCGCCGAGAAGCATGTATCTCCTGATCTGCGACTTCACCCTTGCCTGCAGCTCTACCGGGTTAAACGGTTTCGTCACATAGTCGTCTGCTCCGACCGTGAGTCCGAGTACCTTGTCAGTGTCCTCACTTTTGGCAGTGAGCAGTATGACCGGCACATTAGATATTTTTCTGATTTCCACCATCGCCTCTATGCCGTCCATGACAGGCATCATGATGTCCATCAGGACAAGATGCACATCATTGTGTTTTACTATATCGAGCGCCTCCAGTCCGTTTCGCGCCGGGATTACCTCGTAGCCATCGCTGGTCAAATAAATGCTGATTGCTGATACAATGTCTTTCTCATCATCACATACTAATACTTTATACATAATTGCCTCCGGAAGTTTTATGTTGGTCTTATTGTATCAATTGTAACATTAAAATCCAATTATGTAACACATTAAGATTTGTTTAAGAAATAATCTTAATGAAACTAAAAAGAAGCTCCGATTTACTGATATCAAATCGAAGCTTCTTTTCTTAGTTTGATTATTATATTGGTTATTTACTACATACGTTAATTTATTATTATGATTAAAGGGGTAAAATACCTTTTGGCCCTCATATCATTATAATAACCGGTTGATTTGTTTACTAATTTTGCTGTGCCAAATTTACTTTCATTGTCCGGCCGTCTTAGATTACCTTACCGGGCTTACTTTGCTTTATTTACTTTGCTTTATTTACTTTACTTAGCTTTATCTGCTTTACTTAGCTTACTTCGCCTGGAATTTCTTTGCCAGCACCTTTGTCAGTATATTGATAAGGAATACGATTACGAGAAGCACAACCGCAATTCCAAATGCCTGGTCGAATTTTCCCTCACTTGTCGCTGCAAGGTAGAGCTTGATGGTAAGTGTTCCACCCGACTGCATTATCTTTGAGAAATAACCGCTGGCAACCTTTGGAAGCATTCCTGCACTTCCTGCTGTAAAGAGGAGTGCTGCTGACTCACCTACTATTCGGCCGATTGCAAGGATAACACCTGTGATGATTCCCGGCATGGCTGACGGCAGCAGAATGGTGCGGATGGTGTACCATTTTCCGGCTCCAAGTCCGACTGCTCCGTGTCTGTAGCTGTCCGGTACAGTTTTAAGCGCCTCCTGTGTATTTCTTGTGATGAGAGGCAGCACCATGAGTGTCAGTGTCAATGAACCTGTCAGGATACTGTAGCCAAAGCCAATTGTCTGTCCGAAAAACATCATTCCGAAGAGGCCAAAGATGATTGACGGTATTCCTGCAAGTGTCTCTGTGGCAAACTCTATTGTGGATACGAGCTTACCCGGCTTTGCATACTCATTCAAGTACACGGCTGCTCCCACTCCGACAGGAGTTGCTATGAGCATGGTGATAATTATGATGTAAAGTGTATTGAGCAAGTTGCCCGCTATTCCGACAGTGCCTCTTAAGACAGATGTCTCGCTGGTCAGAAACTGCCAATTTACCTGGCCGATTCCCCTGACAAATACATATATGATGATTCCCGCAAGCAGCACTACCGATAATGCTGCACACAGATATATGAAAAAGTATACTACATCATCGCCTATTCTGCGGCGTTTTCCATTTATACTAGTCATTTTCCACAGCTCCTTTCTTTTTGAGTTTCATAAGGGTGAGGTTGATTATCATGATAAACACAAAAAGCACTAGACCTACTGAGAAAAGCACCTGTCTGTGAAGTCCGCTGGCATATCCCATCTCGCTGACGAGCTGTGTGGTAAGGAAACGCACTGAGTTGAACGGAAGTGGAAAGCTTACCGTTCCACCGGCTACCATGTTGATAGCCATCGCTTCTCCGAGCGCACGACCTATTCCGAGTACAATTCCTGTCATGATTCCTGACTTTGCTGCAGGAACCGTCACTTTAAATATTGTCTGTATCTTTGTTGCTCCAAGAGCAAGGGATGCCGCTCTCATCTGCTGCGGTACTGCCTGTATTGATGATACGCTCATGTTGATTACCGTAGGAAGAATCATGATTGCAAGCACTATGATTGCTGCAAACAGATTTGATCCGCCGGTAAACTGATGTGTTGCTGAGTTTGCAAAAATATGTTTCTCCAGCTTGTATAATACCGGATTAAGTATCATAAGTCCCAAAAGTCCATAGATTACTGATGGAATGGCTGCAAGCAGCTCTACTGCCGGCTGCACTACTGCTGAGAGCTTTTTGTTTGACACCTCAGTGAGAAATACTGCCGTAAGAAGAGCAATCGGTACTCCTATGAGTATAGATACTGCTGTTCCTATAATGGATGTGAGGATTATGTACAATATTCCGTAGTTTGGGTCTGCCGCAGTCGGCGCCCATTTTGTTCCGAATAAGAGATTTAACACTCCGACCTTGAAAAATGCCGGTGCGCCTTTAAGGAACATATAAATTGTTATTGATAATACTGCGAATATTGCCACAACCGCACATATCGTGAATATTATTTTGGCAACATTCTCTACTATGGATTTATGTTTCATTTGATACTCCTTGTTTCAAAAATTCCCCAGGAAACCTGCCATTTCCTGAGGAAACCCTGTATCTTATCGATATGTATTAATACTGATGTCTAATATCGATGTCTGTATTTTGTATTATTTTTTATACTTATACTTACTAGCGATGTCTCGTATCGATGTCTGTATTTTTGTATTATTTTTATACTTATACTTACTAGTTATGTCTCGTATCAATGTCTGTATTTCGTATCATTTTTTATACTTATACTTACTAGCGATGTCTCGTATCGATGTCTGTATTTTGTATCATTACTATGACCGATAATTTCTACTGTGGGAGGATAAGGCCTACCTTCTTGATAACTGCCTGTCCCTCATCTGAGTTTACATAGTCAAACCAAGCTTTAACAATATCGTTCTGCTCGTCAATCTTGCCCTTTGTAGCCATTACGAATGGACGAGAAAGGAGATATTTGCCTGCTACAATGTTTTCCTCTGTTGCCTCTACTCCGTCAATTTTCATTGCTGTTACTGTATCATCAAGCACGTCAAGTGAAACATATCCGATTGCTCCCGGTGTTGAGCCTACCTTTGCAAGAACTGCTCCTGTTGAGTCAAGCTCCTGTGCATATTTGCACTGATCCTTTACATCAAGAAGCTCCTCGAAGGCTCCTCTTGTACCTGAAGCTGCCTCACGGCCGATTGCTACGATTGCCTCATCTTTTCCACCAAGGTCTTTCCAGTTTGAAATCTCACCTGTGTAGATTTTCTTTAAGTCATCTGATGTAAGCTCTGTTACTGAGTTGTCCTTGTCTGTGATTACTGCGATTCCGTCGATTGCTACGATGTTTTCCTCAACGCCGTTTGCTTTCTCATCATCTGTAAGTGCTCTTGATGAATCTCCGATATCTACGCTTCCTGCTGTTACTGACTCGATTCCTGAACCAGAGCCTGTATACTCAACTGTTACTGTTACTCCAGGGGTTTTCTCCATGAATGACTCCTTGAGTGCCTCACAAAGCTTCTCCATTGAAGTACTTCCTGCAAGTGAAAGTGAACCGCTTAAGTTCTCATTTGATGCACCTTCATCTGCGCTCTTATCTGCGCTTGTATCTGCATTGTTGTCTGCTCCGTCTGAGCTTGAGCCACATCCTGTAAATGCTGCTGTCATCATTGTTGCAGCAGTTGCTAAAACTAAAAGTTTTTTCATACGATTTTTCATTTTAATTTCCTCTTTCATTTCTTTCTTGAATTTATTTCTTTGTTTGTTACAACTCATATAGTAATGGGGAAATGTAAAATGCAAAATCATTAGTGTGTAAAATGCATGTAAAAAAATATTTTAATCTACAATACAATTATAAATTCATATCCTCCGGTGGCTATACATCTGTTCTGCCGGATGGTGGCTCTTTGAGCGTGGAAGTCCCTTTATTTGTACTTTCATCTGCTGTATTGCCGAATGTATCTGTGTTTGCGTTTTCTGTTCTAAAAGATCCGGGAATGTTCCTCCGTTTCCGGCAATCAGCTTAAGACGTGCATCCAACGCCTCGTTTGTACTTATATAGTTTGCGATGTTTATCGTGCCTACAATTGCAATAAGAACAATTGAAACTCATAACATTGCTATGGCTATAAATTTTCTTCGTAATTTTTTGAGCATTTTATCATCTGCACATTTTTTCTATTTCATGTTCTACATCCATTGGGTCCAATGGACTTTCCGCTGTTTCATATGTCAATATAAGATTTTTTCCCTGATAATATCCATTTTCGTTATATTTCAATATCTTTCGATAAGCTTTATTTCGATAATCAGGATTGTCTATCAAGCCAAGATGCTCCCATAGAATTATGTCGCCATTTTTCTTCTCAACCGTAAAATCGGGATAATAAATAACATCTGAGATTTTAATCGCCTTCTCGTACTCAAACTTTATATTATTATCATACAAGGCTGTCGCAATAATTACTTCTGATTTTGACCGCACTATAATTCCCATTTTAGTATAAAACTTGAGAGCTTCAGGGTTAGGAACCTGTGTCTCTTCATTTTCCTTCTTATCAACCGCTAAAAGTATACTGCTATAATGTTTTTGCTTTAACATTTTCTGGGCATAATCCGTTTTATATTTTTTCCGAGCCTTCCTGTTTGTCTCAAGTAGTCTGAGCTCATTTATTGTGTCCTTCAGATAAAGCTCCAGATATTTTTTATTGACAAGATTTTTGATTTCTTTATCATTTTTCTTTGATAAATACTCTCTTCTGCCATTTTTCCAAACATACCATTTAACATTTCCATCCTTTTGTGTTGAATAGATTGTCCCTTCCTCAGTGATGGTCTCCAGCCTTTCCTGAATCTCTAATATCTCACCTTCCAACCATTGGATTCTATTATCTATTGAACTTATTTTATTTTCCTCCTAACTCTTTGCATCATGTGATGCCATATATGTGATTCTAACAGTAATTCAATTGTTTTTGTGGGGAATATGATAAATGAAAGCTTTCATTTATCTTCAAAAGTGGAGATTATGGTCTCCATTTGTTTGATAGCACCATATAAATATAGAAACCGACTATAGTTTGGAGCTGTTTTGCGGATTTCTGCGGTTTCAGCTACTTTTTTCTGCTTTTTTCCGGATTTTTGGGCGGGTTTGGGGTGCTGTTTCGGGGATTTCTGCGGTTTCAGCTACTTTTTCCTGCTTTTTTCCGGATTTTTGGCTGGGTTTGGGGTGCTGTTTGGGAAATTTCTACGGTTTCAGCTACTTTTTTCTGCTTTTTTCCGGATTTTTGGGCGGGTTTGGGGTGCTGTTTGGGGAATTTCTGCGGTTTCAGCTCCACAAGACCCGCTTTCTATGCTATCAACCTATGGCTATTGTACATTATGATAATTTAAAAATCCAGCATTTTCTAAATAAAAAGACAAAAAAGTGAATTTTCAGAAAAAATAAAAATAATTACTGCTCAAGATTCATAGATGCCCCTGCCATATGGAAACATTTCTACCCAAATATTATGATTAAAGGGTCAAAAGGTATCATCGATGCCCGCTTGCATGCAATTCGATGTATACCTTAGTGACCCGCACTACACAGAGAAAATAACAGTTTGCTGCGGGGACGCAGAAAATTAGCGGATTTCGAGGTGTAGTCAGATTACGGGAATGCGTAACATGTAGTAATCTGATTAATCATAAATGAGGGGCAAAATACCTTTTGCCCCTCATATCATTATTATCTTGTATGAATAAAATAAACCATGCATTATTGCTTTCTATGAATGAAATAAACTATGCATTATTGCTTTCTATGAATGAAATAAACTATGCATTATTGCTTTCTATGAATGAAATAAACTCAGCAGCATTTCTCGGTTTTGAGAAATAATAGCCTTGAATGTAATCTATTCCAAGCTCATCCAGCTTTGCAAACTGCTCCTTCTCCTCAATTCCCTCAGAAACAATCTCAAGCTTTAGCTTTTGAATCATGCCCATTGCGGCATCCATAACCGGCTTGCCCTTTCCGTTGTCAAAATATGCATTTGTCATGCCTCTGTCAAACTTGACAATGTCAATCGGCATATCAACAATATAGCTTAAGTTTGACTGACCTGTGCCAAAATCATCCAGCGCAAACCTCACTCCCACCTTACGCAGGGCATTCATATTATCAAGCAGTATCTTTTTTTCAGTGATAGATGCAGACTCTGTAATCTCAAGCACAATATCTTTTGCATCCACATGATATTTCTCCATAATTGCAATGAAATCCTGTGCTAAATGGTCATAGGCACACTGCACCACTGACAGATTGCATTCAATATACTCAAGCCCCATTGCATGTATATCATGCTGTACAATAAATCTGCACACCATCTCAAACACGCGCTCTCCAAGCCGTAGAATGATTCCCCGCTTCTCAGCCACAGAAATAAATCTGCCCGGAGGTATGATATTTCCCTCACGCGACCTTATTCTGACAAGTGCCTCCGCAGAAGTGAATTTATGTGTTTTAGTATTATAAATAGGCTGGTAAAATACTTCAACACGATTATCGCGCAATGCCTCTATTATCTCATTCTCAATCGAATTTTCATCATATATGTGCTCAATAACCGCATTATTAATTAGCATCACGCCACGCCCTGTAAACTCAGCTCTGTTACGCTTGGCATATTGAAAAAGCCCCAGTATATCCGATGGTCTCCGCACAATCTCAGTAGACCTTAGATAATATATCTCCCCAAACAGCATCGTCATATTGTCACCGCCCCATGGCTTGTCGAACCTGCGTTCCAATATTCCGATTGTTTTTTCTGCACAATCAATATTCTCAAAAACCAGCAGATACTCGTTTGCCGAGCTCCTAAAAACATAATTATCAGGTATATTTTTTATAAATGAAACAACCTCAAAAAAAATACTGTTTTCCATCTTGCTGGAAAAAACCTCATTTCCGTTGCTGCCGTAACGAACACACACTATCGATACGTCCTTTCCCTGTCCATATACCTCCTTCATGTATTCAAAAAAAGCATTGAGGTTGAAAAAGCCTGTATCTCTGTCAATATTTGCCATCGGATTCTCAAGCATAATAAAAATTACAAGCACACCTATCATACTTGCAAAGCCAACAATCAATAATTTATTATTAATAAACTGAATAACCGCCGCCGAAAACATAAGGGTCACCCAGACCAGCATACTCTTTCTTCTTCTTGAGTTTATAACCTGCCTGTATTTTTTGGTCAGCAGTAAAATAAGCCCCAACAGAGTTACTGTTACCGCATATGTTATAAGAACTGCCGGACCATACGTATAAACTATATTATCGGAATCATAAATTTTAATCGGTACAACCATTATCAGAATGTCGGTTAAAATTCCAAATATCCACAACCACTTTCTCCACTTGCACTCAAGCTCTTTTTTTCTGAAAATATCCACACAAATATACCAGAATGCCACTATGGCAACCCATGTAATCGTCAAGAGGTACAATTTGCAAATAAAATTTGTAACTGCGAGAGGATATCCGTCCCTTTTTTCAATTGCAACAAGTGAAAAAATATCGAAGAAAAGTGACAGCATGCCTGCAATCCATACCTCAACAAATACCCGCGATGTGTGTAATATAATCTTTTTCTGTGAAACATAAAAATATATTATAACAAACATTACCGCTATGGCACACATTTGTGAAACAATATTCATATCCCCCTATTTCCTGTCCCTTTCTTAAAACAAACCAATACGTTGGTACTATATTACCACCATTTTATCAATAATACAATATATTACTTTGATTTTCAAAGAACTAAAATAAAAACACGCTATGCGCGTGTTCTAAAATGAAATAGCCGGTAACTATTCAGATATATTCATAAATAAATCGGCGTGACAAGATTCGAACTTGCGACCTCTACGTCCCGAACGTAGCGCTCTACCAAACTGAGCCACACGCCGTCTGCAATTTGTTTTGCAACTATTAAATAATATCACAATGTAATAATTTTGTCTACCCCATAATATATATTTGTGATATTATTTATGCTGTAATTTGTTAAAAGTTTTGCAATAATTTACACTGATGTGCCCAGCCTAACAACGGGGTGTCATGCCTGTAGCTAAACTGTAATTTAATCACGTAATTATTTGTAACTATTCAGAACCAGGGTATGAAAATCATAAGGAGAATGTCATGACAAATCAGACAAATCATATAAATAAAACTGCTATAATAACCGGAGCTTCCCGCGGTATCGGTGCTGCGATTGCCAAAAAGTTTGCTTCCTGTGGCTATAATCTCTCGCTTTGTTGCCGCAGTTCATCCGATACACTAAAAGAGCTTGCAGGAGAGCTGCACGGTAATTACGGAGTCGATGTGCTCTGCTACACGGGAAATGTGGGAGACTTTTGCTTTGCCCAGGATATGATTACAAAAACCATTTCCCATTTCGGTCATATAGATGTACTCGTCAACAATGCCGGCATATCGCATATCGGTCTGCTCAGTGATATGACACCTGAAGAATGGAGCAATATCGTGTCCGTAAATCTGACCGGTGTTTTTAACTTTTCAAAGCTCATCATCCCTCACATGGTTGCAGAAAAAAGTGGCCGCATACTACAGATTTCATCTGTCTGGGGCAATGTCGGAGCCTCCTGTGAGGTGGCATACTCTGCCTGCAAGGGCGGTATAAATGCATTTACCAAGGCACTCGGCAAGGAGCTTGCGCCATCGCACATTCCGGTAAATGCCATTGCCTGTGGTGTCATAGATACAGACATGAACCGCTGCTTTGACGAGGCAGAAAGAGCTGAGCTTGCCGATGAAATTCCTGCCGGACGCTTTGCCACAGCCGATGAGGTCGCAGATATGGCTTACTCTGTCATCACTGCGTCTGATTATCTGACAGGACAGATAATCACCTTCGATGGTGGATGGATTTAGATTGCATAGCCGGAATATATAGAATCTTATCATTTATTTTGTAATATTGTCTTATTTTAAAAGAACTATAACGCGTTTCGCGCTTTTTAGGTGCTATACGCACTTCATGGGCTACAATCAGCTCATGAGAGAATTACATAAACCATTAACCAAAAAGGAATTATCAAAAATCCATGAAACACTTCCGGAAAGACTTGACTACCTGATGAGACTTCACGCTTTGACCAATAAGTCTCTTGCCGAAATCTTATGCTGCTCTGAATCAGCCATATCAGGCTACCGAACCGGCAGACGGACACCGGACTATCTGATTATATGCAATTTGTGCACAGTTTTCGGTGTCACTCCCGATTATCTTCTCGGATTCATCGACGAAATTTGTCCAACTCACAACTGATTATGTGATATATACAAGGCCTTCCGGTATCACTTCACAACCATCACCGGCTGCTGCCACAACTGTCACATAAAATATATTAAAATGAAAGGAGGAATGTTACTGTCTAAGCCAAAACAGTAACGAAAAACAGCCCGGTGCACATATCACAATGTGTGCCGGGCTGTTTTTACTATATATATGATATGAGGGGCAAAAACTATTTTGCCCCTCATTTATGATTAATCAGATTACTACATGCTACGTATTCCCGTAATCTGACTACACCTCGAAATCCGCAAATTTCCTGCGTCCTCGTAGCAAATTGCTACTTTCTCGGTGTAGTGCGGGTCAATAAGGTATACATCGAATTGTATGCAGGCCGCAGATTTTATTGTTATTCTGCCACAAGTATTATCGTGGTCCTCGCAGGAACTCTTATGGTGTTGACACCCAAAAGCTCTGTCTTTGCCGTGAAGTCCTCTCCGTCAAAATACTCTGCATTGGTGTTGGTGTCCACATGCCAGTGTTTTCCGTTCGGAAGCACCGGAAGCTGCGTCACAAGTGGCTCCCAATATGCATTCATGCAATAGAATACAATATCATCCTCCGTGTCCTCCTCATTTCTTCCGGCATACATGATGCCGATAAGCTTTGTCTTGTAATCCGTTGAGGCATTGAACGGTGTACCGTTGTGCACACTGATTTCCGGGAACTGGCAGGATGAAGGCTTTGTCATCTTTCTGAGTATAGGATGCTCTTTCCTGAACTGAATCATATGACGCACGAAATCATGGATTTCCTTGAATTCCTCAAGCCTGCTCCAGTCGAGCCATGAAATGATATTGTCCTGACAATACGCATTGTTGTTTCCAAACTGGGTGTTGCAGAACTCATCGCCCGCAAAAAACATTGCCGGACCACGGCTGCACAAAAGCGCTGCAAATGCATTCTTTATAAGGCGCCTTCTAAGTCCGTTTACATTTGGATCGTCTGTCTCACCCTCTGCGCCACAGTTCCAGCTATGTCCGTTGTTGTCTCCGTCTGTGTTATTCCAGCCGTTTTTCTCATTGTGCTTTTCATTGTATGAATAAAGATCATACAGTGTAAAGCCATCATGACAGGTCATGAAATTGACTGATGCCTTGTGTCCTCTGCTCTCCGGGCTGTAAAGGTCGCGTGAGCCGGTGATACGTGCGATGGCATTTCCCGCCATACCGTCATCGCCCTTTAAAAAGCTTCTCATGTCATCCCTGTATCTGCCGTTCCACTCAGCCCATCTGTTCCATGACGGGAAACTTCCCACCTGATACAGTCCGCCTGCATCCCAGGCCTCTGCGATGAGCTTCATCTTGCCAAGTACCGGGTCGAATGCCAGCGACTCAAGAATCGGCGGATTGGCCATAGGTGCACCGTTTTGGTCTCTTCCGAGAATGGAAGCCAGGTCAAATCTGAAGCCATCCACTCTGTACTCAATGGCCCAGTGTCTCAGACAGTCTATGATAAAGCTGCGCACAACAGGATGATTACAGTTCATAACGTTTCCACAGCCACTGAAATTGTAGTAGTGTGCATCCGGTGTCAGCATATAGTACACGTTATTGTCTATTCCCTTGAAGGAGAAGCACGGTCCCATCTCATTTCCCTCAGCGGTATGGTTGAACACCACATCAAGAATGACCTCTATGCCATTTTCCTTTAAAGCCTTTATCAGCGATTTCAGCTCATCTCCCTCGTGGTTGTGCTCCTCGTTGAAGGCATAGCTGGTATTCGGTGCAAAAAATGATACTGTGTTGTAGCCCCAGTAATTGTAAAGCTGCACACCATCGACCACTCTCGCGCTCTCCATCTCATCAAACTCAAAAATCGGCATGAGCTCCACTGCATTTATTCCAAGGTCCTTAAGATACGGAATCTTTTCCTTCAAACCGGCAAATGTGCCCGGTGCGCTGACTCCAGAGGACTTATCCTTTGTATAGCCCCTCACATGTGTCTCATAAATCACAAGATCCTCAAAGGGCTGCTCAAGCTGCTTTATGTTGCCCCAGTCAAAGCTGCTTTTTACAACTCTGGCTCTGTACTCAAAATCCTTGCCACCCTCCGGCTTTTCTCCCCATTTTCGCTGTCCAGTGACCGCTCTGGAATATGGGTCTAAAAGGACATTTTCCTCGTTAAACAAAAGTCCCTTTGCCGGCTCATAAGGTCCGTCAAATGAAAATGCATACTCAAATTCATCCGGCTTTATGTCGTAAACTAGCATGGAGTAGGTATCTCCTATCCTATATGAATCAGGAAACGGAATCCTCGCATACGGCTTTGGTGCCTGTGGCTTGAACAATAAAAGAGTGCACCTTGTTGCTCCATGGGAATTGATGGTAAAGCTCACTCCGTTCGATGCCACGCACGCTCCGTACATTCTGAAAAAGCCCGGACGTATCTTAAATCCCTCTACCACATCAAGCGGCTGCAGGCCTGTATTTACTACATCCTCATGCTTTTCTTCTTTACTGCGCTCTCTCCACATATACATATTGCTCTTTGCTCCCTTACTATATTTGTATGATGGTACATGCCATTTGTTGCATGACTGCTTTTTATCTTAATTCGTTAAAAATCGTAACTAATCTGTTCAGTACCTTCACAGTTGCAAAATCTGCTATTAATTTACATGCAGATTTCCAAGCTCATCAATCTCTATATTACTACAATTTTGTGAATATGTGTTCATTAAACTGCATATCTCCTGAGCTTTTTCGCCAGAAGCCACTGTCGGTCTGAAATCATTGTATGCGCTCGTGCTGCTTAAGGTGCATGGAATAATCTGCGCTTCTATGCCCGGCTGCAATTCACCGTTTATCAGAGTAAATGCCTGCTGATAAATTGCCGTATTCTTGTCTGCCGGATTTTTATTGCCTCCGAAGCAGAAATTTCCAAGGCTGTAGCATATCATTTTGCCGTTATAGACCTCCATCCCCTGCAGTACATGAGGGTGGTTTCCGACTACCAGGTCTGCTCCCCAGTCGATGATACGGTGTGCCGCCGCCTGCTGATAGTCATTAGGGTAATGGTCACCCTCTATGCCCCAGTGGCAGCATGCGATAACTATCGCCGCTCCCTGCTCGCGAAGCTGCGCTATACCGTTTTGGATATATGCCTCTCGGTCACCGTTTTGTGACAAAAGGCTGACCGACACTATTCCAATCCTTGTCCCATCAGCAGTCTCATAAATACCGGTATGATCATTGAAGCCGTACACTATCCCGGCATTATCGAGCACATTTCTCGTATCGTCCAGTCCCGCCTGACCATAGTCGTATGTGTGATTGTTTCCAAGACTGCAGGCCTCGATGGAGCTGCCCGTCATAATTCCAATGTACTCAGGCTTTCCCTTAAGGTTCCAGCGCTTTTCGACGCGCTCCGTGGCATCCGACAGCACACACTCCAGATTGATGAGTGTCATATCGTCAGCCTCAAAAATATCTCTCACGCCGCCGAAAAAGTAGTCCTGTCCCTTTGAGTCATAATAAGAATTAAAGCTGCCGTCATAGCTTTGCTCCTGATTGTTGCCGAGTGTACAGTCTCCTGTAGCCGTAATCACTATGGTTGACATCTGTGGCTGCTGTGTATCCGCTTCTGTTGCCTCAGCTTCGGCTGCATCAGACTGTGTATTCGCTGTGCCTTCTGCCATACTGTCAACTGCGTTATCCCCTGCTTTTCCGGCATCCGATGTGTCTTTAACTACATCCACACCATTCCGGTTAGAGGCTTCCTTTATATTATCTCCAATATATTCTTTTCCTATGAGTGCTCCCGCCATAATGATGCATAAAACCAAAAGCACAGATAATAGAATTTTTAATCCCTTGTTTTTCATAATTTCTCCTCATATTCCTCACACCCTTAGAATGTCAACCGTGTGCGCACTTGCTCCCATCAGGTCTGCTCTCTCACATGTTGAAAGATGATACTGTACAAACATATCAAACTCTTCCTCGTCAAGAGCATTCAAAAATGGCCTGATATAATTTGCCGCGCCATCGGCTGCTATTATCTTTTCGCGTGTAAGCGCTGCCTGTGCGTTTAATGCCTCTATATCTTCTAATCGGACAAAACTGTACAAATCATTAGCTTTTTCTGTACAATGGAAGCTCTCATCGAGCATTCCGCCCTCTATGCCCTCTTTTATATGCTTCTCCTTTATGGCATAGGTTATCACGCTGTACTCATTCATAATGTATGCTACAAGTATGTAACCGCCCGGTTTTGTCACTCTTTTTGCCTCATTCAATGCGGTAAGCTTTTCCTCCGCCGATTTAAGATGATACATAGGTCCGAATACGAGTGTGAGGTCAAATTCATCGTTTCCAAACTTTTTAAGCCTTGTGGCATTGCCCTGGTATGCCTTTACTTTATCGCTCTTTTGCTTCAGTCTGCCGAGGTTATGCTTAACTAACTCGAGTGCTGTCACATCATAGCCTTCCTCGGCAAGAGGCACTGAATATCTGCCTGTTCCCGCACCTACATCCAGTATTTTGATTTGTGAGTGAAGATCAAGCTGCTTCTCATTCATCAGGCTGCCAAGACAATCGTGTATATACTTCATGGAGGTGATAAACTCTACCCTGCCGTGACGGCTGTTCAGGCGCTTTTCCTCGTTGAATTTGTTATAGTATTCTTCTAATTCTGTCACGTATATTCCTCCCTGTATTATTCCTCGATATGCTCACGTCCCTGCGCAATGATTGTGCGCACATGTCCGTCGGCAAGTGAATAAAACACTGATTTGCCCTCACGTCTGCTGTTTACAAGCTTGTTTGCCTTTAATATCCTAAGCTGGTGTGATATGGCGGACTGTGTCATGTTGAGCACCTTTGCAAGGTCGCAGACGCATACCTCCGCTTCAAACAACACAAAGAGGATTCTGATACGGGTGGAATCGCCAAATACCTTAAAAAGCTCTGCAAGGTCGTAGAGCTCGGTTTCCTCCGGCATTGTATCATTTACTATTTTCAGAAGGTCTTCGTGGATTTCGTTGCAGTCGCAGCATTCTATCTGTTCATTTATGTTTTCGCTCATGGTGGTGTCCTTTCTACGTTATTCTTTCATTATTTTTGCGTTATTTTTACTTTATTGGCTATGGGGCGGGTGCTTGCAGAAATTGCATGTGCCCTCGCTCAGTATTTCGATATTAAGACTCTGTAGGAATTATGATTTAGGTTTTGGCTATAGGACGCAACCGGCTTTTAGCGCCGTCCGTGGCGCTAACGCCTTGTCCGTGCGTCCATGCACGGACATTGCTGCGTTGTGACATAATTCCAACAGACTCTAAATATCTCCATATTCGCGATGTCTCATGCAATTTCTGCAAGCCCCCTTAGGTTTTGGCTCATTGAAGGGTGTTGACGCGTCGTATTGGCGGGAGCGTAACTGCTCAGTGCCTTCGCAGTTACGGGGCTGGTCCGGATGCGTGTAAGGGCACTGCAGGAATTTACTTAGCTTTTGTTTATTAGCTATTGCCGTTTAATTGTCTTTTGTTACTGTCACACTTTCGTGTGAACAGTAACTTCTTTTATTATACGCGAAAGACAGAGTGCACCTCTTGGGTGCATTCTGTCTGGTATTTTTTATATAGTAGTTTCATCATGCTTTGATATCTGCTTTTTGGGCTCTATGCATTTAGAGCTTGTGTACGAATAATGCGCGGATTGCATTTAGCACTGCGATCACCATTACTCCTACATCTGCAAATATTGCGAGCCACATATTGGCTATTCCGACTGCTCCGAGCACGAGGCAGATCAGCTTGATGCCTATTGCGAAGTATGTGTTTTCATATACTATTCGCAGGCATTTGCGCGATATTTTTATTGCTTTTGCTATCTTTAGCGGATCATCATCCATGAGGACGATATCTGCGGCTTCGATTGCTGCATCTGAGCCCATGGCGCCCATTGCAATTCCGATATCTGCTCTTGAGAGCACCGGTGCATCGTTGATTCCGTCTCCGACGAAGGCGAGCTTTTCTTTGCTGCCCTTTCTTGCAAGCAGTTCTTCTACCTTTGCCACTTTATCGCCCGGTAAAAGCTCACTGTAGACTTCATCAATTCCCAGCTCTGCCGCTACTGAGTCGGCTACTGTCCTTGAATCGCCTGTAAGCATTATTGTACCTTTTATTCCGGCTTTTTTCAATGCCTTTATTGCTGCCGCTGAGGTTGGCTTTATCTTATCTGAGATAAGGATATAGCCCTCATATCTGCCGTCTATTGCGATATGGACTATGGTGCCGACCTTGTCAGTTTCACTGTAGCTTAAGCCCAGCTTTTTCATAAGCTTATAGTTTCCTGCCGCTACAGATACGCCATCTACCTTTGCAGTGATTCCGTGGCCACTGATTTCCTCAACGTCTGTCACGCGGGTTCTGTCGATTTCCTTTCCATATGCCTTCTGTAAGCTCCTGCTGATTGGATGCGATGAGCTGCTCTCTGCAAGTGCTGCGTACTCGAGCACCTTTTTTCTATCGAGCGTATTGTCGTAGACTCCTGCCACCTCGAAAACGCCCTCTGTCATGGTGCCGGTCTTGTCAAATACAACGTATCTGGTCTGTGATAAGGTCTCAAGATAGTTTGAGCCCTTTACAAGAACACCCTCGCGGCTGGCGCCTCCGATTCCTGCAAAAAAGCTGAGCGGAATACTGATGACCAGCGCGCACGGACAGCTTATTACAAGGAAGGTAAGTGCCCTGTATATCCAGCTGCCCCACTGTGGTGCGGCTGACATGAAAAGTATTCTGACAAGCGGTGGCAGTATCGCAAGTGCAAGTGCACTGTAGCAGACTGCCGGAGTGTAATACCTGGCAAATTTTGATATGAAGTTTTCTGATTTTGATTTCTTTGAGCTTGAATTTTCAACGAGGTCAAGTATCTTTGAAACCGTTGATTCGCCAAACTCTTTGGTGGTTTTAATCTTTAAAACACCGGACATATTGATGCATCCGCTGATTATCTCATCACCGCATTTTGCATCCCTCGGCACGCTCTCACCTGTAAGCACGCTGGTGTTTAATGTAGATGAACCCTCAACTATCACGCCATCAATAGGAACCTTTTCTCCGGGCTGTACCACGATTACTGAGCCGATAGCAACCTCATCAGGGTCAACCCGGGTGAGCTTTCCGTCCACCTCAATATTGGCATAGTCGGGTCTGATGTCCATGAGCTCGCTGATATTCTTACGGCTCTTTCCGACTGCATAGCTCTGAAACAGCTCTCCTATCTGGTAGAAGAGCATAACGGCTATAGCCTCTGTATAGTCACCATTCTCATAAAGTGCAACCGCTATCGCACCTACAGTGGCAACCGCCATCAGGAAGTTTTCATCAAATACCTGCTTGTTTTTGATTCCCTTAAATGCTTTTTTCAGGATATCGTATCCTATAACCAGATAAGGCACCATGTAAAGCAGGAACCTGATAATTCCCTTAACCGGTATGAAATGTAATATAATCATGAGTACCGCTGCGATTATGATACGCGCAAGTACTTTTTTCTGCTTTTTATTCATACGCCATAGCTCCATTCATTATAATCTCTTAATAATCACCCTTACTATAGCGCAGGCATTGAAATAATATCGTTTGTCATTCCTGCGCCCGGCAATTTATAAGAAAATCTCGCAGTCGTCCTCTACCTTTTTACAGTTCTTAAGAACCTCCTGCATAACAGCCTTTGCATCCTGTCCCTCTTCAAACTCAACGCTCATCTTGAGTGTCATGAAATTGACTGTAGCATCCTTTACACCTGCTGTATTCTTTGCGGCATCCTCCATCTTGTTGGCGCAGTTAGCGCAGTCTACATCGATTTTGTAAGTCTTCCTCATAGTGGTGTTCTCCTTATTTTCATGAATTATTTGTTTTACTGTACGTTTTTTATTGAACATATGAATGATTGTTCATATGTTGATTTTATTATAGCACCTTTTGCACGGTTGTCAATACACAATGTGCATCTACACAAAATTTATTCACATACTCTAATCACATAATTAATCTCATAGTTTATGATTCAGGCTTCATCTGTGATATTTTCTTTCCAGCTGCTTCCCTCTTCTATCCCATTTGCCGTAAGCCATTCATCCTCAACCTCTACATGACGCTGTCTGCCGTTTTCGTCCTCGAGATAAACCACGCATTTTGCTTTTGCGCCGTCTGCTCTTTCCTCACAGCCAAAATCAGCCTCATATATGTGTGTTACCGTATACATCTTCACTCTACCTTCTTTCATATGATTTTGCATGACATAAATATATAGAAACTTCCCACATGTACAGGTGGATGTATCCACTCCAAAATATCATGTGGGAAGCTGTTTATCAACTATATTTATTACTTTCCGAACAAATAATTATCCGGTTTATTATAATGCTGCTTTAATCGCTGCAAGCAGCTCATCATATGTCTCATATGCAGGAAGCTCAGGGTAGTCCTTCTTGATGGCATCTGTGCTTCTGAAAAGGAAACCTGCCTTGCTGGCCTGTATCATACCTAAATCGTTGTGGCTGTCACCGCTTGCGATGGTATCGTATCCGATAGACTGCAGTGCCTTTACAGTTGTAAGCTTTGACTGCTCACATCTCATTCTAAAGCCTGTAATCTCGCCATCTTCAGCAACCTCAAGCTCGTTACAAAAGATTGTCGGCCAGCCGAGCTTCTTCATGAGCGGACCTGCAAACTGTGAAAATGTATCACTGATGATGATTACCTGTGTGATTGAACGAAGCTCATCCAAAAACTCCTTTGCGCCAGGCATTGGATCTATCTTTGCGATTGTCTCCTGGATTTCTTTTAATCCGAGTCCGTGCTCCTTTAAAATATTTATTCTATAGTTCATGAGCTTATCATAATCAGGCTCATCTCTTGTTGTCTTTTCAAGCTCAGGAATGCCTGTCTCCTTTGCAAATGCAATCCAGATTTCAGGTACCAATACTCCCTCAAGGTCTAAGCATACAATATTCATTTTGATTCCTCCGTGTGTTTTATTCTGTGGATTTCGATGAAGCTCAATATAATTGTCATGTAACAATTCGAGCCACCTTGAATAATTACATTTGATTTATAGTTCACCGATTTAATCCAATAAAGTATATCATACAAGACGACTGTCTACAATAGAATTATACGTGATTTTTCAAAGGATTTTTCAGTAAATCATTATTACCGTCCATTACGCTCGCCGGCTTTTGCACACGCACCGGCTTCCACAGAGAAGACGCCCTCATCATCTATGATGTTTCCGCTCTCAACATGCTTTTTCAGTATATTGTTAAACGCATAATCCCATATTTTCTCTGAGCCAAGTGCTGTGCACTTATTTCTGCCGAGTATCTGCGACAGCTTTACACTGTGCTCACGCCATGAAAGCCCGCCCGATGCATCGTTTAGGAGCATTGGCTGGATATTGTCCATGGTGTGGGCAAATCTGGCTTCCGGTGTCTGCTGCGCCTCAAATTCCTCCCACAGCTTTAAAAGCGGCTCGCCCTGTTCCTTTGGCAAGAGTCCGTATATACGCTCCGCTGCCTTCTGCTCACGCTCATGCTGTGTGGCCTTGCCTGCCTCATCATAGGCATATGTGTCTCCTGCGTCAATCTCTACTATGTCGTGTATCAAAAGCATTCCTACTGTCTTTAGCACGTCTATCTTCTCATTGGCATACTCGCTCAAGAGCATGGTCATGATAGCCATATGCCAGGCATGCTCCGCATCATTTTCCTTGCGGCTTGCATCGGCTAAATAAGTCTGGCGGAATATCTCTTTTTCCTTGTCGATTTCTCTGATGAAATCAAGCTGTTTTTCTAATCTTTTGTCTTTCTCATTTTCCTGCATTATTGTATCTCCACGTTAATTCTCATCATATTTGCAAATCTGCATCTTTTTACTATTATGATTAAAGGGTCAAAATACCTTTTGACCCTCATATCACTATTATGAATTAACCAATAATTTTGTCAAGCGGTCAATACAAATTACAGCGCATCCTTCATTGCTTTAACATACTCACCGACATACTTTGGTGAAGCCTCACCATACTCATCGATTATCTTGATGATGGCAGAGCCCACAATGGCACCATCCGAGATATCAGCCATCTTCTTTGCCTGCTTGGGTGTTGAAATACCAAAGCCTATAGCACATGGCACATCTGTGTTTTCTCTGATTACCTTGACTATTGAAGCCAAATCTGTCTTAATCTCGCTTCTTGTACCGGTGACTCCGAGGCTTGAAATCACATAAATGAAGCCGGTTGCCTCCTTTGCTATCATCGCAATGCGATCCTTTGATGTAGGTGCGATAAATGAAATAAGGTCCACATCATATTTCTCGCAGAGTGGTAAAAACTCTTCCTTTTCCTCATATGGGATATCCGGCAGAATGAGTCCGTCAATGCCTATTTCCTTACATGTACTGATAAAATTTTCTGCGCCGTAAGAGTAAACCACGTTTGCATATGTCATGAAAACCATAGGAATTGTGACATCTTTTCTCAAATCTCTCACAAGGTCAAAAACCTTGTCTGTTGTAACTCCGGCTGCAAGCGCCTTTATGTTGGCGCCCTGGATTACAGGTCCCTCTGCTGTAGGATCAGAGAATGGAATTCCAAGCTCTATAAGGTCTGCTCCGTTTGCAACTGCTTCTCTTACGATTTTTGCAGTTGTCTCTAAATTTGGATCACCACAGGTGATAAATGGTATAAATGCCTTGCCGTTTTCAAACGCACTTCTTATCTTACTCATAAATATTCTCCCCTCTGTATCTTGCTATTGCCGCGCAGTCCTTGTCTCCTCTGCCTGAAACAGTAACAACGATTATCTTGTCCTTGTCCATTGTAGGCGCCAGCTTCATGGCATATGCCACTGCATGTGAGGACTCGATTGCAGGGATGATTCCCTCTGTCTTTGCGAGGTATTCAAAAGCATTTACCGCTTCATCATCTGTTACCGGTACATATTTTGCTCTTCCGATATCGTGCAGATATGCGTGCTCCGGTCCGACTCCCGGATAGTCAAGTCCTGCAGAAATTGAATAAACCGGAGCAATCTGTCCGTATTTATCCTGACAGAAATATGACTTCATGCCGTGGAAGATACCAAGACGGCCTGTATTTACTGTAGCTGCAGTCTCAAAGGTATCTATTCCTCTTCCTGCTGCCTCGCAGCCGATGAGCTCAACTCCCTCATCCTCTATGAAGTTGTAAAAGCTTCCAATGGCATTTGAGCCGCCGCCCACACATGCGATAACCGCATCAGGCAGTCTGTGCTCCCTTTCAAGCATCTGCTCCTTGATTTCCTTTGAGATGACCGCCTGGAAATCTCTTACGATGGTAGGGAACGGATGTGGTCCCATAACTGAGCCAAGGCAGTAATGTGTGTCTGAAATTCTCTTGGTCCACTCTCTCATTGCCTCCGATACGGCATCCTTTAACGTGGCTGTGCCTGATGTAACAGGGATAACCTCTGCTCCGAGCAGACGCATGCGGTATACATTGAGCGCCTGACGCTTTGTGTCCTCCTCGCCCATGAATACAACACATTCCATACCCATAAGGGCTGCGGCCGTTGCTGTTGCCACGCCGTGCTGACCGGCTCCGGTCTCAGCTATCAGTCGGGTTTTGCCCATTTTCTTTGCAAGAAGTGCCTGACCTAATACGTTGTTGATCTTGTGGGCTCCTGTATGGTTTAAATCCTCTCTCTTAAGGTATATTTTTGCTCCTCCGAGATCCTTTGTCATCTTTTCTGCGTAGTACAGTCTCGATGGTCTTCCTGCATAATCGTTGAGAAGCTCTGTAAGCTCTCTGTTAAATTCAGGATCGTTTTTGTAATAATTGTATGCTTCTTCTAATTCTTTAACGGCATTCATGAGGGTTTCAGGAATGTACTGTCCTCCGTGAATACCAAATCTTCCGTTTGGATTTGTCATGATGTTTTCCCTTCTGATGTATATTTGTAAATATTTTGTTTTCTGTACTGAATAGTTACAGATATTCTTAAAACCATGAAGATACTTATATATCTCTATTAGCTTAATCGCAATTCATCAAGCTTAGCCTTTTTGTCGTCCGCTCTCATCAGCGTCTCTCCGATAAGCACTGCGTCAGCTCCGATTTCACGTATTGCCCTGATATCGTCTGTGCTCTTTACACCACTTTCCGATACAAATATGATGTCATCGGGAATCAGGTCGCGCAGCTTTTTGCTGTTAGCTGTATCAACTGTAAAATCCTTCAGATTGCGGTTGTTGACACCTATTATTCTGGCACCGGCTCTTACCGCCATCCCTGCCTCTTTTTCATTGTGTATCTCCACAAGGGCGCTTATGCCAAGGCTGTCACAGATTTTTATGTATTCACCAAGCTGCACATCTGACAGTATAGAGCAGATTAAAAGCACCGCAGCGGCACTGAGTGTCTTTGCCTGATATATCTGATATTCATCGACCGTAAAATCTTTTCGGATGCACGGAATCGAAACCGTTTTTGCAATCTCCTTAAGATACTCATCCGAGCCTAAAAACCACTTTGGCTCTGTCAGTACCGAGATGCAATCCGCACCTGCCTCCTCGTATTCCCTTGCAATTTCAAGATATCTGAAATCCGGCTCTATAAGCCCCTTTGACGGCGAAGCCTTCTTGCACTCGCATATGAAGCTCAAGCCATCCTTTTTGAGTGCTTTTTCAAATGCAAAATCACAAAGCTTTTCGTTTTTCGTCTGAGTCGCGATATTTTTTATTTCATCAAGGCTTATTTTTTTCTTGTCCTCTGCCACGCGAAGCCTTGAATATTCTGCAAGCTGGTCTAAAATATTCATCGCTTATCCTTTCCTGTTTTATGTGCCTAGCTGTTGCTTACCTCGATGAGCTTATCGAGTGTTTCAAGTGCTTTTCCTGAATCAATGATTTCTGCTGCAAGCTCGATACCATCTTTCATGCTGTCGGCCTTTCCTCCTATATAAAGTGATGCGCCTGCGTTCATGAGTACTGCATTTCTCTTATGACCCTTCTGTCCGCTTAAGATATCACGTACGATTTTTGCATTTTCCTCAGGTGTACCGCCTTTTAAATCCTCCTTTGTACAGCGCTCAAAACCGAAATCCTCCGGTGAGATTACTGTGCTTCTGAACCATCCGTCCTTTATCTCGCATACCTTGGTCGGTGCGCTCATGGAAATCTCATCGAGCTTATCCATGCCATATACTACCATTCCGCGCTTTACTCCGAGGCTTACAAGCACCTGTGCAAGCGGCTCTACAAGATACTCATCATACACTCCCAGAAGCTGCATGGCCGGTGAACCCGGATTTGTGAGCGGTCCTAAAATATTGAATACTGTTCTAAAACCAAGCTCTTTTCTGATAGGTCCGACATATTTCATTGATGTATGATATTTCTGTGCAAAGAAGAAGCACATGCCGACTTTATTTAAAAGCTCTACACATTTCTCAGGGCTCTGGTCTATATTGACGCCGAGTGCCTCAAGGCAGTCTGCTGTGCCGCATAATGAAGAGGCTGCCCTGTTTCCGTGCTTTGCCACCTTCATGCCACCTGCTGCTGCAACAAGTGCTGAGGTTGTTGAAATGTTGAAGCTCTGTGCATTGTCTCCGCCTGTTCCTACGATTTCGAACACATCCATACCTGTTTTCACCTGTACCGCATGCTCTCTCATGGCTGCTGCACAGCCTGCGATTTCGTCTGTTGTCTCAGCCTTTGCGCTCTTTGTGGAAAGAGCTGCAAGAAAAGCTGCATTCTGGGTTGGTGTTGTCTCACCGCCCATGATCTCATTCATCACTGCATATGCCTCGTCATATGTGAGGTCTTCTTTATTTACGATTTTTACTATGGCTTCTTTTATCATGATTATGTCCTCCTGTATTCCGATGATATTTCGTTTATAATTTTGTTTATGATTTTATTCTGCTATTTGTTTTCAATTCAACAACTAATATATAAATTCATTAAACGCTGCAATTTTCAATTAAGCTTTGATAAAATTACTAAGCATCTGCTTTCCGTCCGGTGTCATGATTGACTCCGGGTGAAACTGCACACCGTATATCGGATATTCCTTGTGCTCAACAGCCATGATCTCACCATCATCTGTAGTGGCTGTAATCTTTAGGCAATCAGGCATTGTGTCCGCATCTGCAGCAAGCGAATGGTAACGTGCTACCTTTGCTTTTTTGGGGCAACCCTTGAATAAAAGGCTTTCTGTGTCAAACGATACATCCGATTGCTTTCCGTGCATGAGCTCCTTTGCATATGTAACTGTCGCACCGTATGCTGCACATATTGCCTGATGGCCGAGGCACACGCCAAGGATTGGGATTTCCTTTCCAAGCTCCTTTGCCACAGCTATTATCACGCCCGCATCCTCAGGCCTTCCCGGTCCCGGTGATAATATGATGCGGTCAGGCTTTAAAGCCCTAATCTCTTCAACTGTCATCTCATCATTTCTGATTACTCTGATATCAGGCTCTATCTCGCCGATTAGCTGATACAGATTGTAGGAAAAGCTGTCGTAGTTATCAATCAGTAAAATCATTCTTCCACCTCCTGTGAGACTTCTAGTGCCTTAAGAGAAGCCTTTGCCTTGTTTATGCACTCCTGAAATTCCTTCTCAGGATCTGAATCCGCAACGATTCCCGCTCCGCTTCTCACGAAAACCTTGCCGTTTTTCTTGTAGGCAATACGGATTGCAATACATGTGTCCATATTTCCTGTAAAATCTATATATCCAATCGCGCCACCGTAAATGCCTCGCTTGTTGTCCTCAAGCTCTCCGATAAGCTGACACGCTCTGATTTTTGGTGCTCCTGAAAGTGTTCCTGCCGGGAGCACGGCCTCAATTGCATCGAGTGCGTCATACTCTTCTCTTATCTCTCCACGCACTGTCGAGCCTATATGCATCACATGTGAATATCGCTCTATGGAATGAAGCTTTTCTACCTGTACACTTCCGAATTTACTTACCTTTCCGAGGTCATTTCTTCCAAGGTCCACCAGCATATTGTGCTCTGCGAGCTCTTTTTCGTCCTTAAGCAGCCCTTCCTCAAGCTTTTTGTCCTCCTCTGCTGTGGCACCTCTCGGCCTCGTGCCTGCCAGCGGGAATGTGTGAAGCACTCCATTTTCAAGCTTCACAAGTGTCTCCGGAGATGCTCCCGCAACCTCCACATCGGTTCCCGAAAAATAAAACATGTACGGCGAAGGATTTATCGTTCGAAGCACGCGGTAGGTATCAAAAAGGCTTCCCTCAAACGGTGCGCTCAATCTGTTGGATAAAACTATCTGAAAAATATCCCCCTCTTTGATATGTTGCTTTGCCTTCTCGACCATCTCACAATACTGCTCCTTATCAAAAAGCGGTGTGACCTCGCCCAGCAGCTTGCCACCCATATTCTGTTTTTTCTCTCCGTGCATCAGAAGCTCCCTAAGCTGCTTTAGCTCAACAATCGCTTTGTTGTAGCCTGTTTCCGGAGCATCAAGTGACATATTTGCGATTAGTATTATCTTTTGGCACAGATTGTCAAATGCTATTACCTTATCAAAAAGCATCAGATCAACATCCTTGAAATCCTCTGTGTCCCTTGCTTTTCCTCTGATGCTTTTCTCCTTGTAGCCCAGATAATCATACGAAAAATAACCTACAAGGCCACCTGTAAACGAAGGCAGATAATCAAATTTAGGACTCTTGTACTCTGAAAGAATCTGTCTGATGTACTCTGAAGGATTTTCCGTCTCCACCGAAAGCTTTCCAAGTTTCATGTGACCATCTATGCAGTTAATCTCAAGCTTTGGATCATATCCCAAAAATGTATATCTTCCCCAGGCTTCATTGGCCTGTGCTGATTCAAGCAGATAACAATGTGTTGAAACATTCTGCAAAATCCTCATAGCCTCTATAGGTGTGATAAAATCTGATAATATCTCACAGCTTACAGGGAGAATGTCATACTTCCCGGTTTTTGCTATTTCTTTAACTTCGGTCAGTGTAGGTGAAATTTTCATATGCTTACCTCCAAATTTTGTGTTTGTGTGAACAAAACGTCCAACATACAGCTTTCATTTTTTGCGGTGAACAAACGTCCAACATACAGCTCGAATTCGCCTCTTCGAGGCTTCTGTGCAGCTTGCACTGCTACAATTCTCGCTTTATGTTGTGCAGTCCAATGTTCGTTCGCAAGCTTGCATGCGAGCATGCAGACTTGCAAACTCCATTGTACCTCTTTGTTCACTAAAAAACGCCCCTGACAGAATTTTAGTTCTGTCAAGGACGAATAATCTTAACTATCCGCGGTGCCACCTTGAATTCACGATAAAGCTCGTGCGCTTGGCAGGATACCAACATATCCCGGACAAATGACGTATGCCCTCACGTCGCAGAATACTCTGGATATCTGGATGAAAAATAAATCCATTTGACTGCGCCCTCAGCGGTCCATTTGACAACTTGTTTCACACCTGATTCTCAGCACCACAGGCTCTCTGTAAGGGCATCATTGCCGTTATCTCCGCTTCAACGGTTTACAATTTATTTAATTGTGCAAACTTTTATACTGTTTGAATTTCTTTAACGATTTAATGCTTTATCTCGCTAAATTTGTTTAAAGTTTATCACTCCTTTTTGTATTTGTCAACATACATTTTAAAATAAATTGTATGTTTAAAGGACCAACAACTACATAACAGCAAAGCTTAATATGATAAAAAAGCATATCTATTTTTCTTGTTTTAACAGCGACGATAATCTCTTTCTGTCTTACTATAAAGGCAAACCCTAATCCATGCTCTAACAAGAAGCATGTAATATTCTGCTCTAATGCATCTTCCAACTCTTCCTCATCATATCCTACAGAAAGTGATACAAAACCGAAATCATAAGCATCTTTTACTGTTTCCACATGATGTCTCCATAGTACAAATCCGAAATTGCTGGAAATTCATTTTGTAAATAGAGACTTAACTGCTCTACAATTCCTTTTCCCATTTTTCTTCAAAAGCGGAGATTATGGTCTCCATTTGTTTGAAAGCACGATGTAAATATAAAAAACAGGCTTTATTTTTGAGCTGTTTTGGGGTTTATACTGATTTCAGCTACTATTTGCCTGGTCTTTTCCGGATATTTTGCTGGGTTTTGGGTGCTGTTTTTGGGATTTCTGCAGTTTCAGCTACTTTTTGTCTGGTCTTTTCCGGATATTTTGCTGGGTTTTGGGTGCTGTTTTTGGGATTTCTGCAGTTTCAGCTACTATTTGCCTGGTCTTTTCCGGATATTTTGCTGGGTTTTGGGTGCTGTTTTTGGGATTTCTGCAGTTTCAGCTACTTTTTCTCGGATTTTCCCAGGCTTTTGGGCTGGATTTGGGTGCTGTTTTTGAAGTTTTAGAGATTACAGCTCCCCAAGTCCTTCCTACTATGCTATCAACCTATGGCTATTGAACATTATGCTAATTTAGTCCTACTTTCTTAATAAAATCTATTAAATTGCCACCTCACTCGGATGCACGGACCACAGCTCAGGTCATGACTCCTGAATTGCTTGTGCTGTGTTCGAATTTCGGTTTGATTTGTCAGTGTGGCCTTATCATATACCGATTTATACTTTCCTAATAACTCAGATCCTGCAATACTTGTCATAGTTTCATGTATATGCAGATAACGTGGATGGCATTATGTGGCATAATAGTATCCTGGCTTTCATATCACAAGCCTTTTATTCTACTCTATCAACTTCAAGATCCTCTGCGCTCTAATCAATCAAAAACACCGACTAATCTAAAGTCTGATTTTAGATTAGTCGGCATTCTGGTTTTCTATAAAATATACTCCATCTGGCGTTCCTTTGTCTTAAGCCCCATCTTCTCATAAAATTTCTCAGCAGATGTGTTTCCGCTCCATACATTGAGAGTGACCTCGTAGCAGCCGAGATGCTTTGCCTCATTCTTGACATATTCAAAAAGCTGCTCTCCGATATGCTGTCCTCTGGTCTTTGCATCTACACACAGATCATCTATGAAAAGTGATGTAAACGGCACCATATTGTTAGAAAACGGCTGCTGTCTTATCTGACAGAATGCATATCCCATGCATACATCGTCATCATCTGCCGCAACATATATCGGCTTTGTATCGTCCTTTATCATTTCTGCAAGCTCTTCATTTGTATATTTTGTCGTTCCCGGGATAAAAATATCCGGTCTGATATCGGCATGGATCTGAAGCACCTGCTCTAACAATTCTATAAGTCTTGGTATGTCTTTTTCTTGTGCTCTTCTAATATTCATTTTTGAGAATCATCCTTCCTGTTATCGTTAATGTATAGCAAATTGCTACTTTCTCGGTGTAGTGCAGGTCAAAATGTATACATCGAATTGCATGCAGGCATGCATCGATGATACCTTTTGACCCTTTAATCATATTATTTACATTATAATGCAAATAATCTTAAAAAAATAATAGTTTTTATATTTCAAAATAAATCCAGCATATTATCGAGATAAATGTGCTCTCTGACATGTATCTGATACTGTGGCTTCGTCATATAGTAGAGCAGAAATTCAAGTACCATGGCACTTCCAAGCCCTCTGCCCTCTATTTTAAAATTGCTAAAGCCCATCGGCAGATAAGTGTTTTTTATATCATCTATTCCGATAAAGCCGGGATTTTCCATCGCCTTCGAAAAGAGATATCCCTGCCCCGCATCAGGTGCAGTGCAATAATGCTCCGGGCAATCCTCGCCCAGATTTTTGCGGCTAACCGTCTCGTAGCATTTCTTCCTGTCCATGCAGCCAAACCAGCAGCACTCATTGCACAAAAATTCTACTTTATCCTTTTGATGCTGTGATAATGCTTTCAGTTTATCAAATGATTTGTTCAGCCTGAAATCCGGTACTACATAGCGGAATTCCTCTCTGTTTAGCTCATTTTCAAATTCACAGAAATCCGTCAGAACCTTTGTGGTTGAAGACACAAAATAAAAGTCATGGTAGTTTTCTTTTATGTAATCAAGCAGAATATCTGAGTAGATGATTATGCCGTTTCCAAAGCCCCTGCTTCGCTCATTATCTCCGCCTATATCAAATATCCTGCACAGTTCGTTACATTTTTTGTCAGGAAGATGCTCCTTTGTAAGCAATGAATTGCTAAAGGTAAGTCTCGCGGATATCCCATATTCCTGCATCAGCCTAAGCACTTCCTTCGAATCGTGCTCACCAAAACCAACGCGGCCTCCGCCCCATATGCAGTCTGCCGGTGCACCGTATATTGAGCCTATGTCGCACCAGTCATAGAAATATTCCCGGTGCTTGCGGTACAGTGGGAGAAATTCTTTGTATAATTCATAAAATTCAAACAATCCCGGTAGATGATAATACGCTTTCATTTTGACTCCTTATTTTAATCCGTACCAGACTCTCAACAGACTCTAGTACAGCGAAAATTAAGTTGTTGATACATTGAGCGAGGATGCGGTTTCGAGAGTGCATGTCAAAAAACGCAGGCGTAGCGGGCTACGTCAAGGCTTTTTGGCATGTGCTATCGGAATCGCAGACCGGTCAATATATCAATTACTTATTATTCGCTGTACTAGTATACTTCTCCCAAATGTAAGTGTAAATGGATTTTGCATATCGGTCTCCCATTTTTACTGTTGTTTACTGTTTTAATTTTATTTTACTGTTGTTTACTGTTTATGTCAAAATTACAAGTTTATGCTAATTTGCATTTTTGTAGTAACCGGTTGCCGTTGTAAAATAGCTACTGGTCACACTGTTAGGCGTGAACAGTAACATAAAATAAACCCCGGAGCGTATTGTATGCTTTGATAGCATATCAATATCACACTCCGGGGTTTCTATTTACGCCTGATTTAGTTTAAGAAATTCTGTATGATAACTTCCTCTGCCTCTTCCTCTGTAAGCCCGAGTGTACGGAGCTTGAGAAGCTGCTCGTCGTTTATCCTGCCGATTGCTGCCTCATGTATGATAGCCGCATCGATATTTTTTGCCCTGATTTCAGGGATTGAACCGACCTCTGCATGATCCATGATGATAGAATCACACTGGATATGAGCCTGGCATTTGCTGTTGCCGATGGCATTTGGATGGAAGGTCTGGACAGAATTTCCTTTTCCTACGGATCTGGAAATAATCTGCGCAGAGCTGTCCTCTCCGTTTAACTGCACCTCGATGTTCGACTCCGCCTTCTGCTCTCCATCTGTCATGAGACGCTCTGTGACATAGAGCTTTGCGTCCTTTCCAAGCTCCACATTGGTCTCACGGACTGTAGAATCAACACCCTTTATCTGTGCTGTATCGAGTGTGAAAACAGAATTCTCACCCACAAATATATTTGTTACAGGGTTGAGCACTCTCGCACCTGTTCCGTTTCCCTCGCCGTAGTGCTTTTCCTCATATCGGACATTCGCATTTTTGCCTACATGGAAGGTATGGATGCCGTCGTGTCTGCTCTCGTTGCAGCCGCTGTTGTGGATTCCGCAGCCTGCCACAATCCTTACATCTGCGCCATCCTCCACATAGAAATCGTTGTATACAAGGTCTGTCATGCCTGATTTGCTGAGCACTACAGGGATATAGACAGCCTCTCCGTCCGTCTTTCCATCAATATAAATATCAATGCCGGGCTTGTCCGTCTTTTTCTTTATCTTGATGTGCTCGCTGTCTCCATGGCAGATTGATGTGCCGTTTTCACGCAGATTAAAGGCACCGGTCTGACTGAATTTATTATCATTTATGACGTCCAATACGCCCTCTGTTACGTTGTCAAGCTTTACCATATTATGCTCTTCCCTCCAGTCTCTCTACGCATTTGTGACATTTCTGTACACCATTGAGATAAGGCAGTACCTCGTCCTTTATGCCGATTTTCTTGATTTCTCCGCCATCAATTATCATGATGCGGTCTGCCATATTTATGATTTTCTCCTGATGTGAAATCACTATGAGGCTCTGCTTTTTCTCAGTATGGATTTCCTCGAATTTCTGTATGAGCATTGAAAAGCTCCACAGATCGATTCCGGCCTCCGGCTCGTCAAATATACAAAGCGAATGCTCCTTGGCAAGCACTGATGCAATCTCAATTCTCTTCATCTCTCCACCTGAGAGTGTGCTGTCAATCTGGCGGTAAATGTAATCCTTTGCACAGAGTCCTACTGCGGTGAGAAGGTCACAGCACTCCTTATCTGAAAGCTCATCCTTTGCGGCAAGCTTAAGCAGCTTCATGACTGTCATTCCCTTAAATCTCGGTGGTTGCTGGAATGCAAAGCCTATTCCCGCATTTGCCCTGTGATTGATGTCGAGCTCTGTGATATCCTGTCCGTCAAGTATAATCTTTCCGCTGTCCGGTGTCTGAATACCTATCAGGGTCTTTGCCAGAGTGGATTTTCCACCTCCGTTTGGTCCGGTAATGACAAGCATTTCTCCGTCCTCTACCTGAAATGATATATTGTTCAGAAGGCATTTCTTTCCGCCCTCATCATCTACGTTTAAAGTTAAGTTTTCTGCTTTAAGCACGATTTTCACCTCATTTTTATTTATGATACAGCATAAAATCCTTCTCCTGCTGTTCTTATTACTTTTTCCGTTTACCGTTCACATTCACACATTAGTATGCCCGGCAATGATTACAGTATAACATAATAGTAAACGTTTACAAGGTATAAACTCTCTGGTACTCGCTAAAATACATACCTGGTACGCATAAACGCTTTGCTTATCTATTAAGAAAAATGCCAAAGAACAGATTACAGGAAACCGGTTTTATTCTCGATACATTCATTGCCGGACCACTTGTTAGATTCATCTTTGGAAAAATCTTCCGGGAGAACTAATTTAAATGTAAAAAATGTAAAACCGGGCACGATATCCTGCCCGGTTTACACTATCCATAATAACTGTTAAGCATCACACCTTGCATATTCACATAAAAGCTCATTGCAGGTATCTTCTCGCTTCTTAGAAAGCTTCATAAAACGCTTTGTCTTAGAAAACTCCGTCTATAAAGCCCTTCATCTCATCCTTAGACACAAGACCAATCTGCTGACCGGCAACCTGACCGCCCTTGATTGCAATAACTGCCGGAATATTCATTATACGATACTCTCCTGCCAGATCAGGATTCTCGTCCACATCAATATTGTAAAACTCCACATCTGTGATTTCATCAGAAAGCTGCTCCATTACCGGCGCAAGCATCTTGCATGGACCGCACCACTCTGCCGAAAAATCAACAATGATAGCCTTATTATTTTTAACCTGTTCAAATTCACTGCTATTAATCTTCTTTACCATAGTTGTTCTCCTTTCATCTGTCGAACGAATTATTTTTGTTGTACCTATACAGCAATAAAAAATAACTGCTGTACTAGTACACCGAATAAGAAATAACAATGCATCAGAAACTTATTATTCGATGTACTAACACTACTATAATACATAAATCAGATTATGTCACATAAAAATATTATAAACCGCAAAATTTATCATTTATCACGATTAATTCTTTTTGTGCTCTGCCATGTAGGCCTCTATATCCTCCGTGGTTCTGATGATATCCTCCGACAGACACACTGCACCATCCTCGGTGATAAGCACATCATCCTCAATCCTGATACCTATTTCCCATTCATCTATATACAGTCCCGGCTCGTCACTGATGATTGCACCCGGACGAAGCCTGCTGTTTGAGTCAACTGTCACGTCATGCACATCAATTCCCAGATGGTGTGACACGCCATGCATGTAATACTTAGAAATCTCTACAGAATTCTTTATCAGTCCAAGCTTCATAAGCCCGTCTGCAAGCACATCCTTACATACTTCATTTAATTCCTTTGTAGTCATTCCCGGCTTTGCAACCTCGACAATCTTTCGGTTTGCGGCAAGCACGATATCATAAACCTGTTTCTGGCGCTCGGTGAACCTGCCATTTACCGGATATGTTCTCGTAATATCCGAATTGTAGCCATCGATTCTGGCTCCAAGGTCAAGAAGCACCAATGTTCCATCCTCCATCGTCTCACGATTTGTGTCATAATGAAGCATGGTTCCATTCATTCCGCTTCCTGCGATTGTAGGGAAAGCTGTCCACTCTGCACCGCCACGTCTTATGATATATTCAAAATCTGCCTGTGCCTGATATTCCTTCATGCCCGGCTTTAAATTGGCCATCACATTGCAAAGTCCGTCCTTTGTTAGAGCGATTGCCTTTTTGGTCAGCTCAATCTCATCCTCATCCTTCTGCATACGCTCCTCTGCCACAAGTGGGAATAGATTCTTCACAGCAACTCCCGGATAATCTGTCTTAAATTCATTGGCTTTTACCACATTGTAATCCGGCAAATCCACTTTCTGATGACGGTACGTATCAAAATATGCTGTGTATACATCCTCACGCGTCATTATCCTGTCCAGTGTGCTCTCAAGCTCATAAATATATTCTACTTCATCAATTCCTGATATTTCCTCGGCTTCCTCCATAGTCACCTTTCTGCCGTACCAGCGCTCCATCGTAGGGTCTGCCTCCTCTATGAAGAGCATCGTCTTAGCAGGCTCTACACATTTATCCAGTACAAGGACCATGTTGTCACGTCTAAGTCCGGTCAGATAGAAGAAATTGCGGTTAGCCTGTGCTGTGAATAAATCATACTCATCTGCACTCACATGGTGCTCGATGCCTGAGTACAATATTGCTATAGAATTGTCCTCCATCTTGTCTAAAATTCTTTGTCTTCTGCTTTCAAAATCCATTTTGCTGCCTCTTATTCATTATTTGTAATGTCTGTCTTCAAAAATCGCTGACATTCATACGCCCTTACGTTATCACAATATGTGGATTTTTACAAGCTATTTGAACCCGCTAATACAGTCATAGGATGCCAATGTTGACTTTTAAAGGTCTCATTGCAGTATTAATCTATTTCTTCTTAAATATACACATATACTGTGTAGTCTTTCATAGGTACTACCTGAACTACCTTCGGAAACATAGACAAACACCTCCTGATAATCTGATGACAATAATATTCCTGAATTATTCACGGAATAACAGCATCAGCAGCTGAATTCCGCGCAGTTACTGTATTTTAATTGAATATTGCTTTTCACCTATTTAGTGAATAGAAAAAGACCACTATCT
>NZ_JBQKGQ010000006.1:0-176223 GCF_052118705.1 Agathobacter sp. LCP21S3_B2 | reverse complement strand
TTTTTGCTCAGCAATTCTGACAGGAGCAACAACCTTTTCATTGAAATTTTTGATGATATGAAAATGGTCAAATACAATCTTAAGATGAGGACATTTTTCAAGAAATGCTTCTTGAAAATCAGAATTCATGTCACATGCAACAGCCTTGACTTCTTTCATCCAGTCCAGACCTACAAAGTCTATAAAATCATAGACTACCTGCTTCTTTTTCCCGGCCTGGATCCAGAGGATATGCCCGGTATGCAGATCTGTGATGTGTGTCGCATATTTGTGGCCATTATGAAGCTTAAACTCATCAATGCCCAGGAAAACAGCCTGTTTTTCAGGTTTGGCAAGCTTCTCACCGTCAATGGTGTATTTCTCTTTCAGGCGCTGAAGATCGATGTCCTTGACGGTATTCTTGCCAAGACCGGTAAGCTCGGCAACCTCTTTCAGCGTATATGTGCCACGCGCAAGAAGGTCTCTGGCATAATTGTATAATTCAGCAGTCATACGATGACCTGGTGCAGCAAAAGAAACATACTGCATCTTCGTAGCCTTACATTTAGGGCAGAAGAGCTGAACCTTATCAAAATTTAACACCGTATAGCTGCCGCCAAAAGGAAGATGACGCAGAGTAATACTGGTTGAATCATTCTTCTGCATGCGGCATCCGCAGGTGCATACTCGTTCTGACTCTGGAAGATCCAGTGTCCCCTTGAAACAGAAAGCAGATTTACCGGATTTTGTAGTTACTGTCTCTGTGTTAGAATTAGTAAATCCCGGTAAACAGGATGGAATCATCAAAAATGTATCAGAAAAGTCAAACTTTAATTGTCCATTGGCTTCAGATAGTATATAATTCAATTGAGGACCTCCTTGATTGGGTTGTTACATCCGGCAAGATGCAATTCAATCATAACGGAAGGTCCTTTTCTATGCAACTAAAAATAATACACTACGATTGTTCTTAGGCATCAGAGCCAGAGGAGGAATCCAGCCACCCGAGGTACGAGGGCATGTCCTTGACAGGTCAAAAAATAAATGCAACACTGTTGTATCGACGGAGAAACATAACTGATTGTTCTTGAGTTCTTCGCCGTCGGTGATTAACCCACAGCATTTATTTTTTGACCTGTCAAGGATGGCGGCAGGATGACGATAACCTAAAACATTTGGGGCTAAACCCATAAGAAAAATGATTGACCCCTTTTATATAGAGCCTGTCTCATCAATAAACTGCTCGAATATCTTACGTTTAATAAGTATCATATTTCCTACCATAAGTATGTAGTCTGCATTTGGATTGTCCGACACCAACCTTCGGAGATTTTTCTCACCTATGTTGAAGTACTTTACTGCTTCTTTAATGGTGAGATTATATTTTTCATTAATTGCTAAATTATCTTTTTCTATATCCATACGATACAAAAATCCTTTCTTTTGTATCGTTATCCTTTTTAACTTTATGATTTGCTAATGTTGTTCCAGCTTTACTCTTTGCCGGTTTTGAAGATGACTTCGAAGCAAGAGTTTTACCAGCTTTTCCGCCGTGATGTACTGCCATAGCATTGGACCTCCTTTGCATAATTATCTGCAAATCGATTATATAGCTCTATCAGCTTTTTTGCTCTAACCATAACACTCTATCCTCCATACATCTTTGTTCCCCATTTTTATAGAAAAATACCCTAAGGCAGACGATGTCCGTTTCACTCTGCTGCCTTAGGGTGTATTCACTTACTCACTAATTATAATACTGTGGATTATTCTGCATTGTTATATACTCAGCTATTGAACGATCAAATGTCTTAATATGATACAAAATCCAATCAACCACCTTAGCCTTAACCTGCTCCACGAATGCGTCAGTTGGTCCCTCTGATTCCTCTAACATATTTTCCAAATCTGCAACTGTCTTTACAAACTCTTTGTGTTTTTCCTTATGCTTCTCAATCTCAGGATAATTCACAGACTCCATGAGTTTCTCTTCCTCACCGAAGTGGAATTCTGTATACTCAGCCATATAATCCATCATTTTTATAGCTTTTACCTTGTTTTGTTCTCCTGCCTCACAGCTCTGGACAAAAGCAGCAATTCTATTAATGAGTTCTTCATGCTGTGTGTCAATTAATTCATTACTTGTTCTAAGTTCATCTGTAAATTCTAATTCCATATGTAATTCCTCCCTAATGAATTATGCTTTTTGTATATACCCTGACAAATTCATAAATATAATCCGCCTTTCTGCGAAAGGCGGATTATATTTATGAAATTTAAAAAGATTAAAACCAAAATGCTTGTATCAATACTTCCTGTAATTGCGGTAGTACTTATAGCACTGACACTTATTGCCGCAGTATAATGCCTTAATATGGTAAATACTAAGGTTCAGGAAAGTATGACTGCAACACTGGACGCAGAAACAGGCAGCATCAATCAGGAGCTTGAAGCTGTTAAAGCAACTGCAACTACTCTTTCAAGTACAGTTGCCTCCTCATATAAGACCCTGGTGCTTTCAGATTATGAGAAAATGCTGACCAATGTTATCACCCAGAAAGATATAGTAAGCGGAAGCGGTATTTGGTTTGCACCATATGCTTATGATTCTAATGAAAAATACGTTGGTCCATATGTTTATAAAGATGGAAGCTCAACAGTTGTTACATATGATTACAGCAATGCTGAATATGATTATGTTTCTCAGGAATATTACACTATTGCAGAATCCTCAACTGAACCTGTAATCACAGATCCTTACTATGATCCTACATCAGACACTATTATGTCTACATGTACAGCACCTATCATTGCCGATGGCAAATTTATAGGATGTGTTTCCGTTGACATAATACTTTCAAAAATAACAGATATGATTTATTCCATGGTTGTAGGTGAAGCTGGCTCTGCTGTCCTTGTCAATGAAGATGGTATATATCTGGCCGGTGTCAGTGAAGACAAAATCCAGGGAGCCGTTAACATTGCTGATGACACAAACACATCAATGGCAGCTATAAGCTCAGAAGTTCTGGGAAACGAAGTAGGAACTACCAGCGCCAACAACGAAGCCGGCGTTACATGTAATGCATATTATGGAAGAATTGATGCAACAAACTGGAAGCTTATTATTCTGGTACCTAAAGCTGAGCTTTTTTCACCTACTCTTTCTATGGTTATCAAACTTTTTGTTGCAGCAATTGTCGGTTTACTCTGCTGTCTCGTTATTGTATCTCTTCAGGTTTCTTCTATTGCCAAGAGCATACAAAAGGTACAGGTATTTGCCCAGACACTTGCTTCTGGAGATTTCACAGTTGATTCTCTTCAGGTATCTACAAAAGACGAGCTTGGAAAAATGGGTGATTCGCTCAATGAAATGTTCGGAAATAACAGAGATATCATTTCCAATATTTCAGATCACTCTACTGATATTATGAGCGCCAGCGCAAAATTAAGAGATGCTTCTGATATGCTTCTCAATGAATTTACTGAAATTCACGATAACATGGTTCAGATTAACGATGCCATGAGTTCTACAAGCGCAGCCACCGAGGAAGTAAACGCTTCCGTTGAGGAGGTAAATGCTTCTGTAGTGCTTCTTGCTTCCGAAACTGATGAAAGCTTAAATCTTAGCAACGATATTAGACAGCGTGCTGTTTCTATTGAGAAAGCCAGTCGTGCTTCGTATGCATCTGCAACTGAACTTTCAACTCAATTTGAAAGCAAATTGCATGAAAGTATAGAAAATGCTAAGGTTGTCGAAAATATTGGCGAGCTTGCAAATGTAATTGCAGAAATTGCCGAGGAAATTAACTTACTTTCACTTAATGCTTCTATCGAAGCTGCCCGCGCTGGTGAACAGGGCAAGGGCTTCGCTGTAGTTGCAGATGAAATCGGCAAGCTTGCCGGAGAAACGTCTAATGCTGTTGGCCGCATCCAGGAAACAATCGGACAGGTTCAAAATGCATTCCAGCATCTCAGTGATGACTCTCAGGACTTACTGTCTTTCATGCGTGAAACCGTTAATCCTGACTATAATAAGTTTGTTGAAACAGCCAACCAGTATGGTAACGATGCAGTGTTCTTCGCAGAAGTATCTGAGAAGGTTACAAGCATGGCAAACGATATCCGTCATATTATGAATGAGGTTACAGAGGCCATTCAAAATATCGCCGAGTCGTCTCAGACAACCTCCGAAATTAGTTCCTCTATTTTGGATAGGGTGGATACAGTTTCCAACACTGTCAATGAAATTTCAGAAATGTCAGAGAATCAACAGAATATCGCTGATACTTTGGATTCTGTAGTCAAGAAGTTCCAGTTATAAATTGCTATTTATTTGATTTCAAGCTTGTGGGTGGTTCTTGCGAGAGCTACCCTCGTGGTTTTTCATAACAAAAAATAAGTGATTTTGAGGATTAAGTTTATTAGGGCTGCCTACGCTAACCCAAATATAAGCCAAGCATATATATTTATGAGAAACAATTTTTCAACAGGCTCCACACGCATCGCATCCCCGCGGAGCGTTTTAATATATAGGAAAGAAGAACTTTCCTATATAAAAAACAGGACACAATTTGTATCAGTGTCCTGCTTTTTCTCTTTATTCAAAGATTCTTATTCCCTGATTTGATAGACTTTGTATTAACGCAACAAGTTCTTTTTCTTTCTTTTGAATCTGCTCATTACATTTATCTACTTCGCTTATCATCGCAACCCCCTCATCAAGCCTTCCTGTCTTGGCAAGCTGCATAAGCTTTGCTCCATATCCATGGAACTTCTCATGATAAACTTCAATTTCTTCCCACATTCTTTTTACTTCAGCATGAGTTGGTCTGAATGAATAATGTAGATGACCAAGTGTACATTTTCTAAAATCAGTCTGTAATACCATCATTTGTCCGCTCTCTACTATTGTACGGAATTTCTCAGCCCATTTTATATGCTCACCAGCTGCCCGTTCTAAGTAGTTAACTACAATCTGATTATCAAGCATATAGAATGCATCAAGTCCCATTTCACTGATCACTGACATTGACTGATCGAGATGCTCTTCAACCTTTACTGCTGGTTCAACTATATCATTAATTGCCTGACTAGATACCTCAAGAAGCGAAATATTTTCTTTTAAAATATTGCACTTCTCGTCCACATTTCCCATCTGATTATCAAGCTCATTCATTGAACTGCTGATTTCTTCGCTGACAGCGGCAAGCGATGAGATGGAATCATTAATGGTATCCATGCTCTTTCTGTTATCAGCAGTTATCTTATATACATCCTGAATTCGTTCGTTGATGTTATTCATCTCTTCTACATTCACATCCACAGTGACAGAACTCTTTCTAGATGCATCAGCTATACTCTGAAGGAAATCACCCATGTTTGCTGTAAGGCTTTTGGTCTGGTCTGCAAGCTGTCTGATTTCCTCCGCTACTACAGCAAATCCTTTTCCAACTTCCCCTGCACGCGCAGCTTCTATTGATGCATTAAGAGCAAGAAGATTCGTCTGGTTAGAAATTGCATTTATTCCATCAATAACTTCATTCATATGTGCTACAACTTCCTGCAGATTATCAATCTCTGCTTTTACTTCTCTTGATGCTTTAATCGCAGAACCCGATATCTCATTTATATCATTAAGCTTTTGTTCGCAATTGTCTATTTCTACCACAACCTGATTAGCCTCCTCAGATACCTCAATAATTGTCGAAGTCAGATTCTCATGTGCTTTTGACATCTCTGATGCAATTTCTGAAGTAGATGCAGCAGATTCACTAATATCCTCCACTTCATTTGATAATGATTCATTAATTGTTGCAATTTTGTCAATATTCATCTTGACTGTGGCATCGATTACACTCATCTGTATTACTGAGTCAAGTGTATTAGTTGCAACCTGTTCAAATTCTTTTCTTCCTTCTACGAGTCTTTTATGAATATCATTTAGCTCTTTATTCTGTGGTTCATACTGCATGTCCTCAAGCTTTGCCAGACTTGACAGCATGTTATTTATTTTGTTTTTATATCCACCAAAAATCATTTTTCTCGCCTCCGTGTATCGGTACTTTCGTCATATACATTTTAGTCCCTTTTGTAACATATTTCAATAATATTTTCAAATTTTTTCAATAAATCTATCAAAAACTGACTTTTTAACTTTGCTATATTAGGATCTAAATCCATCAGCACATCATATACTTTTTTATGTTGCTGATTATTAATAATAAATCTGCAACTTGCTTTTAAAACATCAACAATTAAGGTCTTTTTTGTGAAAGTAGGTATTCGGTCTGCCACCGCTACATAGCACTGTGGAAATACTGTCGCATACCTATTATGGCAGAAGCGTCTGCAACATCGCGCGCTGCTATAAGCTTATGATTTGTCCCGTAATCAGCAAATGACAGCATCTTGAATATCTTTTGGTTTTACTCCTCTCATATCCATAATTCTTCGAAGATTAACACCTGTTTCTTTTTTATTAATTGTTGGAAACATACTATCGCCTCCTTTGCACTAAATTCTTGTTCTACTCAGTTCTTACACATACTTTCTTCCCCGAAAAAGCAATTCCAAACTTCAAGATTTCCGTAATTCCATCCTCTTTCATTTCAGAATCGTATCGCAACTCACCAATTTGCTTTAATGCTTCATTAGACCATTTTTCAAGCTCAACATCGCTTAATTTTTCTTTCCACTTTAATTCCAAAATAATACCAGGATACCTTTTTTCTCTTGGAATTAAAGAAACATCAAATCTGCCATCTCCAGATTCTCGGTTCGATTTAATCTTATACTGATTATCCATTAATGCTATTAATCCTAGCATCAAACCATGATAAAATCCTTCAGCTCCACCATCGAAGAAGCTAATTGATTTATCCATATATTCCCCAATAGCGCTCTGCAACTTCTTGTAATCATTGGCATAAAGACTTTCTGCAATCTTATTTGCTGTAGTCCTTGTAATTGCTCCAGTTTGCAAGAAATGTGACAAGATTTCACTCTTATATACAACTGCAATCTCTCTATTTGGAATTGATACTTCACATAAATATGAACCATCTGCTTGCAGTTCCTTTTTAGGAGTTTTCAAATAGCCAGCAACCAACAATAAGCTATAAATATTTGCTGGATCCTCCGCAAGCGATCTATACACCACATTTTGATCAATTCTTGCAACTACTCTTTCTCCTTGCAAAAGGTCATATAATCTTTCTGTAATATCATCTGTAGCCACTCTTAGTACATCATCAAGGATTTCATTTTTTCCTGTATTTACCCAATATGCTTGAGGAAGGCATCCCTTGGAAATATAGTTGATTACAGACCATGGATTATATATTTCTTCGCTACCAAACAAATATCCATCGTACCAGTCTTTAAGTTCCTCCTCTTTATCTGATACTCCATAGTAACTGAGCATTGCTTTCACTTCAGATTCTGTAAATCCAAAAAAGCTATCGTATTCTTCATCCATTACGGAGTTCACTGTTAAATTATTTAGACCACTAAAGATACGTTCCTGAGCAATACGCAAAATTCCTGTTAGGAAACCATAGGATAAATTCTTATTATCCTTAAATGCTCCTGAAAAGAAATTTCTCATGAATCCAATAATTTCATCGTAGAAATCCTTAGAGTATCCCTCTTGAATCGGAGTATCATATTCATCAATAATGATTACTGGAGCCTTATCATAATGTGAAGCAAGCATTTTAGATAGTCTTTCTAGCGAAGAAGTAAGCTCCACTTCATTAGCTGTAGCGCTAATAATCTTTGTAAAATACTCCTTCTCATATTGTGAGAGCTTATCACTATTTAGTAGCTCTTGATGTCTTCCATACTCTTCTTGAAGTAGTCCCCTTATTTTATCTATTGTTGCGTCCCAAGTATCAAATTTAACATCCTTAAAAGTTAAGAATATGACTGGATATTTTCCTTGATGTGAACGATACTCTTCTCCACATTGCCAAATATTTTTATCGGCAAAATACTTACTAGTATTCTTATCTGATATTTCAAAGAACACTCTGAGCATATCCATATTCAAGGTCTTTCCGAATCTCCTTGGTCTCGTAAACAAAGATACCAATGGCTTTTGATCCAAGAATTCTTTGATTAATAACGTCTTGTCGACATAGTAATATTCTTCCTGCGCACGAACATAGTCAGAGATGCCGATTGGTAATGATTTAACTTCTGCTTTCGCAACCATATTTTTCTTGATGTATTTTCCATTAGACACTCTTCCATCCATTGGCTTTGGAGAGTCGTCTGGAATTAACCAAGATCCTTTTTCTTTTATTGCACCCTGTATTCTTCCTTTTTTGCACATATCATTTACGGAACGTGGAGAAACATTCCACTCTAAAGCCTTTTCTTTACAAGTTTTCATATATATATCAGCTCCTGTCATTCGCAATATTATTCCTCATCTTACGCAAATTATACCTCAGTAAAACGCAAAAAGTCAAATCAATTCGATATTTTGCGTTTAATTATTGCGTTTGCTTAATGTTTTGCGTCTTGTATTTTTCGGCACTTTTATTTTGTTTTTTTCAGTCCACAAACTTGTTTGTAGCATATTACTCAGACAAGTTTAACTCCACTGAAAAAGGACCAGCCCAGCTGATCCTCTCCCTCTATCACATCCCCATTTTCCTTGTCTTCAAGTTCCATGTCCACCCCTACAGTTTTAGCTTCTAATAAGCCTCTCCCATCCCCGCAAGAGTGTTATTTTTGTGTTATTTTTGTGTTATTTTTTAACCTCGCATACCCGCAAGCCCTTGCTATTACTGGCTTTCTAGAAGAAACGACATAATCTGCCGTGGCAGATGAAAAGTACTCGTATCATAAAAATCTCCTATCATAAAAAGCCGAGAAATGCCATGTTTTGTGGTGTTTTGGGGGCATTTTGCCGACTTGTTTCTTCTATTATAAAAGTTACATTTTAAGTGCCGATTATCCCCTTTGGAGTTTTCTAAACCGAGGTGGTGTATCGTTAAAAGGTATATTTTTCCTATTTCACGGACGTTAAAATTCCTTCAAGGAATTTGATTTCATTACATCGCATCTGCTCTGTGAAAGCACTATATACATCTATCCCGGTCGGAATCTGAAATCCGTGCTTGATGAGACAAATATCCTCTCGAGCCTCTACATTCTTCTCATAAGTCGAACCACGGTTGAGCCACATAACAGCATCTTCTTCCTCTCCCATTTCAGGATAAAAATAAAACCCTTTCTTGGCATCAAATCGGAACATATATGCCAATACTTGCAGATAGTCCTTGTTTCCAATATTATCAATCGGTTTGTACTTCGCATCTGCAATCACTCGTGCCTCTGAGTCTCTGCTGATGAAGTCTGGGTAGATAAGTCCGCGATTATGGTCAAACAAACGCTGAGAACCTTTTGTAGCTTTGTTCATCGGATGATAGAAAATCTCGCCCACAATCGAATTCATATACTCTTCCCAGAGCCATGCGCCATCAAAAAGCAATCCATATACCTTCTTGCTTCCCATTCCAATCTGATGTTTCTGATGCTGTAAGATAAGTAGACACAAGTTCTGCAGTTCACAATATTCTCGGTAATATGCGTGTCTAATGGTATTGATCTTATTTGCATCAATAATCTTCTGTCGGTTACACATCTCGTAGTTAGGAGTGGCTGCTACAACATCCTTGACCTCATTCTTAGCCTGTGCAAGCAGTTTATGTCCGTATGGCTTGTGTCTGATAAACTCCACCGTATGACGGATTAATTCCATCAAATCATTATCAAAGGAATACTCCCTCTGCGAATATGCTACATTACCAACAAACGGTGTATTCTTAACAATGTGTCTCGCTATATCTATCGTTCCCTTAACATTGCTGTCATTGTATGTTTTTCTCACATAAGTCTTAAAGACACCCTTACGCATGGCACTCTTTAAGTAATGTGGGAAGATAAAAACAAGCAGATTGAAAACACGATCATCATTGTTCGCATCTGTTTCCAAATCTACAATATTCGGGACATCAAATACTCTCTCAAGCAAATATTGAAACAGGAAATCCCGCCCATTACCACTAAATCTTGATTCAACTATGAGTTTCTCATCTCCAAGTCCCATGAAGCCCATGACATTGCTCGACAAATAATAATTGTTTACACTCTGTAAAATCATCTGGTCTTTTGTGATATCATCTGCCTCTCTAAGAATTTCCGGGAATACAAATATCCCTTCATTCTCCAACTGCTCCAAAGTTTTATCTGCAATTTTGCTTGTCAGAAGTGATATGCCAGACAATGACTCCTTAGGTATTCTCGAATTATCTTTTATTTTAATTCGACTCATCTACATCAGCTCCATCCGACTTTCCTTGGTTATATGCTTTCTTAAATCGCTCCATAATACCTTCTTCATCATACATACCGTTTATGTATTCCTGTAACAACGGATGTAGGTAATCTGACCATAACTGGTCAAAGTCAATATTCTTCAGCTTCAAGAAATAGGATGCACCAATCTGATAGTTTTCATTCAAACCTTCTGTTGCTGCAATTTCCACATTCAAAGCTGACATTCTGGCAATTGCCTCAGCCTCTTTCTCTTCGTTGTTCAAGTTAGCAAGCATCTCAAGGCGCTCATCTGCACGAAGCTCCACAAAACGGAATCTTCGTCTCATAGCGAAATCAAAGCTGTCTACAGATCTGTCAATATCATTCATCGTACCAATGATATAAACATTATCTGGAATATAGAATTTTTCATTGCTATCAGCATGAAGGTTTGCATACTGGGTGGAAACCTCTCCTGCCACACCTCTGTATCCTGGATCAACAGCAAAGAACAACTCTCCGAAAATCTTAGATATCTCACCACGATTTATCTCATCAATGATGAATACATATTTCTTCAACTCTTCCTGTCTTATAATCTTTGCAGTCTTTTTCTTTTTCTGGATCTCGTTAAAAATAACAAGGTTGTAGGAATATCTCTGCTGTGTAAAATTGATATTGAAAAATTCCGTAATATCTTTTAATTTGTTAAATTCTCTTCCAGACTCTAACATCTGTCTAATTTCAGAAATATTCAATCGGATACTGTTGATGGATGCATTTTGTGGTATTGAAAGATAAATATGCTCATCATCGACATCTGTGATTGTAAATTCTGTACCCGTTTTGGTCTTGAATGTGTTATTTCCTGTGTCCACATCATCAAAGAACTCTTTCATTGCTTCTTGAACAGATAATTCATTTGCAATGACCTCTGTGGACTTTTTAGAATTCTCATAGTTTCTTCTAGCCTTATCCACGAATTTCTTAAACACGCCATCCTGCAATTCAAACCCCATAGAACCATCTTCATTCGTCTTTGGACGGAGTCCTTCTACAAAATCCGAATAGTCATAACTTGGGTGAAATTGGACAAACTCTACCTGTTGCTTTTGCTCATCTGTGAGCATCGTATAATCATCAAAATAGCCATTGCTAATAATGTCAGCAGCAATTTCTTTTGCAAGATAAGTCTTTCCAGTTCCTGGAGCGCCTCGGAATATAATGTTCTTAGATTCCACAAGCATAGTAGAATATGGATTCAGATATCCATTAAATTCTGCTGGTTTTACTTCCTCTACAACTGCTGCCTTTTCCTCTGCATTTTCCTTCTCGTCCTTCTCACGATAAACTAATTTGAAGGAATCTCCCGGATTACCGAAACGTATCAAACACTCCTGAACAAATCTAAGAGTTGTAAAGATATTCCATGAATAAATTACAAACTGTCTGCCATCATCATAATCATACGACATTGTATTGAACGGATTTATATTGTGTGCTTTTGCTTCTTCCTTGCTGTAATAAATTCCACGAATCATTTCCTTATCTGGAGCGTATTGACAAATTGGAAACTGTTCTTTTTCTTCTACTGGCAAAGCTGCAATCTGTTTTTCATAAATTTGAAACGCAATACGTGGTAAAGTTTGGTTTGTATTCCGTCTCTCACCTTTCCCATATTTTCTTTTGATAACAGTTCCATCGGCAGAAACAAATGATGCATCCAAAGGCTTGAACATATCTCCTGCACTAATATTATCCATAGTGAATGAATCATCAGTAGAGGTAACAGACTCTGATGTTATAGTAATCTCGTATTTTGTCTGCTTAATCTGAATCTCATATCCTTTTGCAGTAAGATAGTTTTTTGCTTCGACAGCATTATATCCAGATACATCTATCTCTGCACCATTCTGCAAATGATTTGCTACTGCGATGACATACTTTGGTGGATAGGTATTACCGTTTTCCCATACAAGCTCATACTTGGTACTCATATTGTGCCAAGGAACTCCATTCTCATCAATATATTTAATAGCCTCAGCTATAAATTGTCCGTCAACTTTTGGGACTGCCATGATAAGCACCTCCAGTTTAATGAATATATAGAATTTATTATATCACTAAACGGGCGTTTTGACACCCACAATCATTAAGTGGCGCTAACACAAAAAATAGTCCTCTTGTTGCTATCCAGTGCAGCTGCATTAAGAGCCATTCCACCCCCAGCCACAGATTCCAATGATTCCTATTTTAGTTTTCTATATTCTTCATCACTTACCGGTTCAAGCCATTCATTTGAACTATTTTCGCCCGGCACTTCTATTGCCAGATGTGAAAACCATTCATCAGGTGCTGCGCCATGCCAGTGTTTCACTTCTGCCGGAATATTGATACAGTCACCTGGCTTCATTTCTACAGCTTGCCTAAATTGTATAGTTCTTCTTTTTGATTATACTCAATTGCAATTCAAAATGATTTCGATTTGTTTTTATAAAGCCCTCTTTTTGTAACTTTGATATCTCTGTAGACATTGCTGCACGATCAATACAAAGATAATCTGCCAGCTGCTGCCTATCAAAAGGAATATCAAAAGATAACGACGAATGTCTGATAGATTCTGCCGACAGATATGATAATAGTTTATCTCTCGTCGTTCGCTTTCCAACATGTGTGATCTTATCGTTCAGAATCAGTATCTTATTTGCCAGGACACTGACCAGATTACGGATCAGCTTCTGATGATGCTCACATGCAGTTGGACAGGTAATCAGAAGTCTTTTGATATTTAAGAGAATAATCTCACAATCCTCATCTGCTACCACACTGATATTTAAGACAGCTCTCTGGCTTGCTGCATACGGCTCACCAAAAAAATCTCCTGCGTGACATTTTGACAAAATATTCCGATGTCCCCAGATGTCTTCTTGAATAATGAGGACGCAGCCGGACACCACAATCCCCATTACTTCAGTAATATCACCTGCTCTGAAAATATAAGAATCTCGCTTTTTAGAAATCGTTGTTGCGTTTACACAATGCAAAATGGATAATATCTCGTTATCAGTTAGACCTTTAAAAAATGGACTGTTTCTTAGGATTGGTAAATATTTTTGCAAAATAGTTCCTCCCTGTTGGAAATCAAACATACTAGTTGTATTTATAATACTATAATTCTAGCATATACAAACGCTAAATACTATTGACGGAGGTTAAAAATGATAAGAAAGATTATAAAGATTGATAAAGAAAAATGTAACGGCTGTGGTGCCTGTGCATCTGCCTGCCACGAAGGCGCCATTGATATCATTGACGGAAAAGCAGAATTGGTGAGAGAACATTTCTGCGACGGACTGGGAGATTGTCTCCCTGAATGCCCTACCGGAGCCATCTCATTTGAGGAGAGAGAAGCACCTGCATATGATGAAGAAGCCGTAAAAGAAGCACAGAAGAAAATAGCTGCCAAAAACCGGGCAATATCCTCTCACTCCGGCTGTCCTGGATCTAAAATCATGCAGATCAGACGAACTGAAACATCTGAGCCTGTAAAAGCCACTTCAACCGCAGATTCAGGATCAAAGCTTCAAAACTGGCCGGTACAGATTAAACTGGCTCCTGTTAATGCACCATATTTTAACGACTCAAAGCTTTTAATCGCAGCTGATTGTACTGCTTACGCTTATGCCGCCTTTCATCAGGATTTTATTCGAAACAAGGTAACTTTAATTGGTTGTCCTAAATTGGATCAGGTGGATTATAGTGAAAAGCTGACTGCTATTATTCAAAATAACAACATTCAAAGTGTAACTATTGTCCGAATGGAAGTTCCTTGCTGTGGCGGCCTGGAGATTGCGGCCAAAAAAGCTCTTCAAGCCAGTGGAAAATTCATACCATGGCAGGTTGTAACAATAAGTATTGACGGAAAAATCATGGAGTAAAGTCAGCAACCACCAGTTCAACTGGTGGTTTGCTATAGCCACTCTATTAAGCCTCCCTGCACTTCTCATATGCAAAAAGTGCTGCACCAAGCGCTCCGCAAAGCTGTGCCTCATCGCAAATATACAGCGTTGCGCCGAGCTTTTCTTCAAGTGCATTTGTGATGCCTTTGTTCTTTGCCACTCCGCCGGTCATCATATACTCTCCCGGATTATCCTGCCCAAGCCTTGCTGCAAGTGCGCTTACCTTTGAAGCTACAGACATGTTTAGTCCGTGGATAATATCAGAAACGGCCTTGTTCTGTGCCACCAGCGATACTACCTCAGACTCTGCAAAAACTGTACACATGCTTGAAATCACAATGTTTTCCTTCCACTCAAGTCCCATAGTGCTCATCTCCTCAAGTGAAAGTCCGAGTGTCCTTGCCATCATCTCCAGAAAACGTCCGGTTCCTGCCGCACATTTATCATTCATCAGGAAATTTTTGACCGCACCATTTTCATCTATACTGATTGCCTTTATATCCTGTCCCCCTATGTCAATAACTGTGCGCACGTTGGGATTCAGATAATGCGCGCCCTTTGCATGGCATGTAATCTCTGTGATGCTGTCATAACCGCTATTGATGTATGCACGACCATATCCTGTTGTTACAATCCTTACAATATCATCCTTTGATATACCGGCCTTTTCGACAGCCTTCTCCAGACTCTTTTCGGCGCTCATCATAGCACCGCCACCTGTCGGAATAATCATTGTCGATTTAATTTTTCCGTCCTGATCCAGTATCACCACATCTGTGCTTGTTGAGCCGCTGTCAATTCCTGCTACATAGTAGACTCCTGATTCCATCCTTCTTCTTGCCTCCTCGCTTATGCCTTTTGTAGGGTCCATGTCATCTGAGCCCTCTATTGTCTCTGCAAATGCCTGTATTCTTGTCAGAAGCTGCCCGGCACTCTGGCTTGTAAAATCCGTCTCAAGCTTTAAAAGAGGCACCTTAATATTATTCTTTATGCTTGCATACTCAAAGCCATAGTAATCGCAAAACTTTATCGTGTGATATATGATGCCCTTAAGGCTAGGGTCTAAAAAGAGCTGGTTTCTTCTTGTATTATTGTTCATTCTGGCACACGGCATCTGTCCGAGCAGACTCTCTGCATATGCTAAAAAGAGAGTCTCATCATCCATATTTCTAAGATCCTTCTGTAAAATAATGAGATTTCTGCCAGATGTGCATGTCATATTTTCCACATCCATCTGCATATTTTCACGTATTGTCTTCTCAAGAATACTGCTCACATGCACACCCATAAGACCTATGTATGGCTTGCGCTCAGATTCAGGTTTTGCAAATGACTTTATAAAAAGCTCCCTGTCGAATGTCCTGTGCGAATATCTCTCATACGCATTCTTCAAACGCAGAATTGACTGTGCAAATTTTATGTTCTCACACTCGTTATCCTCATGAGGCAGATCAAGCATATACAGGAATTTGCATTTCTTTGTATTCTCTATGATATCATAGACTCTGCGCATTGAATCACAGCAGTTCACGAGCACAAGCTCCTCTACCTTGCCTTCGAGCACAGCCTGTATGACTGATTTGCCGAATCCGCAGAGATTTGCATGAGCTATCTTATCTGATTTATCGAAATTCTCCGGCATCTCCTCAAGCACAGCACATTCCTGTCCAAATCCCTTAAACAGCTCTACCGGAGCATATTTACAAACATAATTTATCATCTGTTTTCCACTTTCTGAAATTGGTTTATAGTAAATATCCACACACCGCACGCAATAACCGGTGTATTATTTCTAATTACGTTCCTGCTCTGCAAGCATCTCCACAAATGCCTGAAGCCTTGTGGAAATCTGTCCATCACTGGCATTTGCCGGGTTGCAGCCGTCTCCGTCTAAAACCATAGTTGGAAGTCCTTCCCACTCGAGTGAGCGCTTTATAAGGCTTGATGCACCGATTGTATTCTTACAGCCCCAGTGCGCAAAAAGTACAGCACCGTCTGCTCCAACTGTGTCGGCAAGCTCCTTTGCCTCCTCTATTCTCTGGTTCACGCTGCCATTATAAATGCAGTAAACCATTTTTTCGGCAAGTGCCTCGTAAGGATCATCCGACTCCATGCTTCTGAAACCATCAGCTATAAAATCGCTTGCACTGATATGGATTGTATCACTGTAATTGAACACATCCTTCACTGCATCCTGCAAAAACGGCATGGTGTGCATCCAAAGTACATGAAAGCCATCTCCTGCAGGTGCACGTCTCACATCATCTCTCAGAAGCTGTGTATATCTGACTGATTCATCAGTTCCTGCAAGCAGATGACACATGAAAAGCGCATACAGCTCATTTGTGAGAGTTGACGCAATATCATGTCCTTTTCTCAGGTGAAGCTGCCTGTAATAATTATTTGATGCAATTTTGCTCTTGTCCACAGCCTTTTTCACAGACTCCTCTGTGATTTCTCTGCCGGTGACATCCTGTAAAAAATTCTTAAGCTCCCTAAGCTGCTTTGCTACATACATAACAGAGTCATAATTCTTCTCATATGGAACATCTATATAAAAACTTGGTATTTCATATCTCTCCTTGAGATACGGAAATGTCATCATATTGCCATCGCATGCCAGGTTTGTATACACCATGCACTTTGGCTTTGGCACTATACCATTTAATGCTGCGCCCAGAAAAACCCTGTGATACGAGCACATAGTTTCCGGAAAGCCTTCCTTCTCGGTCTGTCTGAGAAAAGCCTGCTCACATTTAGTTCCTGCAATAAAGCACGATAATGCCTCAACCGAATATGGTGTGAGACCTGCCGCCGTCAAAAGCTCACCCGGTACAAAAATACTGACCATGGCGGCATTTTCAGGCTTTGCAAGTGCCTGTATGATATTATTCATGACAATCTTTGCCACATACTGCCCAGACATTGGAAGCTTTCTGTCCGGAAATAATGCTAATCGCTTTTCCTGTAATCTATATCCTGCAAGCAAAAGCTTCCTTGCCCTGACAGGATCTTTTTCTGCTGTCTCGCCTACTTTTGCTCCAAATCTATCCACTATACTCATGTGATATTTCAGCTCTTTTCTATATTCAAATATATATAAATATTCGGTTCACTATACTATTATAGCAATTATACACAAAAAGCAAACTCCTATTTTAGCTATATTTCACTATAACTATTGTCAGATATCCTTTTGCTTCGGTAAGCTCATCCAGCCCCCTGTACACACGCTCAGACTCCATGCCACAGTTTGTCACACCATACACTGTCATTTTCTTTTTTCTGATAGAATCTCCTGTGCGAAGCACCTCTATAAGCTCTGCAAGCTTCTTTCCGGATTTCATGTATACACAGGTTCCACCGTAGCCCACAGTATCCCTCACCTCATACGAAGCCGGTATGATATGTATCTCATCCATCATCTCACCAAGCGAAATGCCAAGCCGCGCTGCAGCTGCACAAAACGACGGCACACCGCTTATCATCACTGCCGTAAAACCTGCCTGCATGACACGCTTATGGATATACATATATGTCGAATAGACGCTTGGATCGCCGATTGTAAGCATTGCCACATTTTTCCCATCTTCAAGCTCATTGACTATGTCACAGTATATCTTATTGTGTGATATAGTAAGCTTTTCCTTGTCCTTTATCATGGGAAACGGAGTGCACATAATATGTTTTTTCTCTATCTCCGGTAAAACAGCCTGCACTATGCTGTACGCATAGCATTCCTCTTTTGAAACTGCAGGGATTGCAATTATATCACATGCTTTTATTGTATTAATAGCCTTTAAAGTCATAAGCCCGGGATCTCCTGGACCTACACCGATACCATATAACACACCAATATTATTTTTATTGTCATCCCCGGCTCTTTCTATCTGCTTGTCCATCTTTATAATTTTCTGCTTTCTATACTATATTTACAAGTAATGCATTCCTAACAAAATCATCACAAATCGATATCATATATTCTTCTTGTATCAATTACCGTCTCTGTACCATTATCATCCACAACTATCATCAGGTGCCCTATGCTATCAAGCTTTTTAAGATACCCTGTCACATGCTCATAGCTGCCACCCTCCTTGTGCTCATCCGGCACAAAATATGTCACCTCAAAATAATTCTCTGCCATGGTATTTATGACATTTTCGTCATATAAACTGTCTGAATTGAAATTACGCTTTCTATAAAGCATCATGAGCTCATTCATTTTCTCATCAAGCTCTCTTTTTTTGTCCTCATCAGGCTCATGCCACTCGTTTGTGAGCCTCGCTGTCTCTGCAATAGCCTCCTCATGACCTGTAAGTGCCGCAAAAGGTGCAAACTGTGCTGAGCGGTCCCATATAGACATCTGCGGATGTACCTTTGAGACATGATGTGGTAAATCTATAATATCATCATATTTTCCCATGCCATGCTCCTTATATACTTTTTCGTAACTATTTTAAATCACTAAGAAAAATCCGATTAAGAACCACAGCGGTTGCTGCTATGCCTTGTGTCCGCCAATCTGATTGTTCCTTGAAATAGTTGTGGCACCCTCCTCAAGATTCATGCCCTTTAGCATAGCATTCTTTCCATATTTCTTCTTGACGGAAATAATAGCCTCCTGAAGCTTTCTCTCCTTGGACAGCGCCTCATCCTCTTTCTGCTTTTCCTTAGCCCTCGCCTGATAATCTGTAAATAAATCAAGCTGCTCAAACTGCTCACTTTCCTGCACCTTGCTCTCATCACAGACCCTGTTTGCCACCACAGTAATCCTTCGTGTCAGAAGAGAAGGATCTATGATACGGTCATAAAGCTCCATCACAGCATCCATGATGATGCGCGTGGATGACGTATAACGCCCTAAATTTGCTGTACCATGTGCATGCTTTGGAACCTTTCTGCCGTATCGGTCTATGGTAATCTCACCTGTATAATCTCTGTGTGTACCTTTCTTACCGCCAATACTGTCTCTGCCTTTATTATTTACTGCGTGGTCATAATTATAGCCAAAACAGCTATCAGCCTTATTAGACAGATTTGTAATATCATACCCTATAGTGAGTACTATCTGGTCTGTAACCAGCCTCTTATCTACCAGATCAAGCACAAGAAGGTCCGTCATCTCACGCACAATAAGCTTTGTCTTCTCATAATCATACGGCTCCTGAAGCACCTGCCCTGAACTGATGCTGTTGGTCTGCGGTCTGTATGCCTTGATATCAGCTATTGTAACAGGCTCATACCCCCATGCATGGTCTATAAGAAGCTCTGCATTGATGCCAAACATCTTATACAGCTTTTCCTCATTGTAAAAATCATTCGAACCGCCTGTTGAGCACCTGGCCACATCTCCCATTGTATACATGCCGGCTGCCTCGAGCTTTTTGGCATAACCTGCTCCCACTCTCCAGAAATCGGTAATCGGCCTGTGGTCCCATAGCTTTCGCCTATAGCTATTCTCATTAAGCTCTGCTATACGCACTCCTCGCTCATCAGGCATGGCATGCTTTGCCATAATATCCATGGCTATCTTGCACAGATACAGATTGGTACCAATGCCACAGGTTGCCGTGATACCGGTATCCTTAAGGACATCGTCTATCATCTTAGACGCAAGCTCCCTTGCCGTCATGTGATAAGTGCGAAGATAGTGTGTCACATCCATAAAAACCTCATCTATCGAGTAAACACTGATATCCTCAGGTGCGATATACTTAAGATAAATATTGTATATGCGTGTACTGTAATCCATATACAAAGCCATACGCGGCGGTGCGACAATGTATGTCAGCTCATACTCAGGATGTGCGTCAAGCAGATTCGCATTATATGATGCATACTCAAAGCCTGCCATTGTGCTTTCTGTTATATCATTTTCTGCTATATCAATTTCTGTTACATATTTTTTTCTTTCATCCGGATTGCCCTCATCCTTGAGTCTTTTTTGCTGTTCACCTGCTGATTGTTTTCTATCAGATTGTTCGCCCTCAATTTGTCGGCTTCTCTCCACTGTCCCGGCAGCATGTCCACTCGCCATAAGCTTCGACAGACGCAGCTTGTTTACCTCCTTCACACGCTGTACCACCTCAAAAAGGCGCGCCCTGCCCGGTATGCCATATGCCTTAAGAGCCGGCGATACTGCAAGACAGATAGTCTTCTCCGTGCGGGTTGGATCTGCCACGACCAGATTAGTGGTCAGAGCATCCTTTCCCCTCTCTCTGCACTCTACTGATGCGTAAAATGATTTTAAATCTATTGCCACATAAATGTGCTCTTCATTATGCTTGTCCATATTATAATTTTACATGGATTATGTTCAAATGTCAAGAACATATGTTTGTATATATAAATTATTGTCACCACATAAGAAAATGCCGCTACAGCACAGTTTAATGTATCTGCAAACCTTACGCAGTCACTTAGTGGCTGTTAGAATTATATCCTCACGCAACAATGCCCCGCCAAGGATGGCGGGGCAAGGCGTTATGTGCCATGGACGGCATGTAAAAGCCGGTTGTGTCATGGTCTATAACAAACTGAATTATAATTCTTACAGCCTCTTAGTGACGCAGTACCGACTTACGGATGCATTAACCTGTGCTGTAGTGGCATTTTCGTACTATAACCATTATGAACCACTATGAATCACTAAGCTTTAAAACACTACACTACAAGGAAGAACTTCACAAGGAAAAGAAGCGAAATAGCATAAGTAAGGATAGAAACCTCCTTTGCTTTTCCTGTAAATACCTTGAGTACAGTATATGTGATAAGTCCAAGACCTATACCATGTCCGATAGATCCGGAGATAGGCATTGCAATAAGCATGAGTGCTACCGGAGCAACCTGTGAGAGATCCTCGAAATCCACCTTCTTAAGACCGCCAAGCATCAGGATACCAACATAGATAAGTGCTGATGATGTTGCTGCGGCAGGAATGATTGCTGCAAGCGGTGCTATAAAGATGCATGCAAGGAACAGGATACCTGTTGTGAAAGCTGTAAGACCTGTTCGTCCACCGGCCTCTACACCTGATGCAGACTCAACAAAAGTTGTTACTGTAGATGTACCTGTTACGGCACCAACCATTGTGGCAACTGAATCGGAAATCAAAGCCTCCTTCATGTTTGGCATATTTCCCTCTTTGTCAACCATTCCTGCTCGTGATGCAGTACCAACAAGTGTTCCGATGGTATCAAACATATCTATGATACAGAATGTGATGATGAGTGAAATTGCTGTAAACCATCCAATACTGATGAAATCCTTGAAATCGAACTTGAACAGTGTTGTATCTGCCATATCCTTAAACTGTGGCACAAATGAAGCTGTTGCAAGTGATGCAAAAGGATTTGTTCCAAAAAATATAGCCTCTCCTGCCCAGTAAACTACGCAGGCTGCAAGCATACCAAAAAGTACTGCTCCGTTGACGCCCTTATGAGCTAAAATAATGATAACAAAAAGTCCGATGAACATAGTCACAACAGTGAGCACCATTGAAGAATATCCATCTGTCATATTTGTTTTGGCAAGTCCCGGTGTAAGTGCACCGAAGAAATCCTTCATCACATAAAATGGTCCACCATCCTTTGAGTAAACACCGGCATTTGAGCCAAAACCGATATTTAAAAGCATAAGACCGATAGCCGGTGAAATACCCATGCGGACGCCATAAGGAATGGCATCTACTATCTTGTCACGGATATTGAATATTGAAAGTATGAAGAATAAAATACCCTCAATAAGGATAATACACAGTGCAGCCTGAAATGAATCAACATATGACAGGCCTGTGATGCTTACGATATTGGCAACTACTACAGCAAAGAAGCTGTTAAGTCCCATGCCCGGAGCCAGTGCAAATGGCTTGTTGGCAAGAAATGCCATGACAAACATACCGACTGCCGAAGCAATACATGTTGCCAGGAACACTCCGTTCCATAGTGCTTTTGTTCCCTCAGCACCAAATCCGGTGAGGAGGTTTGGGTTAAGAGCAATGATGTATGCCATGGTCATGAATGTTGTCAGACCGGCAAGAATCTCTGTCTTGACCGTTGTGTTGTTTTGTTTGAGTTTGAAGATTTTCTCTAACATTTTTCTTCCTTTCCTTTTATCTTTTTTGCAGCTGTTATCCGCTTTCCTGCTACAGGCGCCTGTTAATAGCTGCATTATATATAAAATTGTGAATCACAATTGATTCCTTGTTTTTTCCACGAACTCACTCGTAAAAACATCAAGTGTAACCGGCTTTGAATAGAAATAGCCCTGAATAATATTACAGCCAAACTGCTGTAATAGCCTTACCTGCTCCTCATTCTCTGCCCCCTCGGCAACACACTCTATGCCAAGCTCCTTAATCATGGATATGAGGTGCTTTAACATGATCCTGCTCTTTTCATTGCTCTCGAGATTCTTGACCAGGGAACGGTCAATTTTAGCAATGCTGAACGGAAACTTAAAGAGCATCTCAAGATTTGAGTACTTCGTGCCAAAGTCATCCATTGAAAGACGAAAGCCCATTGAAATCAGCGACTGCGCGATATTATTTATCAATACAATATCCATATCACCAACAGACTCTGTTATCTCTATCTGAACAAGCCCCTCCGGTAGATCATACCTGTTTATTATCTCCTTCACCTGTTCCAAAAGGTCTGCATATTCCAGCGTATTTTTCGAAAAATTCACAGATACCGGAACCACTCTCCTGTCACTTATACAGCGAAGCTTCTGCGCCTTGCATACCTCATCAAGTACAAATAAATCAATAAGATGTGAGCATCTGTTTTCTTCTAAAATCTCGATAAAATGAATTGGTCCTACAACGCCATGAGCCTTATCAAAAAATCTGATAAGGGCCTCCGCCCCGACTGTGATGCCTGTTCTTGAATCAACCTTCGGCTGATAATATACCATGAAGCTTCCCTTTTCAATCTCAGAAACCACATCCTTAAATACCTTATTTCTCATTGTACTGTCAAGACTCTTAAGCTTTGTATCCTTTTCAATATCATACATTAAGCGAACCTCTGAGAGCTGCCTTGCTATGTCAGGCTTGTCCGTCCAACTATAGCCTATCGATACTGAGACATCCAGATCATCAAGGCTTTCCCTTACTATCCTGACAAGTCCCATAAATGACTTTTTATCAATATCCTTGCAAAAAACAACTATCTCATCCTGCTCGTACCTGTATATATCATAGCCTGTAAAAACACCCCTGATCACATCTGCAACCATCTTAAGACGCGCATTTCCTGCCATATACCCAAATTTATCATTTATATCTGAAAGCCTTATGATATCTGATGCAAATACTCCCATAAAGCTGCAGTCATACTCCACATAGCTCTCTCCCAAATTATTAAAGGTCTCTCTCTTTCTTAAGCCTGTGACCTGGTCAAAATTGAGCCTGTACTCATACTCTGCCCTCGCCTTCTCATAAAACAGACTATTCGATATTGAAATACCAATCATATCAATCAAATCCAGACTTCCTGAATTGGCCCTTGGATTCATAACCGCGATGGCACCAAAGCATTGTTCACTCTTGTTTAGTAGAACCGCAGATGTAGACCATATTCTGACATCAGCCATACGCTTAAATAAATCCCTGTATTCACCCTCAATTGACTTAATATCACTTATGAATACACGACCTGCATTATTAAACAGAGCGAGAAAATCTACAATTGCACCTCTTGAAACAGATTCATTAACCACCTTTGCCATAATCTGGGCACTTGGTATGTGTATCTCCTCAATTGTGTCCCACGCACTCTCTCCATTATAAATGACAGCCACACAATCTGCGTTATAAAACTCTCTAAGCAGCCGTAAATATTTCTTATACCCAAAGCCTTCGGTGGTATCATTAATAGCATCAATGAAATTCTGCATAAACGACCTGTAGCTGCTCATATGTCTCATAACAGCATTCAGCTTTGACTCATTACTCAAATCTATCATCTTGAGCAGTCTATAGCCATTATAATCCTTATGAGTCAGCTTGATTATAAGCTTCTTTTCGCCTAAAAGCTTTGCAACTATATTGTCGGGATGATCCTTTCCTGAAAAAACCGATACTCTGTTTCCCTGCTCTTTTTTCCGTAAAAACAAATCAATAAACCCATCCTCGAATGGATTTGAAATAAATTCATCGATCTGAGATGCTGTCATAACGCTTGAATTTCTGATAGCCTTGTTGACAAATACTATTCTACGGCTCTCCTCATCTACTGCAAGTATATAGTCCGGCATTTCATCATACGAGAATATCTCCATATCTGACATCCTGCAGGATACATCTGTATTGGAAGGAGCGCAGGAATTATGCGGAACGGTTATATCATTTTTCCTGATAGAATTGAAAAACGATATGCGATTTTTTCCATGCCTCTTTGAGTAATACATAGCCTGATCCGCCTCATAGTACAGATCCTTAAAGGTCAGCTCTCTGTCATCGCCAGTAGTCATGCCGATTGATGCAGAATACTCCATATCAAAGATAATATTCTTCAGTCTGCCTGACAGCTTTACGCAGAACTCGTCCACAGCATCACTGTCCTCTAATCCAAATACAATCGCTGCAAACTCATCACCGCCAAGCCTGCCAACTATACCATTGGCTCCAACTACTTCCTTAAGCACCTGTCCTGTCTGGCTTAATACCCTATCCCCTACATTGTGTCCCAGGGTGTCATTTACTATCTTGAAATCATCCACATCAAGCATCACAAATAAAAGCTTTGTTCCCTTTTGCCTGATAAGTGATGTACATTTATTCTCAAATGCAAGGTGATTGTATGTGCCTGTCAGCGAGTCCAAAAGTCCCTTTTCATCTCTGATATCAAACATTACTCCAGCTACCATACATACCTTTTTATCCAAATCAGGTATGCTGACCATGTACATCTCAACCGGCCTGCTCTTGCCATCCTCTGATATAAAACTAAGCTGGAATGCAGTACGCATAGGCCGAAGCAGACATTTATCAAGCTGCTTTTTGAAGCATTCGATGCTGTCTGCCGGACACTCTGACATGTATGTTTCGATATTCTGTTTAAAAAGCGGATATACTGTCTTCTGAGCCGGAGAAGAGTTGACTATTTTGAAAATATATGCCTCGTCATCTTCCACATAGTACTCAAACATGCGCTCATGATTGTTTTCTGCAACAATCTTCATCAGCTCATAGTAAGCCTCTATTATTCTATCTGTAATTCTTCTCCCTCTATTACGCTTATCTGCCATGTGGAAACCCCATTATCTACATATTCGTAAACTTAAAATATAAAAATCAATTATCATCAGAGCTGTCTGATTCATCAAACACTGCTGCAACTACCTTAGGCAATTCAGAAAATCTGTGAATTACCGGCACAGCGTCATCTATTGTGCCAAAACCATATGCTGCATGGATGAACTTAACTCCTGCCTTTTTGCTGGAATCGTAATCTCCCTGTATGTCACCGACATACACTGCCTCATCTATATTATTGCGCTCTACAATAAGCTTTATGTTTTCTGACTTCTCAAGCTCATTGTTGCCGTAGCACTCAGTATCCTTAAAAAACCTGCCAAGTCCGTGGTACGCAAAAAAAGACTCTATATAACCACGCTGACAATTGCTGACTATATAAAGGTCATAGCTTTCTGACAGCTCATCAAGTGTCTTTTCTACATCAGGATAAAGCTCTCCTCCGTGAGCGGTCAGGTAATCGTTTTCTTCCTTATAGCATACATTAATTAACTCATCTCTGCAAGTACAATTAGGAAAGATAATGGATGCCAGTACATCCATTGTCTTTCCCATTACTGAATACATGTCTTCTTTTGTGATAAGTGCCCTCTCATAGCCATAATCTGCTATGGCCTTATTCCATGATTTTGCCACATTCTCTGCAGAATCCCAGAGAGTTCCATCCATATCAAAAATAATACCCTTATGCTTCATCTATTGCCTTTCCGATATCATGTCTCATGTATTTATTATCAAACTGTACCCACTCTGTTGCCTCGTAAGCCTTGGCTCTGGCCTCCTTGAGTGTGGCGCCTGTTGCTGTGATACCAAGCACACGTCCTCCGTTTGTAACGATATTGCCGTCAGCATCAAATTTGGTGCCGGCATGATAGCAGTAATAATCCTCTTTGCCTTCAAACTTCTCAAAGCCTGTTATCTTAAAGCCCTTCTCATACTTGACAGGATATCCGTCTGATGCCAGAACTACGCATACGCATGCATTGTCCTCAAACTGCAAATCTATTGTGTCAAGAGTTCCGTCTACACATGCCTCCATCACATCAATGATATCATTCTTCATACGAGGAAGCACAACCTGAGCCTCAGGATCTCCGAATCTCGCATTGTACTCAAGCACCTTTGGTCCATCCTCTGTGAGCATGAGTCCGAAGAAAATTACTCCTGTAAAAGGTCTGCCCTCTTTAGCCATAGCATCTACAGTTGCCTGATAAATATACTTCTTGCAGAAATCATCGACCTCTTTGGTATAGAACGGACTAGGTGAGAAATTGCCCATGCCGCCTGTATTAAGACCTGTATCTCCATCGCCTGCACGCTTGTGATCCTGCGCAGATGACATAATCCTGATAGTCTTTCCATCTACAAATGAAAGCACAGAGACCTCGCGACCTGTCATGAACTCCTCAACTACCATGGTGTTTCCGGCTGTTCCAAACTTCTTGTCCTCCATGATGGTTCTGACACCCTCTTTTGCCTCCTCAAGAGTATTACAGATAAGTACACCCTTTCCGAGAGCAAGTCCGTCTGCCTTTAAAACGATAGGGAACTTTGCTGTCTCTAAATATTTAAGAGCCTCTTGGGCATCAGTAAAATTCTCATATGCCGCAGTAGGGATATTATACTTTTTCATGAGGTCCTTTGAAAATGCCTTTGAGCCCTCAAGAATAGCTGCATTCTTCTTTGGTCCGAAGCACTTGAGCCCTGCCTTTTCGAACTCGTCAACGATACCTCCTACAAGCGGATCATCCATACCGATGATTGTAAAATCAATGGCATTATCCTTTGCAAATGATACGAGCTTATCAAATTCCATCGCACCGATTGGCACACACTCTGCAAGTGCAGCGATACCTGCATTGCCCGGTGCACAGTATATCTTGTCAACGCGTGAGCTCTTTGCAACAGCCCTGCATATTGCATGCTCTCTTCCGCCGCTTCCTACTACTAATACCTTCATTTTTGCCTCCTATATCTAAGCTATATATAAGCTTTTCATTGTCCGGTAATCATAATCTACCTATGTTTACATACTAATTACTTACAGCACTGTCATTACTTCTCATCTATAATAACATGTCCGTCTTCTACTGACACCCTGCCATTTGCTATCAGGTCGATAGCGTGTGGCATGATTTTCCACTCAGCCTGCTCCATAACCCTGCGCTGAAGCACCTCAGGTGTGTCACCCTGCTTTACCTCGACTGCCTTCTGTAAAATAATAGGGCCTGTGTCTGTGCCTTCATCCACAAAGTGGCAGGTGGCACCTGTCACCTTCACACCGCGTGCAAGCACACCCTCATGCACCTTAAGACCATAGTAGCCTGTGCCGCAGAAGGATGGTATGAGCGATGGATGGATATTTATGATTCTGTTTCTGTACTGCTTTATCATCTCAGGTGGAATCACTACCAGAAAGCCTGCCAGTACGACTAAATCCACATGATATGAGTTAAGCTGCTTTAAGAAATCTTCATTGAAGGCAGCTCTGCTTTCATAATTCTTTGGCGAGATGCATACTGCCTTTATTCCTGCTTTTTTTGCTCTCTCAAGTGCATATGCATCTGCGTTGTTGCTGATAACAACCTCTATCTGTGTGTTTGTAATTGTTCCGTTATCTATTGCATCTATGATGGCCTGAAGATTGGTGCCGCCACCCGATACACATACTGCAATTTTCATTCTTTTTCCTCGCAACGATGTATACAATTATTAACAATATAAGGATATGAGGGTCAAAAGGTATTTTGCCCCTCATTTGAATGTAATTATACGAGATCTACACCCTTCTCGCCGTCAATAATCTTTCCAACTACGTATGGTGTATCTCCGGCAGACTTCATAGCCTCCATAGTCTTGTCCACGTCTGCAGGGTCAACTGCGACAATCATTCCAAGTCCCATGTTGTAGGTATTGTACATCATCTGCTCCTCGACATTTCCCTCTCTAGCCATCATTTTAAAGATTGGTGGAACAGGGTAGCTGTTTGTCTCAACTACGGCACGTTTGCCATCTATGAGCATACGTGGGATATTCTCATAGAAGCCGCCGCCTGTGATATGGCTGCAGGCCTTTACTGTGACTCCTGCGTCCTTTACAGCCTTAAGAGCCTTTACATAGATTCTTGTAGGGGCAAGAAGTGCCTCTCCAAGTGTTGTGCCAAGCTCCTCATGATATGTATTTAATGTCTCCTTGTCCATCTTGAAAATCTTTCTGACAAGTGAAAATCCATTTGAGTGTACGCCTGTTGATGCCATTCCGATAAGTACATCACCATCCTTTAATCCCTCGCCTGTGATGATGTCCTTTCTGTCAACCACACCAACTGCAAAGCCTGCAAGGTCATACTCGTCCTCAGGCATAAGACCCGGATGCTCTGCTGTCTCTCCACCAACGAGTGCACAGCCTGACTGCTTACAGCCCTCTGCCACACCGCTTACGATTGTAGCAATCTTCTCCGGATAGTTCTTTCCACATGCTATATAATCAAGGAAAAATAATGGCTCACCGCCTGCACATGCCACATCATTTACGCACATGGCAACTGCATCGATTCCGATTGTATCATGCTTGTCCATGATGAAAGCAAGCTTTACCTTAGTTCCGCAGCCATCTGTTCCCGATAAAAGCACCGGATCCTCCATATCCTTGATGGAAGCAAGTGAGAACGCTCCTGAGAAGCCTCCGAGACCACCTAACACCTCCGGTCTCATAGTCTCCTTTACATGCTTTTTCATAAGCTCTACTGACTTGTAACCTGCCTCGATATCAACACCTGAATTCTTGTAATCCATTATTGTTCCTCCTAATAATCTGCAATTCGTTCAATACCTATAGTATACCTTCATAGTGCTAAATTTTCCAATTATATATTGTAATTATTCTTATTAGTTTTACTAATATAATATATCTTTTATAGAAATAATACTTATAATTTATTTCACGGATTATATTGACATCAGACATCCAGCGTCCTACACTATCCATGCAAATAAATATTTAGATTTGAACGATTAATAATACAAAAGAAAGCTATGATACACAGCACTGCAATAAATACCTGACACGCTGTCAAATCATAAAGGAGAACACCAAATGCTTATCTGCGATGACAAGGATGTGATATGCGATTATATTATAAATGTTCTCGGAAAAAGTGCCACCTATGTGGAGGCACGAGGCGCCTACACCGGTGAGAGAAACTATATCGTTTTCAGCACTCTCACAAAGAAGCAGGCCATAGAGCTTAGAGGCTTCATACATCAGAATAAGCTACATGCTTTTATGTCTGTGATGACCACCAGTGAAGTATTTGGTAAGGGATTTTCTTCTCTGTAAATTCATTAGAAATCTTCCCTTACCTGTACTTCAGGCTGTATCCGTCCTTCTTCCATAAAATCATCAGAAAACATATCCAGACTACTAAGCAATCCAGCCCATTCATTATCCTTCGCTATAAGAAAAAACATAACAGAACACCTCCTATTTCATTTAGTCTATAATTTTGAATAAACTGCATCGTTTCTGGAAAGAAGATATACACAATACTGATTCATGCTGATACCTTCCTTCTTAGAATGTTCTGCAAGGGAACGATGAAGGCTTCGTGGAATTCTAAGTTTAAACTGTCCAGAATAATCCTCTAAGCTGTCCGGCTCATGGATTTCAATACCATCTTCCATAGCAGCTTCTAACCATGCTTTCTTGGCATCTAAAGCGTTTGCGACAGCGGATTCTACTGTTTCTCCGCAGGTAATACATCCTGGGAGCTCCGGAAATGAAACTACAAAACCACCCTCATCCTTATCCTCTACAATTTCCATACGATAATTCATTGTAAAATAATCATTCAGCGTTTTCATCATTCACCGCCTCACTTTCCACAATCTGCTTTACAATCTCTACATACACTTTTTTGATAGGTTCATGCTTCGGTATCGTAATCGGTTGACATCCGGCTTTTCTGAACGTGTAATGACTGCTTCCGCCCTTTGGTGCATTCATTACATATCCATAGCTTTCCAATACCTTACGCAATTCATCAAACCGGAGGTCTTTTGATAAAGCACATATTCTCGTTAATAGTTTATCCCATTTTGACATTCTGAATACCTACTATCTATATTATACATGGTATCATATTTGGCGTCAATGCCGTTTATCAAAAGAAATGTGCATGACCATTTTTGTCAAAAGCCTTCTGTATTTGCTTATCATCTCTGACATAAATATTGATAAGGTCATTAACTACAAAACAGCCGTAACCGCGATTTTCTTTTTCAATCGCAGCTACGGCTGTTATATTTACATGTATTAATTATCTACATGAACTAATTTATTTCAAAAACTAGTGCTTCGGAATAAGCTTCTCTATACCACCCATGTATGGCTGAAGTGCCTTAGGGATATTTACAGAACCATCTGCATTCAGGTTGTTCTCAAGGAATGCGATGAGCATACGTGGTGGAGCAACAACTGTGTTGTTAAGAGTATGTGCAAAGTATTTCTTGCCATCCTCGCCCTTTACACGAATCTTAAGACGTCTTGCCTGTGCATCGCCTAAGTTAGAGCAGCTTCCAACCTCGAAGTACTTCTTCTGTCTTGGTGACCATGCCTCTACGTCGCATGATTTAACCTTGAGATCTGCGAGGTCTCCTGAACAGCACTCAAGAGTACGGACAGGCACATCGAGACTTCTGAAAAGCTCTACTGTGTACTTCCACATCTTCTCATACCATTCCTTTGACTCCTGTGGCTTGCAGACAACAATCATCTCCTGCTTCTCAAACTGGTGGATACGGTAAACACCTCTCTCCTCAATGCCGTGTGCACCCTTTTCCTTACGGAAGCAAGGTGAGTAGCTTGTGAGTGTGTATGGGAGCTTTGACTCATCGTTTATTGTATCGATGAACTTACCGATCATTGAGTGCTCAGATGTGCCGATAAGGTAGAGATCCTCTCCCTCAATCTTGTACATCATGGCATCCATCTCCTCAAAGCTCATAACACCTGTTACGACATTTGAACGGATCATGAATGGCGGGATACAGTATGTAAAGCCCTTTCCAATCATGAAGTCACGCGCATATGCTGTCATGGCTGAGTGAAGACGTGCGATATCTCCCATCAGATAATAGAAACCGTTTCCTGCAACCTTTCCTGCTGCATCGAGGTCTATTCCGTCAAATCTCTCCATGATATCTGTATGATAAGGAATCTCGAAATCAGGAACAACAGGCTCACCAAACTTCTCGTTCTCCACGTTGAAGGTATCATCCTTTCCGATTGGAACTGATGGATCGATGATGTTTGGAATCTTCATCATATCCTCAAGCACCTTGTCCTGATACTCTTTCTCGAGTGGCTCAAGCTCTGTGAGGCGCTTTGAAATCTGTGCAACCTCAGCCTTTACAGCCTCAGCCTCTTCCTTCTTGCCCTGTGCCATAAGAGCACCAATCTGCTTAGAAACCTGATTTTTCTTTGCACGAAGATCATCAGCCTCCTGCTGTGCTTCTCTGGCCTTCTTGTCATACTCGATTACTTCATCAACGAGTGGAAGCTTGTGGTCCTGGAATTTCTTTTTAATATTTTCTTTTACGAGATCCGGATTCTCTCTTAAAAACTTTAAGTCTATCATAATTCCTCCAAAGTATTATGTTTTTATAACTTATAACATTTTACTCTGAAAACCCTTAAAATGCAAGAGGATACTTGTCAGTAAGTGTCTTGATGATAGCCTTTGCAGACTCAACTGCGCTCTCACCCTCTTTGATGATCATGGCGATTGCCTCTGCAACCTTGTCGAAATCATCCTCCTTTAAGCCTCTTGATGTAGCAGCAGGTGTTCCGAGACGGATACCGCTTGTGACAAATGGCTTCTGTGGGTCGTTAGGAATAGTATTCTTGTTGGCTGTGATATGCGCCGCATCGAGAAGCTTCTCGATAGATTTTCCCGTGAGACCAAACGGAGTTAAGTCTACGAGCATAAGGTGATTGTCTGTGCCGTCTGAGACAATCTTGATGCCACGGCTCTGAAGACCCTTGCAAAGTGCCTGTGCATTCTTTACAATCTGCTTCTGATACTCCTTGAACTCAGGCTGTAATGCCTCCTTGAAGCAGACTGCCTTTGCAGCAATAACGTGCATGAGAGGTCCACCCTGGATTCCCGGGAAAATAGCCTTGTTGAAATTGTACTTATCCTGCATCTCCTGACTGCAGAGAATCATTCCTCCACGAGGTCCGCGGAGAGTCTTGTGTGTAGTGGTTGTGGTGACATGTGCATATGGGATTGGGCTTGGATGAAGTCCTGCGGCTACAAGTCCTGCGATATGAGCCATATCAACCATGAGCACTGCGTCTACCTTGTCTGCAATCTCTCTGAAGCGCTTGAAATCTATAGTTCTCGCATATGCAGATGCACCTGCGATAATCATCTTTGGCTTGCACTCAAGGGCAATTTCCTCTACCTTGTCGTAATCAATGAAGCCCTCGTCATTTACTCCGTAAGGCACTACATGGAAATATGAGCCTGAGAAGTTGACCGGTGAACCATGTGTGAGGTGTCCGCCGTGGTCAAGGTTCATTCCCATGATGGTATCGCCCGGCTTTAAGATGGCGAACTGTACTGCCATGTTGGCCTGAGCGCCTGAGTGTGGCTGTACATTTACATACTCTGCGCCGAAAAGCTTCTTGGCTCTTTCTCTGGCAAGCTCCTCTACCTCGTCCACGCACTCGCAGCCTCCATAGTATCTTCTTCCCGGATATCCCTCAGCATACTTATTGGTGAGAATGCTTCCCATAGCTGACATAACAGCAGGGCTTACCCAGTTCTCAGAAGCAATAAGCTCGATATGGCTGTTCTGGCGCTCAAACTCATCTGTGATGGCGCTCGCAATCTCCTGATCTTCTTTCTTGATGTCGTCAAGTGTATACATATATGTGTCTCCTTTTCTTTATTGCAAGATGCTTGCATTATTTATCGCAATTATATGCTTCGCTGCGATTTATTACATTGATGCGCTACCGCGCAAAAATAATCCTTGCTACAATTCTACTATTTAAAGCAGAAAGTAGCAAGGATTATTTGATATATCCTTCATATTTAATTCTAATAAGTAACTATACCCAAATCAAATAACTAAAATCACATATATGAATACATTTAAAAAATACGGTCATCCTATAAAAAAGGAGGTCTGAAAACATGACTACTGACCAAAAAGAAAAACGAAATGATGAATATAACAAATATGTAAAGCGCGTCACACCTACTCACTGCCTTTCTGCAAACATGCTAAAGGCATTTATACTCGGCGGAATCATATGCACTATCGGACAGCTCATAGTAAATACCTGCACACAATACTTTGGATTCAGCAGCGATGAAGCCTCTGCCTGGTGCAGCATGATTTTGATTCTCATAAGCTGCATACTGACAGCGCTAAACCTGTATGCACCACTCGCAAACTGGGGAGGCGCAGGCGCTCTCGTTCCTATAACAGGCTTTGCAAACGGAGTATGCTCATCCGCATGTGAATTTCAGGTGGAGGGGCAGGTATTTGGCATAGGCTGTCAGATATTTAGGATTGCAGGTCCTGTGATACTGTACGGCATATTTTCAAGCTGGGTGCTTGGTGTGATATATCTGATAATAACATGTTACCTGTAATCGGCTGCAATTCAAGCCATACTTTCATTATATATAACTACCTTAAGCTCATCAGACGGCTTTATATGCTTTCTGGCACTGTTTGCGGCATCAATTGCCGCAGACACACCGCTGCAGGCCCCGGTTACCTTATATATTCCTGTCCTGATGTTGATTTTGATACCATCATCATCTCCCATATATGTTCTGGTAAAAGAATCATTAATTCTTTGTACTTTGTACTCTATATCATTAACACTTATATCATAAGGCATAAAAAGTACAAACTGATCAGATACAATTCTGGCAAAATATGTCTTTTCTACCTTTTGCATCGTACCTATGATATACTGTGCAAATTCCTTCAGCAGCCGGTCTCCCTGTTCAAAACCATATTTCCTGTTATATTCAGAAAAATTCTCAATATCCGAATACACCATCACCGAATCCTGGCGGGTACCGCTCACAATAATATGCTCCACATCCTCCTTAAAACGTGCAAACGAAATAAGGCCTGTCAAATCATCATAATCATTATGCCATCCACAGCCACAGTCATATTTATTGAACCCAAGACTCTTTCTCATGTATACAGAAAAAAGCTTTACAACCTCAGACAACTCATGCATCTTGTCCAGAGACCAGAATCTGTTCTTGTTACAGGTGACAAATGCAACTGTGCCGGCATATCTGCCCTCATCATATCTTGCAATATGAAGAACTGTCCTGGTGTTATTTTGCATAACTAACCGCTGTCCCTCAACCGAATACTCATTCACATTTTCATCGTTTATCACCAATGCATTAAATGCATTATACTTACTGAAAAATTTCTGAAAATCTTCCCTTTTATAGCATTGCGGCTTTTCCAAAGCAGCCTTCACTCCATTAGCTCTCCATTGATAGGAACAGCTTGCAATGTTGTTCCTTATATCAATATCCACAACTGATATGCGGTCAAGCTGGAATCTGATACCGATAATCTGAAGCAGCTGCTTAATAGCATCATCAAAATATCTGTGCTTCTCAAAAACCTCAAAGGCAGTTGCAAGTATATCATTCTGAAAATATCTGGCATCAAGCTGCTGCTTAGCTGCTTCCTTCTGACCTGCCTCCATAATCTCTTCATTATATCTGTGCATATTGTCGCAGAAAACATATCTGTTTCTACCACGCTTCTTTGCCTGATAAAGCGCCCAGTCCGCATTCTGGAATATCTGATCATAGCTGCAATTAGATGCATTTTTCGGCACAAAGCACACCCCGATACTGCAGGTCGGAATATAATCATTCTCCGCAAAGGTAAGTGTCTTTATATCATCAAAAAATCCTCCGATTCTTGACACAAGCTGATTGTTGTCAATGTCATAGAAAAAGACTACAAACTCATCTCCTCCGACTCTGGAAACAACGGCTTTTTTATCAAAATGATCCATCAAAAGCTGCGAAATTTTAATGAGAACCTTATCCCCAAACAGATGTCCATACGAATCATTGACACCCTTAAAATAATCAACATCCATAACAAGCATGCCACAGGACTCATACGGATTTTTCCTATCAAGATAGCTTTCCACTATTTCCTTGCCACTGACTCGGTTGTAAAGCTTAGTCATTGAATCTCTCTGGGCCTGCTCTCGGTATTTTCTCTCTGTATTTTTCTGTTTTGTGACGTCCTTTTTGGTAATCAGCAGATATTCCTCACCTGTAGTCTCATCTACCATGTAAAGCTTTCTGATGCTTTTAAGCGTCATGTGTCCATCATCATCAGCATATTGTATCTCAATATTTCCGTTACTCATGCCTCTTAAAAACTGGACATACCTGCTTTGTTCCTGCAAATCCAGCCATCTTTCACTGTTAATTTCATTCATATATGGACTGATTTTTCTTACGACATTTAAAGAGGCATCCAGCTTAACTGCTGTATCTGTAGCTGGATAATACTCATAGACCGATATATTAGACTTGCTAAGCATCTTTTCATATTTGTGGAACTTTTCATTTATTATTTTTTCATCCATCATATGCCCCGGCTTCCTGCGCTGTCCTTATCCCTTCTTTCAATAAAGCATCGCATTGTATTTACTGTATACAAATATACATCACTTTGAAAACAGTTTACTAAATTAATTCAATTTTACTATTTTTAGTACTTTTATACAAGATTTTTCTTTGTATTTTGATAATTTAATATTAAATTCCTTTATCAACGTGACAAGGGACAGTTCAAATAGAACTGTCCCTATCTTTGTTTATGACAATAAATACTTCAATTATTCTCCCACATTTTTCTTTTTTGCCATGATTGCAGCAATTGTTACTCCAAGTCCTGACATTGCAATAATCAGCCACATGTACATGTTGTTGTCATCTGATGTCTTTGCAGCTTTTGCATCAGTCGCAGATGCTGCATAGGAGCTTGTCTTTACCTTTACAAATGCAAATGTACTGAAATGATCTGTCTCAAATACAAGCCTTCCATCTACAATTGAGGCTTTGCATGCAAAGAGCTTTTCTCCATCTACACGAAATACCTTGATTGCCTCATCAGAAGCTAATGTAAATGGCATATCCATTGTTACCTGAACCTTATCTTCAAGCTGATGAATCTGTGTTGTTCCGTCTGTCAAATTAAGCTCATATAGTGCTAAAGCTTTCACTCCTACAATCTTTTTGTTTACAATATCTGTAACCTTTGACACTTCCTTCTCATCAGTTACTTTATTTGATTCGAATTTCACTGTAGCAGGAAGGATTCCCTTAATGTCCTTAATGGTTGTTGTGCTATCTGCCTTGCTTGCTACAACCTCTCCAGGTGTGAGAGTTTCTACCGGCTTGTTATTTCCTCCATCCGGTGTCTGGTTGCTATCGTCCGGCTTGTTGTTTCCTCCGTCCGGTGTCTGGTTGCTATCGTCCGGCTTGTTGTTTCCTCCGTCCGGCGTCTGGTTGCTATCATCCGGCTTGTTGTTTCCTCCATCCGGCGTCTGGTTGCTATCATCCGGCTTGTTGTTTCCTCCGTCCGGCGTCTGGTTGCTATCATCCGGCTTGTCATCTGACTTCGTCTGATATAAGTACAAGTCGTCTGCTGTTCCCCAGCCACCTTTTGCACTCACGATACCGACAACAAGTGTAACTTTGGTTTCTTTCTCAAGCTTAAATGAAACGCTTGGAGTTTTCCAGTTTTTCCAACCCTCAAGTGTAACATTATCTCCCTTTGCAATGATATTGCCTTCTGAATCCATAACCTCAGCATAAAGCTCATCTCCATCGGCTCCCTGTCCTACATACTCAAAGATGTACTCGCCTGAAGCAAGTGTAATAGCTTTATTGTAAGTAATGGCTGCCTCTGTCTTATCTTCTCCACCATTGTACCAGTGAGCACATGCTTCTCCTGACTTCTTATCATCCTTGGTGGAAGAAACTGAATCAACAATGCTATTATCAGTTGTGAAATTATCAGCTTTTTCAAAGCCTGCATCATCTGCATCTGTAATAAGATTTTTCTGCTTTATAACTACTGTACATTTTGTTGTACCCGATGTCTTATCCTTATAAGCACCACGCTCTATTTTTCTACTGAACTTTACAGTTCCTTCTACTGTATATGTTCCTGCCTTTGAAAAATCAATTCCCTCTGTATTCCAAACAATGTTCTCTTCAACTTTTTCTGTATTATATGTCACATTAACTGTTTTTGGAAGCTCTATCTCTTTTCCTGCCTCTGCTGTGACATCTGCTGTTTCTATATCCTCAACTCCAATTTTCGTTACCTTGGCACCGGTCTTTACGTAATTCCATACCTTAAGGCCAGCTGTTGCTGTTCCATCCGGATAAAACATTGCCTGGTTATCTACAGCAGAACCGCCATACCATTTTCCGGCATCCTTTGGATCATACTCACCGCCGTAGCTTGCTGCCCAGCCTGAGCCTTTTTCCTCCCAAATCTTTTTATTTGCTTCATATCTTGCCGCTGCAGCTTCCTCTGAAAGACCTGTTGTATCTCCTACGGTAATCCATGCCGGCTCCCAGTAATACACACCAAGTCCGCCTGCCTCATTTACAGCATTGATGAGGTTTCTGATATATGTAGCCTGTCCCTGCACAGTGAAAGGCTCTGTGGCATCTGCCGAATCATCATTATTTCCCTCACGGACAGTATTTTCATGACCATCCGAATCATCAAGTGTATATGCATAGCTTGTTTCTAAAACCATTGCATCCTTTTTGTGCTTAGTCTGAACATAGCTGAGTTCTTTCTTTAAATTGCTTAGTGTTCCATGCCAGTATGGATAATAGCTTGTTCCAAGAATATCATAATTTACATTATAATTTTCAAGATTATCTGACCATGTTGTAAGTGTATTCTTCTGAGGACTTTCCACATGAATCACAACCTTTACGTCACTGTTGTAATCCTTAACACCTTTTGAGCCTGCGGAAAAGAGCTTACACATGGCATCTGTTTTTGTTTCTCCTATAAAACCGCCTGTTGTCTCATTTCCAACCTGAACCATATCTACAACATCCTTTGATGCATCAATTGTGTTTAATGATTCGTTGATAAACTTTTCTACAGCTGCAGCCTTCTCATCAACTGTATAGCCCTTCCATGCCTTAGGCACCATCTGTTTACTCGGATCAGTCCAGAAATCTGAGCAATGGAAATCAACAAGCATTTTTATTCCGGCACTGCGGCATGCATCAGCAATTTTCTTTGCGGTTGCCACATCGTTATTTCCACCACCATATCCATTTCCGTTTGAATCATATGGATTATTCCATACTCTGACACGGATATGGTTTATATCGTTTTCTGCCAGGAATTTACAGAAATCTGTCACATTGTCAATTACTTTTCCGTTATAATCCTTGTATATAACACCACTGTTGAACTCTGTTATAACAGATGAAATGTCCATTCCCATTATGAAATCAGGCGACAAATTCTTTACCTTTGCAACAACAATATCGTCATTGTCTACTGAGGTATCAGTTTCAGGTGCCTTAGATGTAATAGTTGTACATGCATAACCAAGCTCATTGCCATCTGCATCCTTAAGCTGGGCTACAACATAATACTTACCTGCTGACTTTGTTGTGTAAGCAGCCTTAAGAGTTTTTCCGGACTTATTATCGTTTTCTAATGTTCCGTCATTCAATCCATCTGTGTGGTCATTCCATGTATCAATCCACCACCATAAATTTACTCCCTCAGGAAGTTCACTTATTTCTTTTCCATCAAAGGTAATCTTCGCTTCAAGATTGACTATATCACCATTTTCTACGGTAACTTCAGTCTGGTTTACTGAGATTTTGTAGCCTTTCTGATTTTCTTCGGAAGAGTCAGTATCATCCGATTCTTTTTCATAAAGCTTTTGAAGCTTGATATTGTCAATATCGCCCCAATAGCCATTCGTAACATCTCCTCCAATACATATATCAACATCTTGTACAGCTTCAATTGTAAATTCATCAGTTGTAACTGTTTCCCAATTATCCCAATCTGTTGTAGCCGGAAGTTCTTTAGCCTGTTCCAAATATTTCACATACAGACCTGATTTAACATCTTTTTGTCCATCCTGATCAATTGAAATCCTATAGGTTCCCGGCTCAACATTCTTGATTGTTTGATATAGCGAATTGTCCCCAGTTATGTCCTTTATCTTTGTAAACTGAGTTGTATTATTTACCGCCCACTCATCTTTTGTGACAAATAGTCCACTTCCCGTTGACTTAGTCCAACCGGTTATACTTCCATCCTCATTTATAGACGACTCAAAATCTCCATTCACCACATATTCTGTGTCTACCCACTTTGCGGTATCCTCTGCTGCCTTAACCTGCTCTGTGCCAAAATCCGCCACAGCGCTCTGGCTTAAAAGCATTGCAAACACCAGTCCGGCACTTGTTATAGATGCCATTTTTCTCTTCCTGCTCATATTTTCCTCCTTGTTTTTATGCAGTGGTAAATGACTATCAAATTGATAAATATCAAAGCCATTAAGCCACTGTCATGCACATTCACAAATTGCATGTCACTCATGATTTCATCTGTTTCATGCGCAACAGCGCAATCGGTTGCAATAACTATATTTACAGTTTATACATTAAACGTTTACGTTTCAATAGACATAAATGCCAACTTATTTCTGTAATATTTAGCAAAAATACATCAATTTAATATTTGTAAATATGGGAAAATACACAAAAATTCAGCTTGTTCGAACGGTTATTCAAATAATGATATTCACATTAATTTTGTAGAAATTTCACAATACTTTTACGCGTTTTAGAAGTATAATAATTTTTTATGCAAGCTAAATATATTAATATGCTTGATATTTTTTTATTTTTTCATAGGCAAATTGCCAGAGTCCCCGGTACTATATATAAAAAAAACGTACGGCAGCTTATGAAATATTTTCAAAAGCTGCCATACGGCATATTCGTATGTTACATCAAGCTATTAATGTAATATATCTCTTTTTTCAGAACACTAATCTCATTCTCAAGTGCATTCTTTTGTTTCGTGAGCTTTTCAGATGCCCTGGCACATTTCTCGTATTTTTCTGAGAATTTCTGCTTATAGAGCATTGCATTATTTACGTCCCTGAGACGTGCATACATATCCTTTTCAAATTCCGCCTTGCGGCACTCCACGTCGAGCCTGTCATATTCGCTTTGCAGCTTTGAAAGCTCGTCTGTACGCTCCTCAAGACCAATATTCCAGATTTCTTCATTAGTCATAAACAAAATCCTCCTTTACCTTCTACAGATGTAGTACTCGCTCTTTAATCTCCTGAGTTCTTCCCTGATTCCAGAACTGTGTGCCTATATAGCCACATGTACGGCGGGCTACACTCATCTTGTTCTGGTCACGGTTGCCACAATGTGGGCACTCCCAGATAAGCTTGCCTGAGCCCTCTTCCTCTACGATTTTGATTTCTCCGTCGTAGCCGCATACCTGGCAATAGTCGCTCTTTGTATTCAACTCTGCGTACATGATATTGTCATAAATGTACTGCATTACCGAAAGCACTGCCGGGATATTGTCCTGCATGTTTGGCACCTCAACGTAGCTGATGGCACCTCCCGGAGACAGCTTCTGGAACTGGGACTCAAACTTGAGCTTGTCAAATGCATTAATCTGCTCTGTTACATGCACATGGTAGCTGTTTGTAATATAGTTCTTGTCGGTAACACCCTCGATGATACCAAAGCGCTTCTGTAAGCACTTTGCGAACTTATAGGTGGTAGACTCAAGCGGTGTGCCATATATACTGAAATCGATGTTTGACTCCTTTTTCCACTGCTCACATGCATCGTTTAAGTACTGCATTACCTTAAGTGCAAACGGTGTGCCTTCCTTTGGCTCTGTATGTGATACACCCTTCATGTAGCGCACACACTCACAAAGTCCTGCATAGCCGAGTGAGATTGTTGAGTATCCGTTAAATAATAATGGGTCTATAACCTCTCCCTTTTTCAGACGTGCAAGTGCTCCGTTCTGCCAGAGAATCGGTGCCACATCGGATTTGGTACCAAGAAGCCTCTTATGTCTGCACATAAGTGCTCTGTGACACAGCTCAAGTCTCTCATCAAGTATCTTCCAGAATTTTTCCTCATCCTTTTCTGAAGAGCATGCCACATCAACGAGATTTAAGGTGACAACACCCTGGTTGAAACGTCCATAGTATTTACGCTTGTTTGGATCAAAGTTCTTGGCATGTGCCACATTACCTGCTGTTTGTGAGCATCTGTCCACTGTGAGGAATGAACGGCAGCCCATGCATGTATACACATCTCCGTCCTTAAGCTCCTTCATGACCTTCTCTGAAATATAATCAGGCACCATTCTCTTTGCAGAGCACTGTGCCGCAAGCACTGTGAGATTCCAGTACTTTGAATCCTCTGTGATATTATCATCCTCAAGCACATATATGAGCTTAGGGAATGCCGGTGTAATATATACACCCTTTTCGTTCTTTACGCCCTTTATTCTCTGGTGCAGCATCTCCTCAATGATTGCGGCAAGATCTGCCTTTGTCTGCGGATCGGATACCTCGTTGAGGTACATGAATACTGTGATAAACGGTGCCTGTCCGTTTGTAGTCATGAGTGTGATGACCTGATACTGAATCATCTGCACACCGCGGTTGATTTCTTCCTTGACACGGAGCTCTGCGACCTCATTGATTTTTTCGTCATTCAGATCAAGTCCAATGCTCTCAAACTCCTTGCGCACCTGCTTTCTGAACTTTTCACGGCTGACCTGTACAAATGGTGCCAGATGTGCAAGCGAGATACTCTGTCCACCATACTGTGAGCTGGCAATCTGTGCTATAGCCTGGGTAGCGATGTTGCAGGCTGTAGAAAAACTCTTTGGTGTATCAATCATTGTCTCACTGATTACCGTACCGTTCTGAAGCATGTCCTCAAGATTTACCAGACAGCAGTTGTGCATGTGCTGTGCAAAATAATCTGCATCATGGAAATGGATAAGTCCCTTCTCATGAGCCTCCACTATATCCTCAGGAAGCAGGAAACGACGTGTGATATCCTTGCTCACCTCACCTGCCATGTAGTCACGCTGTACGCTGTTTACAGTAGGATTCTTGTTGGAATTTTCCTGCTTTACCTCCTCGTTATTGCACTCAAGAAGGCTAAGAATCTGCTGGTCCGTAGAGTTTGACTTACGGACGATGGCCCTCTTGTATCTGTAAGTGATGTAGTTTCTGGCCACGGTAAAGGCACGCTTGTTCATAAGCTGGTTCTCTACCATATCCTGTATCTCCTCAACGCTTGGAGAGCGCTTCATATTCTCACATGCGGTCTCCACATTATTTGCAATTTCCTCAATCTGATCAGCAGTAAGCTTCTCATAGTCAAGCACTGAACCGTTTGCCTTTCTAATGGCAGCTACAATTTTAGCTGCATCAAATACGTCCTCACTGCCGCTTCGCTTGATGATTTTCATGTAAATTTCTCCTCTCTGTATACTAAATGCTGCAAAATACGCTACACTATATATAGTATCATTATTTACATCACATACCATATATATGTATTTTATCATGTGTAATGGCACAAAATATGCAGCTATAGATGAGATGTAATCATTTAATTCGCATCACAGCCCTGCAATATAAAGCCAGCTGCTCACCAAACGATTACTATATAGCTACATATAAAATGTCATATTATTTATTACAAATCTGTGCATCTGTTTTTGATGACAATCTAAATTATACAAGATATTGTTGCTATGTCAATACGCTCAACAATATTTTGTAGCATTTTGACTTATTGCACAAAAAAAGCCACAATATTTATGCTACTTTTTCAACTCTGTAATTATTTTGTTACTTGTTAAGCTTTTCCATATTGTCAATCACTCTGTCCAAAAAGCCAAGCATCATGTCAAACTCTTCCTTAGAAAAGCCTTCGTGCATGGCTTCCTCTATTCCCATTATATTTTCCCTCACCCTGTTTTCGTGGTCCAGTGCTTTTTGCGTCAGCTCAATCCTTTTAAGCCTTGCATCATTTTCCATAGGTGTGCGCACGATATAGCCGTTTTTTTCAAGACTTTTAAGCATATTTGTCACTGTGGCTCCTGACAGATGAAACTTTGCCTCGATATCCTTTTGAAATATATTTTGGCCCGGATTATCCATTATATATCCAATCATCATACCCTGGCTTCGCGGTATACACTCTGTTTTACTGCACCTTTTTCTGTCAAAATATCTGTCTATGCTCCTGCTGATGCGGTTTATCTTGTGTCCTAAGTATTTATCCGGTGTAAACTCCTTCATATCTGAAATCCTTTCATAAATTTTTCTTGACAATAAAAAAAGTATATCTATAATATAGTTAGCACACTAACTAATTAAATGCAAGTATTTTTTTAGTTAACCACATTACCATAAATGTGGGAAGTTCGTTTTAATCAAATATAAAATATAAGAAGAAAGGACAAAACATATGTTAAAAACACTAGGTGCCCAAATAAAGGAATACAAATGGTCTTCAATTGCAACACCTGTTTTCATGCTGCTTGAGGTGGCTGTGGATACCATAATCCCTCTTCTCATGGCTTCAATCATCGACAACGGTGTCAATATGGGCGACACAAGGCATATCTATATCATGGGTGTGTGTATGATTGTCGCAGCACTGTTTGGTCTTTTAACAGGATGTCTCGGTGCAAAATATGGTGCAAAGGCCGCCATGGGCTTTGGAAAGAATCTGCGTGCTGCAATGTTTCGCAACATCCAGACCTTTTCCTTTGCAAATATCGACAGATTCTCATCCGCGAGTCTTGTCACACGTATGACAACCGATGTGACCAACATCCAGAATGCTTACATGATGCTGCTTCGCATGGCTATGAGAGCCCCTGCGTCCATAATATGTGCGATGGCTATGTCATTTTTCATCAGCCCTCGCCTTGCGACAATATACTTAATCGCTGTCATTGTGCTTGGAGCTTTACTGCTTTTCATCAGTAAGGCGGCCATGAAATACTTCGACAGAGCCTTCAAGCGCTATGATGACCTGAATGAAAGTGTACAGGAAAACGTATCCGCTATCCGCGTTGTAAAGGCATACGTCCGTGAGGATTATGAGAAGAAACGTTTTTCAAAGGCAGCACAGAATATCTACGACGTATTTGTGAAGGCAGAAAGCCTTGTGGTATACAACTCTCCGCTCATGCAGTTTACAGTGTATGCCTGCATCCTGTTAATAAGCTGGCTCGGAGCTCATATGGTGGTAAGCAGCACTCTCACTACAGGTGATCTGATGGCTCTTCTCACCTATTGCATGAATATTCTGATGCACCTCATGATGCTCTCCATGATTTTTGTTATGATTTCACTCTCACTCGCATCTGCAAGACGAATCAGCGAGGTATTAAATGAACAGAGCACACTGCACAATCCAAAGGAGCCGCTTTACGATGTGCCTGACGGAAGCATAAGCTTTAAGCATGTAACCTTCAGATATTCAGACACCGCTGAAACTCCGGTTCTGTCGGATATAAATCTAGACATAAAATCAGGTGAGACCATCGGCATCATAGGAGGAACCGGAAGCTCGAAATCTTCCCTTGTAAACCTGATAAGCCGTCTCTACGACACAGACACCGGCTCTGTAATCGTCGGAGGCCACGATGTGCGTGAATACGACATGGACACTCTCAGAAACAAGGTAGCTGTCGTGCTCCAGCAAAACGTGCTTTTCTCGGGCACCATACTCGAAAATCTGCGCTGGGGTGACAAAAACGCTACCACAGATGAGTGTATTGAAGCCTGCAAAATGGCATGCGCCGATGATTTTATCGAGTCCTTCCCTGACAAGTACAACACCTACATAGAGCAAGGCGGAACCAACGTATCCGGTGGTCAGAAGCAGCGTCTGTGTATCGCAAGAGCTCTGCTTAAAAAGCCAAGGATACTCATACTCGATGACAGCACCTCGGCTGTGGATACAGCAACAGATTCAAAAATCCGTGCTGCCCTCGCAAAAACAATACCGGGAACCACTAAGCTCATCATCGCACAGCGTATCTCATCAGTCATGGATGCTGACCGTATCATTGTGATGAATGACGGAAAAGTGGACGGCTTTGACACTCACGAAAATCTGCTTAAAAATAATGAAATCTACCGCGATGTTTACGATTCCCAGACAAACGGCGGAGGAGACTTTGATGAAGGAGGTGCTGCCTGATGCCAGGACCAAGAGGACCACAAGGTCCAAAACCCAAAATTAAAAATCCCGGTAAGCTTTTTGCGCGCCTCATGGGATTTATTTTCAAGAAATATTTACCGGCCTGCATAATTGTTGTGATATGTATCTTTGTCAGTGTACTTGCAAATGTGCAGGGAACCATGTTTACCAAAAATTTGATTGATGACTATATAGTACCACTGCTTAAGACAGGAAGTCCCGACTACGGACCACTCCTTGCAGCAATAGGAAGGGTCACCGTATTCTACGGCATCGGCGTCATCAGTACGTTTGCATACAGCAAAATAATGATTTACGTATCACAGGGCACCATTAAGAATCTGCGTGTTGAGCTCTTTTCCCATATGCAGGATCTGCCAATCCGATACTTTGACTCACATGCGCACGGCGATATCATGTCAATTTATACAAACGATATCGATACACTCCGCCAGCTCATCAGCCAGAGTCTTCCGCAGATACTTAACAGTGCTATCACTGTTGTGAGCGTTTTTGTTTCAATGGTCATATTAAATATTCCGCTCACCGTACTAACTATCGTGATGGTAATCGTAACAACAGTCGTGACAAAGAAATTTGCAGGCTTCTCCAGCCGCTATTTCCTTGCGCAGCAGCGCGACCTCGGCAAGGTTAACGGCTTCATCGAGGAAATGCTCAACGGACAGAAAGTGGTCAAGGTATTTACCCACGAGCAGGAAAATATTGAAGCCTTCGACAAAATAAACGATGAACTCTTTGAAAGTGCCTACAATGCCAACATGTACTCCAACATGCTCGGTCCTGTAAACGCACAGATTGGAAATCTAAGCTACGTGCTCTGCGCTCTTGCCGGCGGTGTTATGGCTCTTTCAGGCTTTGGCGGTCTGACCCTTGGTAAGCTTGCGAGCTTTCTGACCTTTAACAAGAGCTTTAACATGCCTATCTCGCAGGTCAGCCAGCAGTTCAACAGTATCATCATGGCGCTTGCCGGATGTGACCGTATCTTCTCTCTGCTCGACGAAACGCCTGAGACTGACGAAGGCTATGTCACACTAGTAAATGCTAAGGAAGAAAACGGAAAACTTACCGAAACCCATGAACGCACCGGCTTATGGGCATGGAAGCATACTCATCAGGCTGACGGCTCTGTGGACTACAAAAAACTTGAGGGCGATGTGGTATTTGACGATGTGGATTTCGGATATGTGCCTGAGAAAATTGTACTGCACGATGTGAATCTTTTTGCATCACCCGGTCAGAAGATTGCCTTTGTCGGCACCACCGGAGCTGGAAAGACTACCATCACTAACCTTATCAACCGCTTCTACGATATAGCAGACGGCAAGATAAGATATGACGGCATCAATATAAACAAGATTAAAAAGGCTGATCTGCGCCACTCTCTTGGCATTGTTTTGCAGGATACCCACCTTTTCACAGCTACTGTCATGGAAAACATCCGCTACGGCAAGCTTGATGCCACAGATGATGAAGTATACGCAGCTGCCCGCCTGGCAAACGCCGATACGTTTATCCGACAGCTTCCTGACGGCTACAATACTGTACTGACAGGTGACGGTGCAAACCTAAGCCAGGGCCAGCGCCAGCTTCTAGCCATTGCGCGTGCCGCTATCGCCGACCCGCCTGTGCTCATCCTCGATGAGGCTACAAGCTCAATTGATACACGTACCGAGCGTATTGTTCAGGACGGCATGGATAAGCTCATGCATGGCCGCACTACATTTGTTATCGCACACAGGCTTTCTACGGTCAGAAACAGCGACTGCATTATGGTTTTGGAGCAGGGACGCATTATTGAAAGGGGAAGTCATGATGAGCTGATTGCAAAGAAGGGAAAGTATTATCAGCTTTATACCGGAAAGACTGCGTAATTCAGTGCCATGGCATGACTACGAAAACCGGGAGACCGGGAACGCAGCCGGGGGATGGCACACCCTCATGTAAGCGACTAGCGAAGCTGTTTAGATACTGTAGAATTATGCACATGAAACACAGAAATGCCCAGCCATGGATGGCTGGGCAAGGTGTTATGCGCCATGGACGGCGCATAAAAGCCAGTTTCGTCAAGCATAGAAACACTATAAGCATAATTCGTACAGAATCTTAACAGCAAAGCGTTAGCGCACATGAGGGTGTGCCATCCCCCGGTTGCGTTCCCGGTCTCCCGGTTTTCTTACGCTGTGACTGGATGTTCATTTGTGGTTAGCTAATATTTCTTTTATCTTTTTGCACTTCGGCCTAATACAATTCCACCATATCGCTTGGCATTCTCAGATCACCTCTAGGAGATAATGAAACAGTTCCAACCTTTGGTCCGTCAGGTATGCATGAACGCTTAAACTGCTGCTGTCTGAAACGCGTAAAGAATGTTTCCAGCGTCTTTTCTATTTCGCCCTTACTTACATTTGCAAAAGCAATCTCTGCAAGTTTTAATATCCGCTCCCGGCTTTCTCCATTACGCAGAAAATGATAAAGGAAGAAGTCATGAAGGTCATATTTGCCGATGCTCTCCTCTGTTTTCTGTGCTATGTTACCGTCTTTATCCGGCGGCAGTAGTTCAGGGGAAATAGGCAGGTCTGCTATTTCGCAAAGCACATTTTTCATTTCATCCGTTGACGCGCACTCGCTGGCATAAGCCTGTACAATGTATTTAACAAGTGTCTTTGGTACACTGCAGTTCACGGCATAATTGCTCATATGGTCGCCGTTGTAGGTGCACCAGCCAAGCGCAAGCTCTGACATGTCACCTGTACCGATTACAAGTCCGTCTACCATGTTTGCATAATCGAACAATACCTGTGTACGCTCTCTGGCCTGAATGTTTTCATATGTCACGTCAAAAACATCATCCGGATGTCCTATATCCTTCATGTGCTGTCTGCATGCAGCCTCAATATTAACTTCCACGGCTGTCACTCCAAATTCTTCCATAAGCCTGTCAGCAATTGTCTTTGTAGTAGATGTCGTTCCAAATCCCGGCATTGTAATACCATAGATATTTCTCTTCGAAATGCCAAGTGCATCAAATGCATCACAGCATACCAACAGTGCAAGTGTGCTGTCCAGACCGCCGGATATTCCAAGAACAACCTTTTTTATTCCGGTGGATATGAGTCTCTGTTCCAGACCTTTTGCCTGAAGTGACAAAATCTCCATGCAGCGGTTTTTTCGGTTGTTTTTATCACTTGGTACAAACGGATACGGATTAACTTTCTTTGGCCATATTTGATAATCCTTCATCCGGTTTTCACCATTTAAAATTACTTTTATCACATCCGGCACATCAGCCCATGAATCGCTGTTGTATCTGTGGCGGTCATTCATGCAGCGATCAATATCTATCTCACTTATCACAAAACCAGAGCTCATCACATCATCTTCTGATACCTTTTTATTCATACGTTTTGAATAATCTGACGTCTCACCAGCTATTCTGCCATTATCAGCTATGATGCAATGGCCGGAAAATACCAGATCCGTGCTGCTCTCTCCTGCACCGCTTGACGCATACACGTATCCGGCACGGCATCTTCCTGACTGCATCGCCACAAGACTGCGCCTGTATTCTCTTTTTCCGATTACGTCATTGCTTGCTGATGGATTTATAATGATATTTGCACCGGCTTTGCAAAGCTCCCCGCTCGGAGGCGCACTTACCCATAAATCTTCACAAATCTCAGTACCGACAATTGCGCCTCTCAGATCCTTGATAATAATGTTCGGAGAAAAAGGTACTGTTGGTCTGTTTGCGACATAATTTAAAGTAATCTCATCTGATAATCTCTTGTCTGCGCTTGTAAACCAGCGTTTCTCATAAAATTCGCCATAGTTAGGAATATATGTTTTTGGCACAATTCCAACAATTTCTCCGTTGTGTACATATGCAGCACAGTTGAAAAGTCTGCCAGCTTCATCTTCTATCGGCAGTCCCACGCATACAAGGATGCTTAAATCCTGCAATGCTGTTTTAATCCTGTCCAGTTCTTGCTGAGCCTGCGCGAGCAGTTCTTTTCTCAAAAACATGTCTGCACAGCTATATCCCGTAATACACAGCTCCGGAAAAACCACAAGCTGCACATCCTTTTTTTGCAAGTGACTCTGCAATGTGTATGATATTGTCAGCATTGTTCACGCAGTCCCCGAGATAAATCTCAGGGGACGATGCAGCAACACGGTAAAATCCTGTATTCATGACATTTCCTCCTAGCGGTCATTTTTCATCCTGTAATCAATGCAGCGGTTTAAGTAATCCACATAATCCGGATTTTTGCACATCCCCTTGCCGGGTGTATCAGAAATCTTCGCTACATCCATACCATTGCATATTGTGGTTTTCATGACGATATTGAGTGCAGGAACATCTGTATCATTACTTAAGTATGTACCGATACCGAAAGCTACATTTGTTTCCTTGCAGAAATGTCTGTAGAGCTTGTCAGCACGCTCAAAGTCAAGACTGTCGCTGAATAAAAGTGTCTTTGTTTTAGGGTCAATTCCAAGGCTCTTGTAATGAGCAATCATCTTTTCACCCCACTCATACGGGTCTCCGCTGTCATGACGCACTCCTGAGAAAAGTGTCGCATAGGTCAGCTGGAAATCACGCAGGAAACAGTCTGTTGTGATTGTGTCAGTAAGCGCAATACCGTTTAATACTCCATACTCCTTAACCCATGCATCGAGAGCATACCAGTTTGAATATGCCGGATTGTGCCTGTGATTGCCCTGTCCTGTGCACATAATCCACTCATGAGCCATGGTGCCTACAGGTGTAAGTCCGTACTTCTTTGCAAGATACACATTTGATGTGCCGACAAAATTTGATGAACTGTGCAGGGTGTCGTTTAAATGTGCGAACTTCTGCACTGCAAGCTCCTGCGCTTCAGCAGAAAGTCTTCTTCTGAGACCAAACTCTGAGAATGTACCCGCGTACCAGTGTCCGTTCTTTAAATTCTCATACTTTGCATCCAAACGCTTCTTAAAGCTGTCAAGCAGCTTATCATAGTCATATGCCATTCTGAAATACACTTCATTTACAATGGCAAGTGTCGGAATCTCATACATTGAAGTGTTAAGCCATGTTCCTTTTGCCTCGATAGACAAGCCACAAGGTGCATCTGTTCCTATCTCAAAATCCTCAAAACGCGGCTGCCAGAGACGAAGAAAATCAACATAAGAGCCTTTGATCCATTTGATATTGTCAAGATATGCAAGCTCATCCTCTGTAAACCGAAGCTTACAGAAAGTCTTAATCTGTTCTGTTATCTCCTGCACCATTTCCGGTGTAAAATGCACATCTTCATTTCTGCACTTGAATGTCCATGTGGTCTTGTAATCCGTAAACTGATGGAATATTGTCTGACCCATGCTGAATTTATACATATCAGTCTCTAAAAGACTTGTGATTATCTGGTTTAATTTCATAATATTCTCCTCCCATTTCATACGCTATTAGTATGTCAGAAACATTTTTAATAAATAGCTTTCTATATAATATTGACCTGAATCATCTTCATTGCTTCTATTGCTGTCTTATGACTTTCAGGTGTTACGCAGGCACAGGCATTTTCTATCACGGACACCTCTGCATCTTTACAGAACGTCTTTGCAATCGCTACGTTGCTGATTACGCATATTCCCGTGCAGAATCCGCAGAAATAAATCTCTGTATCGCTGTTGTCATATCCCGCAAGCAGTTCGCCAAGCTCTTTGCTGCCAAACGTCGGCTTGTCAATATAAGTCATATCGTCACAGTCAACTCCGCGCTCCTTCATTGCATCTTTAAGACGAGCGTCTACTTCCCATCCGTTTGTCCCTTTAATACAGTGAGCTACCGGAAGCTTTCTTCCCTCCTGAGTATTCAGATAGTTTTCATCATGCGTATCCCTTGTGAATATCACGTCATCATATTTTCCTGACCTGATTTCATCTGCAATAACATTTGTTGCCACGTTACACTCCTTGTTTCCAAGAACTCCCGTAATAAAGTCATTCTGTGCATCCACTACTACTAAAATTTTCTTTGCCATAATCATTTCCTCCTACATCATATAGTCATCATTTGTTGCATCAATAAGGATTTTTCCAAGCTGCTTTAAATCCTTCCACATCCATCGCGGAACCAGATCCCTGACTTTGTCATAATCTTTCTTATACAGCAAATCTCTGATCATTGTACTTGAAATCTCAATATCGCTTCTGCCAAGGTTTCTGATGGTCACATTCTTTAAAATATCATCTGTAAACCAGTTTTCCGCAATCTTCGGGTCGTCGTTGTAATAGAATGTAAAGCTTTTCTCTCCAATTTGATTAGCTATGTTGTAATAGAAGAAAGAACCCCATTCCTTTACATACCGGGCTGCATCCTCCATGCTCCAGTCTGATAAGGTCATAACCTTTACATCTGCACCGCTTAAATCCTCTTCCTGCAGTACGTTTTCAACAAGTCTTTTTCTGTATTCGATTGGAAACGGATTTCTCTTTGTATAGCTTTTGTTTGCACTGCCTATCACAACAAGCAGATTTTCGCACTCCGATGCGGCCTGTTTTATCATGTTCAGGTGTCCGTTATGGAATGGCTGTGCCCTTGTGAGTATCACACCGTTTTTATATTTCTTCTGCACTTTAACCAGTTTACGTTCATCCATGTTAAGGTCAACATATCTGTACACAGCAGCCGGTTTTCTTCCGACAATAGGTCTCTGCGACCTGTCAAGTGAAACAAGCTGTCCTGCAATCTTCTCACGGAACACCTTTGGATGAACTTCCTTTCCTAAAAGAACCTCAAACACCTTAAGCAGGTCCGGAATGGTAAACTCACGCGGCACAAGGTTAAACATAATGCCTGTATACTCAGCCTTATTCCTTATCCTCATAAGTCCTTCCAGTATAATCTGGTCATGGTCAAAAGCAAGCTTTTCGTCTGATACGCTGACCGGAACAAAGTTTTCCACTGTGATTACACCGTTTTTAAATTTCTCAGACTTGAGGGAGTATTCAATTTTAATCAAGTCGTTTGCAAACTCAAGTTTTTCATCTGCAAATTTCACATCGAACCATCTGGCATCCTTTGCGTCATCACCTGCAACGGCAGACTGCTCATATCCATATGGAAGCAGTGCAATATATGCAATATCAATAATTCTCATACGCGGGTCCCTGTCCGGCTGGCTCATGGTATAGAGTTGCTCAAGATAAATGTCTGTAAGACCTGTTTCCTCTTTAAGCTCCCTGCACGCTGCTTCATATGCTGATTCCTTTATGTTAATAAATCCGCCTGGAAGCGCCCATTTGTCTATCTCCGGATGAGCCTTTCTCTTTATCAGAAGCACCTGCATACAGCTTAAATCTTCCTTCATACGAAGCACCATCATGTCAACTGTAACCGATGGTCTGTCATAATCGCCCGGCTTATATTCTGCTAAAAACTCCCGTTCTGTTAATCCATTTACATCTACTTTATTCATGTGTTCAACTCCTATAATTACTTTCTGCGCTTCTTATATTTACTTTATGTACCTATTATAGTAACTCTTAGTAACTATGTCAAGTACTTTATAGAATTAATTATAATTTTTGCAAATTTATTATGCTTCCACAACCTGTCTGCAGGAGATGCTAATATATAAGCTCAAAAAAAAGAGGTATATTTCTGTACCTCTTCCATTATTCTGTGTTTCATGTGCATAAATCTACAGTATCTAAACAGCTTCGCTCTTTATAATCACCTCGCGCTCTTGAACCAAAAAGAATAACTTTTTCAACACAATTCTTCTTCGCCTATTCTTCCTCTTTAATTACCTTTAGAAAACGCTTGACCTCCGCCCATGCACGCTTGGACTCCGGGAAATTGAGATATCCCATCTGGAACACATGAAACATGCCTTCATACACTGACAGGCGCACCTTAACGCCCTGGTTTCTTGCCTTTGCAGCGGCATCGACCGAGTCAGATAAGAGCATCTCTATCGAGCCCGCCTGTATGAGCATTGGAGGAAAGCCTCTGAAATCGCCAAACAGCGGCGATATGTATGGATCCATTTTATCGTGGTCACCGGGATAGTCATTCACGTAGATGAGACTGTCCCTTGTGTTTCCAAACAGTGGGTCCCTTTCATAGTTCGTCTCGTATGATTCTCCGCCTGCTGTGAGGTCGGTCCACGGTGACATGGCTACTATTCCTGCCGGAATCGGCATGTCATGGTCGCGAAGATACATGGTGAGGCACATTGCAAGGCCTCCGCCCGCTGAGTCTCCTGCCAGCACAATCTGCGAGCCAAACCAGCCCTGTGACAAAAGCCATTTATAGCAGGCTATGGCATCCTCAAGTGCTGCCGGATACGGGTGCTCCGGTGCCACGCGATAGTCAGGCGTGAGCACGGAGCAGCCCTCACTTACCTCATTATAAAGGCCTGCAAATACATAGTATGCATTGCGCACTGCACCCATATATCCACCACCGTGCAGCTGCAGTATCACACGCTCTGTATTTGGATTTTCCTTTGAGGATAAAAGCTTCATAGTGAAGCCACCCATATCTATATCCTCTGTTACAAAGCAGTCCGGAACAAGCCAAGCAGGTTCCTTCATGCGCTTCCTGAGCTCTCCGGATTTTATTTTTTTACCAATTGCAAGGTCATTTGTGATATGTCCCATCAGATTGGCAAGGATTTTGCCCTGTATACTGACTTCTTCATCTGCCGCTGCTGCATCGCTATGAACTTTTTCCTCGTGCTCATTTTTAATGGCAGATAATGGATTCTTAAATGTCTTTTCAAGCTTATTTCCCAAAGCTCCTATTATTCCTGCTTCATTATCACCATTTCTGTCGCCATTTTCAATTTCCGGATGGTAGCTTCCCATCTCCTCATCCTCAAACATATGCGAATTTCCTATTCCATGAAAGCCTATCATATATGAAATCTCCGTTTCAGCTCTGTTCTGGCTCTTTTGTCACCGATAATCAGTGTTCCGAGAAACAAAAACAGCGATGCTCCCATCGCTCCCATTGCCAGATATGGGAACCATATGACCTTGACTGCCACAAGTATCATCGCAATCACGCTCATCAGCACAAGAAAAAGCTGCATCATCATGTAGCTCTGCCAGTTTCTTATGTTTACTATCATAAGTATAATTATTGCAAGAACCATCGCCAGTATGGCACTTGGGAAAACAAATGTAAGTGCCCAGCCACTGGCTCCTGTGAGCAGGTCTATGCCCTCGAGAAACAGCACCGTGAACACAAATGTGCTTACAATTTTAAAAATATATCCGTTTCTTCCGACTATTGCCAGACGCAGCGTCACATTTGCATAGATTACAACAAGAAGCACTATAAAGCTCCAGTTTATCTCATGGTCTGTCATGTAATCAACAGTTGTCAGCACAATCTGTCCTACTATAGACAGAAACAATATGATATTTTCCAGTAATCTGTATTTTCTTGATGCGCCCTTGACGTCAGGATATCTCGTACCGTTGTCATGGCTTGCTGTACTATCTGCCTTCTTTGCTGCAATATCTGTATCGTTTACGCACTTATCCGGCACATCATTATGCTGTTCAAAAACCCCTTCAGTGCCCTGATGATTGTCCGATGACAGTTCAACCGGTGCCACAACCTGCTGGCAGAGCGGGCATTTATCTGTATTGTCTGCAATATATACACCGCATTTCATGCATTTAGTCATAATACTCTCCATTTGTCTCAATTGTCACTTCCACTCCGTCATTTACAAGCTTCTTAAAAAAGCTTCTCTGAATCATCGTATCGGCCAGAATAGATGAAAAAGTAAACACCAGCGTGTCCTTGTAGGAGCATATGGTGCCCTTCATAGGCTGTCCCTTGGACATTGGTATAAAGGAATAAAAGCCTGTTATATACGGCTCGTATTCCGGCTCCACCTTTATATTTCCAATATTGGTGATAGTGGTGGTGTTTGCCAGTGCCGACTGCGTATAGACCGCCTTCATTGCCAGATTTTTTATAAAAAGAGGCACCGGTCTCATCAGGATATTTTTCTCATTTGACACACTGTATGAGAAAAGATCCTCCAGATGCTCCTTAGAAATCTGTGAATTGATGGAATCCGTCACTATTTTAAGCACCTCCTCAAATGTGTAGGAGCTGTTTTGCGGTCTGAACTCAGCAGATATCATGACAAAAAAGTTCTTTGTGGTCACGGAGTCAAAATAAGGACGAAGATTCACAGGAACTGCAACCCTGACAGGTATATCGTTTGGCATGCCGTGAAAACACTCCTGATACACACTCCACACAAAGCATGCTACCAGATAATCATTTATGGAAACTCCATAGCGGTGGCAGACCTGCTTCAGCTGTGATACAGGCATCATGCCATGTATCAGTCCAAACTCTCCATCAGGTACCTTTTCCAGCTTTAAAAGATACGCCTTCTGCCTGTTAAAGCCACTTGGCTTACTTGATTTGTAGTTCTTTACAAAGCTGTCCTCTCTATTTAAGGATGTGCCCTGCGTCAATGAATCGCCCTTTAGCTTTGCAATCTCCGGATGTGTGAGACGCAGATACTGGTAGGTGAGCTCCCTAAGGAAATTGATGCCGCCCATGCCATCTGTCAACACATGAAATACCTCAAGATTTATTCTGTTCTTATAATATGTCACCCTGAAAAGATAGCTGTGATTCTTGTTCGGTCTTATATATCTGCACGGAAATGTATTTTCCTCATGCACCTTTGGTGCCTTTTTGCCATTTTCCTCAAAATAGTTCCAGAATACTCCCATCCTGAGTCTCACATTAAACAGACCAAACTTCGGAAGCACTATATCCAATGCCTCCTGCAGCTTTTCACTGTCAATCTCATCAGTTAAGGTGACTGAGATCCTATATACATTTGTCATGCTCTCCCCCGCTATACTAGGAAACAGATTTGCTGTGTTGTCCAGCTTGTCCCAGCGGATTGAACGCGTTTTCGACATTTTAAATTCCTCGCTTATTATAATGATATAGCGAAGCAGCACCCTAATCGAGCCTGCCGTACACCTCCATCGGCACATATGCCTTTATCTGTATCCCATCAGCCACATATTCCTCCGACACAAGCTCGCCCTGTTTTCTGATGAGCTGTATCACGCCTGCCTTATCATATGGGATAATTCTCTCAATATATATCTTGTTCTCTCTTAATATCTCCTCTAAAAGAGATTTTACCTCATCTAATCCCAGATCCTTTGCCGCTGAAATGTTAAGAGTATAATCTGCCCTGAAATCATGCAGCGGTTCGTTGTCCGTGCGGGCATCCTGCTTATTAAAAAGTGTGACAAATTTCTTGTCTTTTACACCAAGATCATCCAATGTCTGGTAGGTTATGAACATCTGCTTTTCTCGCTGCATATTTGATGCGTCCACCACATGGAAAATGATGTCAGCGTACTTTGCCTCCTCAAGGGTACTCTTGAAGGCCTCTATCAGATGATGCGGCAGCTTTCTGATAAACCCGACCGTATCAGTTAAAAGCACCTGCTGCTTGCCATCAAGCGCAAGAATACGCGTTGTAGGATCAAGCGTTGCAAAGAGCTTATCCTCCTCAAGCACATCTGCCTCTGTCAGGTGATTTAACAGCGTGGACTTACCTGCGTTAGTATATCCTACTATCGCAACAACCGGTACTTTATTTTTTTCACGCTTTGCCCTTGTGATATCTCTGTGCTTCTGCACCTCTTTCAGCTCTCTTCGAAGCTGTGCTATCCTGTCATTTATAAGACGGCGGTCTACCTCAAGCTTTTTCTCTCCGGGACCTCTTGTTCCTATTCCACCGCCAAGCCTAGACATGGACTTTCCAAGTCCCGACAAACGGCTTAATCTGTACTTGAGCTGAGCAAGCTCAACCTGTATCTTGCCCTCACTTGTTGTGGCTCTTGATGCAAAAATATCAAGAATGACTAGTGTCCTGTCCATGACCTTTGTGTCAAGGTACGTCTCCAGATTCTTCTGCTGTGCCGGACTCAGCTCATCATCGCACACAATGCCTGTTGCCCCTGTACTCTCCACAAGCTCTGCAATCTCCGCAACCTTGCCGGTGCCGACATACGTGCCCGGATGAATTTTTTCTCTTCTTTGGATAAGTGTGCCTACAACTGTCGCACCTGCTGTCTTTACCAGCTCCGCAAGCTCTGAAAGTGAATCATCCGCATCATCACCGTCCTGCTCACTTACTCCGACGAGCACTACTCTCTCCTCAATATCCTCTATCTTAATAGTATCTGCCATAATCTATCTGGTCTCCAAAAACTGATATTCTCTTATTGCATCCTCATCATCAGGATAATCCTTCATGTATTCCTCCATTTTGCTCTTTGCTGTGGCAAAATCACCGGAATACTCATACGCTAGAATCATAGCTTTTGTTATCTGCTGCTTGTTCGGCACACTTTCAAGTTCAAGTGCGTTCTGAAAATAAGTAATCGCAGTGTCATAATTACCATTGTCCATCTGCGCCTGTCCCATATTCATCAGATCATAAGAATCTGCCTCACCGCTGTCTAGGTATTTCTTAAAATACTTCTGCGAGCTGTCATTGTCGCCCTGCTTCTGATATACCTCACCCATATAGTAGTTTGCCTTGACAAGCTTCTCATCAATAGCCTTTTGCAGACTCTTTATTGCTGAATCATAATCACCGAGCATGGTGTATATACGGCCTCTCTGCATATAGTCATCAGCAGTTTTTGCCTTAAACTTTAATGCCTTATCCAGGTATTCCTTTCCCTGGTCGTTCATGCCATACTTTGACAAGGTCTCATAAACGCCAAGATAGAGCTCATAATTATCATCATTCTCACTGAGCGCCGTCTTAAAATCCTTCATGCCCTTGTCTGAATCATTCTTGGCAAAATATATACAGCCTCTCAGATAGTATGCGTCAGAATCCTTATTATAATCGATAATAGCCGTATATGTATCAATCGCGCCATCCACGTCACCGCTTAAATACTGTGCCTTTGCCTTATAATAACATATGTCAAGCTCCTCTGCGCCTACTGAGCCAACCGACTGGTCCAGTGCCTTCTGAAAAGCATCGACCGCATCATCATAGCTGCCGTTTTCTATACAGTTGATGCCATACTGTCTGTACGCATCCTTGTCCTTTGCCTTATCGCCGGAGCCACAGCCGGAAAGCATGCCCGCTGTGAGCACCACGGTAAGCGTGAGTGCCATAAATTTATTCTTTATCATAATAGTTCTCCATGTGTATATTCTTCCCCTTATTATATATGTATTTGCCAAACTTGTAAATCCCGCCCTTACATTTCTGCTAGGGCCCACCGTGAACTGCGGATTATGAGATTGTAAGCTGCAATAGTACGGTTTATGGGCGTGGTGGGGGATACACAGTCTCGTGAGTGCTACGCTGCGCTGTCAAGATACTGTAGGAATTATGCCTTGTAGGCTTTCTATGCTCGACGAAACCGTCGAAACTCGCCTTCCATGGCTCGATTTCTCCTTGTCCCGGCGTCCATGCCGGGCCATTTCTGTGTTACATAAGCATAATTCAACAGTATCTAGACAGCTTCGCTATTCGCTCTCACGAGACTGTGTATCCCCCACCACGCCCACAAACCTCACTTTCCCATAAAAAATATAAGTATCGGTAAGTAGTGCAACACATCATCTCACATCTCTTCACAACATAGTAAGACGTAAGCACCGGTCATCGGTGCGCACACGTCACCCCAATCTCACCACAACGCAGCAAGACGTAAGCACCGGCCACCGGTGCGCACACGTCACCCCACACATTTTGCCACAGCGTAAGGGACGTAAGCGCAGTGGACGGCGTGCACACGTACTCTTGCGAGAGCGCATAGCGAAGCTGCCTAGTGTCTGTAGGATTATGCTTAGAACCACAGAAATGCACCGCCATGGACGGCGGGGCAAGGCGTTATGCGCCACGGACGGCGCATAAAAGCCGGTTTCGTCAGCCTGCGAACCAGCCTGGACATAATCCGTACAGACACTTGGCAGCGTAGCGTAGCGAACGCAAGAGTATGTGTGCACGCCGTCCCCGGTGCTTACGACCCGACCTACCAAAAAAAGAACCCCCGCGGGATGCACCCGCAGGAGTTCTTAAGCCCAATTTGTATTTAAAGGATGAAGAAAAATTCTAGGCCTCTAAATGCCAGATTTCATCATTGTACTGCTTGATTGTTCTGTCAGAAGAGAAGAAACCAGCCTTGCTGATGTTGACAAGCATCTTCTTAGCCCAAGCCTTCTTATCCTCATAATCAGCGTAAGCCTTCTCTTTTGTCTTGCAGTAATCCTCAAAGTCTGGGAATGTCATGAACCAGTCTTTGTTGAGGAGCTCGTTGTAAAGTCTCTCTAAGTTCTCCTTAGAACCAACCTTCATCATCTCATCACTTACAAGGAAGTCAACAGCCTTCTTTAAGTCTGCATCCTTGTCATAGTAATCCTTAGAGCAGTAGTCGCCTCTCTCATATCTGTCAATAACAGTCTGTGAATCCTCACCGAATACATAGATGTTCTCATCGCCGACAAGCTCTGCTATCTCTACGTTTGCTCCGTCACTTGTTCCAAGTGTAATAGCACCGTTAAGCATGAACTTCATGTTTCCTGTTCCTGATGCCTCCTTAGAAGCAAGAGAAATCTGCTCTGAAATATTTGCAGCCGGGAATAATTTCTCAGCTAATGTTACGTTGTAGTTCTCAACCATGAATACCTTAAGGTATGGACTTACCTCAGGATCATTGTTGATAATCTGCTGTAAGCAGAGGATTGCATGGATGATATCCTTTGCAATGATATATGCAGGAGCTGCCTTTGCACCGAAGAAGCATGTGATTGGTGTAGATGGCTTCTTGCCTGCCTTGATCTCAAAGTACTTACGGATGATGTAAAGCACGTTGAGCTGCTGTCTCTTGTACTCGTGAAGTCTCTTAACCTGGATATCAAAGATTGAATTGTCAGGTACGTCGAGATTCTGAGTCTTCTTTAAGTAAGAAGCAAGCTCTGTCTTCTTTGCGTTCTTGATGTCAACAAGCTTTGTAAGAACGGCATCATCATTGATGAAGTTGCCAAGCTTCTCTAACTCGTTTGCATCCTTCTTCCAGCCTTCACCGATAAGCTCTGTGATGTGTGCTGAAAGCTCCGGGTTACAAGACATTAACCAACGACGGAATGTGATACCGTTTGTCTTGTTGTTGAACTTCTCAGGATATAACTTGTAGAAGTTGTTGAGCTCTGTATTCTTTAAAATCTCTGTGTGGAGGTATGCAACACCGTTTACAGAATATCCGAAATGAATATCCATGTGTGCCATGTGTACAAGACCGTCCTTGATGATGTATGTGCTCTCATCAGCTACCTTTGCGCGAACCTTGTTGTCAAGCTCACGGATGATTGGCATAAGCTGTGGAACTGCCTTCTCTAAGAAGCTGATTGGCCATTTCTCAAGAGCCTCTGCAAGGATTGTGTGGTTAGTGTATGCACAAACCTTTGATACAATCTCAATAGCCTCATCCATCAGGATACCCTTCTCCTGAAGGAGACGAATAAGCTCAGGAATAACCATTGATGGATGTGTATCGTTAATCTGAACTGCTGCATAATCAGCAAGGTCATGTAAATTAGAGCCCTTTGCCTCTGCCTCTGCAAGGATAAGTCTTGCTGCGTTTGATACCATGAAATACTGCTGGTATACACGAAGGAGACGTCCTTTATCATCCGAATCATCAGGATATAAGAATAATGTAAGGTTCTTCTTGATATCATCCTTGTCGAAATCAATTGTGTCGCCTACGATTGACTCATCAACTGACTCGATGTCGAATAAGTGAAGCTTTGTTGTACGGTTGTTGTATCCAACTACGTCGATATCGTAAAGTCTTGACTGTACTGTGAATCCGCCAAAGCTTACAGGATATGTGATATCTGTCTTTGTAAGCCAGCTCTCCTTTGTAATCCATGGGTTTGGAGTCTCCTTCTGGAGATTGTTCTCAAATACCTGCTTGAATAATCCGTAGTGGTAGTTGAGACCTACACCGTCTCCGTTGAGTCCGAGTGTTGCGATTGAATCTATGAAGCATGCTGCAAGACGTCCAAGTCCACCATTTCCAAGTGAAGGCTCAAGCTCGATTTCCTCGATTTCAGCAAGTGACTTTCCGTTCCTCTCAAGAGTCTCTTTGACTTCATCGTAGATACCTAAGTTGATAAGGTTGTTTGATAAAAGCTTTCCGATAAGGAACTCTGCTGAGATGTAGTAGAGCTTTTTCTTTCCTTTGTTTGAAACCTTTTTCTCTGCCTTGTCTTTTACAAGCTCAAGTAATGCGTAGTATACTTCCTCATCTGTACTAACGCTGATGCCCTTCTGAAGCTTTGTTTCGATTTCCTGCATGATTGCCATTTTGATTTCCTCCCAAATCTGTTATCATGTGTACACGCCAATGTGTCAAATTAACTAATTTTCATTTAGCGTGCTTAACTTCTTTGTGTCATTTGATGAATCAAGTATAATCCATTACACTGCACAATTCTTGCAATATACAGTCAAAAACTTACACAATCCTATCATTTTTCGATATTTTTAGTGGTTTTTCAAGAAATAATATGCTAAAATATCATCATGAATATATTAGAATATGAAAATTATCACGAAGACAAAACACATGTGGAGCTTACGTTCCCATACAATACCTACCTGTGCTCTATTCCTCTTGATTTTTCCGGGGTTCCGCTGCACTGGCACGACGACATGGAGCTTATCTATATAAAGAAGGGCCGCGGTCATATATCTGTAGATTTTAAGGAGTACCAGGTCACTGCGCCAAGCCTTGTGCTGATTCTGCCGGGACAGCTTCACTCTATAGACCAATATATGGATGAATCGATGGAATACGAAAATATCATATTTTCCCTGTCGATGCTGCTTCCCGGAAAGTACGATTACACCAAGGAGAATTTTCTTAAACCTCTCTTAGCCGGCAGATTCACAGTCCCGACGGTTTTTACCCCGGTATATCCATACTACGAGGATGTCGTGGCTCCAATAGATGCATGCGATGAGATTTGCAAGACAATGCCGCAGGGCTACCAGCTTTATATAAAAAGCAAGCTCTACGAATTCTTTTTTGTGCTTGATAACCGATGCCGTAATCTGACAAAGCCCTTAAAAAGCAGAAAGACGCTCGATAAGATGAAGGTTGTACTCAAATATGTGGAAAATAATTATGCCGACAAAATCTCCATTGCCGATATCGCTGATGTAGCCGGTTTTTCAGAGTCTCATTTTATGAGGTATTTTAAAGAGACCATGGGTACATCATTTGTTGACTATTTAAAGGACTACCGCCTGACCATGGCTGCGAGACTTTTGCAAAGCTCAGACAGCTCGGTGCTTTCTATTTCCGGTGAAGTGGGGTTTGAAAGCCTGTCATATTTTAACAGAGCATTCAAAAAGCACTATGGCATGACACCTCTGCAGTACCGCAAGGGCAGTTGACACCACTCTAGTACAGCGAAAATTAAGTTGTTGATACATTGAGCGAGGATGCGGTTTCGAGAGTGCATGTCAAAAAACGCAGGCGTAGCGGGCTACGTCAAGGCTTTTTGGCATGTGCTATCGGAATCGCAGACCGGTCAATATATCAATTACTTATTATTCGCTGTACTAGATAGTTACAATAAAATATTTCTTAAATAAACGATGGAAAATAATCATGAAAAAAAATACATACATAAAAATGACTGCCCCATTCCGTGAAAATAACAGGGCAGCCCGAAAGCTTGAATTAATCAATAAAATATGCACTTATTTAGTTTTTATCACATACCCTGTATACGTGCTGTATCTATGCTTTACAGCCAGTCATATGCTTGCACTCTCAATCATTGCTCCGCTTGTCGGCTTTATTACAGTATCTGTTTTCAGATATATCGTAAACAGGCCACGCCCATACGAAAAATTTGATATGCCGCCTGTCATTCCAAAAGATACACACGGCAGGTCGTTTCCAAGCAGGCACGTTTTTTCTGCATTTATAATTGCATTTACTGTCTTAATCTGCTCACCTGCGGCTTCGCCTTTATGGTTCACCGGCATTTTGCTTGCAGTCCTTGCAGCTATCATTGCCTGTGTCCGTGTGATATCAGGTGTGCACTTTATCAGCGATGTTGTCGGTGCTTTTGTTTTTGCAGCCACTGAAGCATATATAGCGACTGTTTTCTTTCTATAAATAGCTGTTAGTTGTTATTTTCACCATCAACACTCTTTTTTACAGCGTTTCCGGCATCATCTACGGCATCCTTTGCGCCGTCTATTACATCCTTGCCGGCATCGCCTGCTCCGTCTATCACATCTTTTCCGGCATTGCCCGCTCCGTCTATCACATCTTTTCCGGCATCGCCTGCTCCGTCTATCACATCCTTGCCGGCATTTCCGGCGCCATCTATGATATCCTTGCCGGCTTTACCGGCATCGTCGGCGGCAGAGCCACCTCTTTGTGTATTTTCAACCATTGAGGTGTCAGCCACATTACTATTGTTTCCACAGGCTGCAAAGCTTCCTACAGCAGCGAGTGTCAGGCAAAGTGCCAATAAATATTTCATTTTCTTCATTGTATCAGTCTCCTTTTCGTTTTAGAAATAGTATGGGCATTTTACTGTTAATTATGCATTATTCTGAAATTAATCATCTCTTTAACTTTGGTTTCGTGATGAGTGCCGCGATATACGAAAAGATTAGTGCTGCCGATAATCCGACGGCACAAGCCTTAAAGCCGCCCTTAAACAAGCCAATAAAACCCTCGCTGTCCACTGCCTCCTTCACACCCTTCCACAGTACATTGCCAAAGCCCAAAAGCGGTACGTTGGCACCGGCACCTGCCCACTTTGAAAATGGCCCGTATATGCCGACAGCGCCAAGCAGCGCTCCTGTGCACACGAGCATTACCATAATTCTGCCCGGCATGAGCTTTGTTTTTTCCATCAAAATCTGTACTATGGCGCAGATGATACCGCCCACGACAAATGCTTTTACATAATCCATTATATCCTTACACCTTTCTTCTATTTTTTGAACGTACAGCCATCCACAAAAACGGCTCGTTCACCCTATTATATATGTGAAGCCATCAGCTTCAAATTACAGCTTCAAGCACCACACCGTGTGCAATTCCCGGTACTGACTCGCCCTCGTTGAAGCTGACAGGCGAAAGAAGTGCTCCTGTCGGCACAAATAGTATACGCTTCAATTCACCACTTCTTAGCTTTGGCAGGTAATATGCTGACAAAACAGTTGCCGAGCATGCACAGCCCGAACCACCTGAGCCTGTATTCTGATTCGTTGCATCAAACATCTTCATGCCACAGTCCTCATGATTTTTGCTTATGTCCACGCCTTTTTGCCTGCACAGGTCAATCAGTATCTTCTGTCCGACGCTTCCAAGGTCTCCTGTCACTATCCTGTCGTAATAGGATGCCTCTCTTCCAAAATCACTCAGGTGATTTACTATCAGCTCACAGGCCGCAGGGGCCATTGCAGCGCCCATGTTCATGGCGTCCTTTATGCCATAATCCACCACAACTCCTGTCGTGATTCCCTCAATCTGCACCTTCTTTGATATACTATCTGCATTTTCACACCCGGTCTGTATCTCATTACCACCTGCTCCACTGCCCACAATAAATGCAGCACTTCCTGTGACAGTCCACGTCGCTGACACAGGTCTTTGATTCGCATACTGGTTAGGGAAGCGAAACTGCTTTTCGGCACTGCCAAAGTGGCTCGATGTCACTGCCACCGTATGCCTTGCATACCCTGCTGCCACAAATGCCGCGGCAAGTGAGAGCGACTCCCCGCATGTGGAGCATGCTCCATACACTCCAAACCACGGAATACGGAAGTTTTCCACACCAAAGGTTGTGGCCATAGACTGTCCGAGCAGATCTCCTGCAAATACATAGTCCATGTCGGATGCATCCAGATGTGCTTTTCCAAGGGCCATTGTGAGTGCATCGCGCTGCATGGAGCTTTCTGCCTTTTCCCACGTATTCTGCCCAAACCTGTCATCTTTGCCTACAATATCAAACAGACCACCAAGCGGTCCGTCCGCCTCCTTTGTGCCTACAACCGAACTGCTTTCCAATATAAAAGGAGCCTCCGCAAAACGGAGACTCCACTTTCCCAATTTTTGCTGCATACTGACTCTCCTTACTCTTAATCTCATCAAATCATTGATTTAATTAATGTCAGTATGCACAAACATATAAAATATATTCATTCAGATATAACAGCTCTACTTGCCATCATATGACACAACTGCGTCCACATCATACTTGCTAAGCAGCTTTCTGCCATTAAGACCTGCAAGCTCAATAAGGAAAAGCATCTTCACAACCTCTCCTCCAAGCTCCTCAACAAGCTCTGCTGCTGCCTGCATTGTGCCTCCTGTAGCGATAAGATCATCCACGAGAACCACCTTCTGACCGGGCTTTACAGAGTCCTTGTGCATCTCAATTGTTGCTGTGCCATACTCAAGGTCATATGTCTTTGATACAGTCTCACATGGCAGCTTGCCTGCTTTTCTCACCATGACAAACGGTTTATGAAGCGCATATGCTATCGGCATGCCAAAAACAAATCCCCTTGATTCTGCTCCTGCTATCACATCAAAATCAAGTCCGTCAAGCCTCTTTATCATCTCATCAATTGCAAGCTTTAATCCATCTGCATCCTGGATAACACTTGTCACATCGCGGAACATGATGCCCTTCTCCGGGAAATCCGGGATAGTTCTGATATAGTCCTTTACTGTTTTCATTGTATGTACCTTCCTTATATGTATTTAATATGTATTTACAAATATATTCGTGACGCATTTGTCCTTTTTGTATGCATTACCATTTTACTCTCTTGTGGCGCCATATGCAAATCAAAATCACTTCACCTTATGATACCCATCTATGCACTCCACGACATCCACTATCTCCATCGTGCCGGCATGTGAATCAGCCACAAAGCGTATATCAAATTTGCCGTATCTCATGCCATAGATATAATCCTTGGCCTTGTTGTATGCAGCTCTTGGATCCTGTTCCAGAATATGCTCCACAGTAATGCGGGTATCTTCATCCATACAGCTTTTGAGTGCCTCATCCCTCCATATAACATGCACCGTATCCCATCTGTGCTCTGCGGCAAAGCCATCTGATGCCTTAGGATATGAGTCTGAATATGCCAGATACGGCTTTATATCATAGATTGGTGTGCCATCAAGCATATCTACACCTGACACATGAATTATGGGGCCCTTGCTGCTTTTGTACTCAACCTTATCAAGCCTTACAGAGGATAGTCCCATGCCGTTTGGGCGAAACGGTGAACGTGTGGCAAAAACACCTCTCTTTTCCCGGCCTCCAAGCCTGGGTGGTGTGACGAGCGGTGTAAATTTCTCCACCCTGTTTTCAGAAAAGCCCCATATAATCCACAAATGTGTGAACTCCTCTATTCCACGAAGCGCATCGGGATTTCTGTATTTGGGTTCAAATACTATCTGCCCTGCCGCCTCAGGCACAAGGCCGCTCTGCCTTGGAATGCCAAATTTCTCTCCAAATCCGGTGTGCATAACCGCAACCGGCTCTATAGTCTTCTCATACATATCTCTATACCAGTATTTTATTCAGTATATCATCCTCCAGCACAAGCTTCTTTGCCGCGTCGCGGTACTCCTTCTCATGTAGATATGTGTGCCTGAACGGCTTCATGGATGGCGCCATATCTATCGCATCCAGAAAATCCTGTTTTCTCATGCCAAGAGTGGCCGCATAGTCGAAAAAGCCTGTCCTTTTGAGCACAGTGCACACCCTTACATATCTGTGGTTCTGCACTACACTCATGATATAGGTTGCTATGCCGACCTGTATGCCATGAAGCTGTGGATGCTCAAGAATTTTGTCAAGCGCATGTGAAATAAGATGCTCACTGCCGCTGGTCGGCGCACTGCTTCCCGCTATCTCGTTTGCTATACCGCTCATGGCAAGCGAATCCACAAGCTCCTTTAGGAAAAGCTCATCCTTTATGCTCTCATAAGGTGTACGCACAAAGCTGTTGACCGCCTTTTTAGCGACCATCACGGCGAAGTCATTGACCACGCCTGCACCATGTGCTTCCTCAAAAATCCAGTCATAGAGTGCTGTAATCTTTGACACCATATCCCCGATGCCTGAATATATAAACTTCTCCGGTGCTGTGCGGATGACCTGTGTGTCAACTATGATACCATGCGCAAGCTTTGCAGGAACCGACGTACGCTTGCCGTGCACCAAAAGTGATGCACTGGCGCTAGAAAAACCATCGCTTGAGCTTGATGTCGGCACACTGATAAATGGCAGATTTCTTAGAAAAGCTGCATATTTTCCTGCATCTATCACCTTTCCTCCGCCCACTGATACGACTGCCTTTGCCTTGTTTGGTATGTCAAAGGCAAGGGTGATGATATCGTCTATCTCAACCGTATCAAGCTCGCTGTACTCAAGCACGGTGATACCGGCATCAGTAAGTGACTTCATTATAGCATCTCCAAACATATCTATGAGACCGTTTCCCATAAAAATGACTACGCTCGTCAGCTCCTCACTCTTTAAATACTCTCCGATTTTGTTTAATGTTCCCTTTCCCACCTTGAGAACCGATGGGATAGATATTGCTTTTCCTGTCTGCATTTTCATTCTCCTCTTTTTATTTAATATGCCCGACTATCATTGCTTTGCATCAAAAATTGTCGCACTGTGCTCTATGTTTGAAAAAAGCCTGTCAAAAAAAGTTTCTGCCCGCTCTTTATCAAGCATCCCCGGTATAAATACCGCAAACTCATCACCGCCCAGGCGAAGCACGACATCATCATCACGACATGATTTGCGCAGAGTATCAGCAATTGCTATTATCACCTTGTCACCTACCGCATGTCCATAGGTATCGTTTATTGACTTAAACTTGTCACAGTCTAAAAGCGGGTTACTTCATCACGCAAAGGTATAACAGTTTTACACCCAGGAAGTGTACAATCTCATCCAAAGTCTTTACTATCTGGTATCTGTGTGTCTGCACATTTACCAGTGCCATGGATATATAGATACTTGAAAGTGATGAATAGCTGCTAAACTTCGCTACATTATTCGACTTTGTGAAGGAATTGCGCAGCTCTACACTCCGTTGTGGTCCGCGCTTACCAACATTATACCAAATTTTTTCAAAAATGCACATAAATCATGGTATTCTTACCATTATTTTTTTCTCTTTATTTTCAATCATCGTAAGCACAGGAATGTGCTTCTTTCTGAGTGCACGTATAACCGGATATGTTTCAAATGCGTTTCCTTCCACATACACAGCCTCCGGTCTGTACTTTACAATCTGCTTCACCTGCTCCTTTACATATGCCTTCCACTGTAGCTTCTCCATCAGTACCTCTGCATATGCTGTCTCACTGTCAATCTCTGTTAATTCAAGCTGCGGAACAGGCATTGCATCAACATGACAGATATGCACACCCTTTATTCCTCGTCCTTTTGCAACATTTATAAGCAGCTCGTCTGTCTGACTGTCACATGCCATGGCTGCAGTATCTCCTTTACTGCCATACCATACTATCACAGAGCTGTCTTTATGAAGAGAAAGCGCCTTTTCGCACGCCTTTACAGCTTCATCCTGCTCCTTAACAGTCATGATAAAGCCTCCCTTATGACAGAATATCGCACCGGAAATTCCTGTAGCATTTACCAGCTCCTCACCTTCAAGCCCCAGCCACTCTGCCGGAAAAGAACACTTGTAATTCATCGAATACTCTCTTTTCTGTGGCTGTATACAAAAGCCGCCTCTGTTTGACGGAAAAATAACAAACGCAATATCCGTCTCACTCAGAGCCTTCTGACACGGTATAAACTCAGGAAGCACCAGTATTCTGCTTGCCGGATCGTGCTTTGCAAGCACCTCCTCCACTCTCTTATCGGCTCTCTCATTGCCACGGTATCTCTCAAATTTGTTTTCCAGTATCATGCCTGCTACGCTTACCGCCTGAAAGAAAGCCTCATCGCTGCCGCCCTCATAATCCCATGACGGGTTGAAATTGCCTATAAGCGTTGCAAGCTCATTTTTCTCTCCTGTATTGTCATTGTTGTCGAGAGGCTGGACAAATGACTCATCGAATTTTACCGCCAGCTCCTCGCCTAGAATATCCGCTCCAACAGCCTCCCACAGAAGGCCAAATGCCGCATACGGCACACCGTTTTCCCTGATTCTGCTGTCCTTCTGATGATGGTCAAACTCACCACGCCCTATATCAAAAACTATTCCTGTGAAATCATCAGGCACACTGTTGCCCCTTGTTATGCTGATCTCAGGGTTTATATACAAAAGCAGGGCTGATGAGAACACATCATCTGCATGAAATTTGCCACCATGTGTGAAGGCACAGGCATCCTTTTGTTTTATCTGCTCTATTAATCTGCTCATTTTTTAACCTCATATGTATTCTTTTACGTTGTGATACCTTATAACTCTTTAATCATAATTGTAATATTCAAAATGTCAATATAGTTGATGCTAAAACATCAGTTGACATAAAGGGTTGTCTGTATTACTATATATAATACAAATAATACATTTATATCACTTACAAATTTTGTCATATTACAGCCTGCTCATAAATATTGATGCATTTCAAACAGGCTATGACATATAAACAGTAAGATACAGGAGGTTCACATGATAATAGAACTCGACATGTCAAGCAGCACACCGATATATGTACAGCTTAGAAACCAGATTGTAAATGGAATAGGCAAAGGTGAGCTAAAGACCGGTGAAAAGCTTCCAACCGTGCGTCAGCTTGCAAGCGATGCCGGTGTAAACACAATGACGGTCAATAAAGCCTATCAGATTTTGAAAAATGAGGGATTTATCCGTACAGACAGACGGCTCGGCGCTTTTGTGTCAGAATCCATCGCAGATGATACAGATTTCACTGAAAAGCTGGAATCAGAGCTTGAGCTTTTAAGTGCTGAGGCCTGTCTCACCGGAATGAGCCGTGAGGAATTTTTATCAATGTGTGATAAAATGTATTCACAAATGAAACCATGTACCGCTTAGCAGAGGAGGCAGACTATGGAAATTATCATGTTTATTATCTTTATAGTTACAAACCTTTTTCTCATACTATGTATGCAATTTGCTTACACACACGCCTATAAATATGAAAATGGCATGTATCTCAATGTACATATTCCATCATCTCACAAAGAAGATGCCGAAGTAACCGAAATCGTCACCACCGGAAAATGCAAAATGAAACACTTTCAGATTGCCAATGTGATTATCTCCATTGCGATATGCTTTATTGTTTTTTTTAACATTGCCGTTTTTGTTCTGGTATATATTATCTGGATGTTTGCATATATCTTTGGAATTATTCATATTCCAAACAGCTCCCACCGGAAAATGTATGCTCTGAAAATACAAAACGGATGGATAATAGAAGCCCAACGCAAAAAGGTTTATATCGACACCTCACCAATAGATGTGGACGATGATGAATACTGGAAAACCGGCTACTACTATAATCCCGACGACAAACATATTCTCATTGAAAACCGCATGCAGTCCGGCAACTACACGTTTAATTATGCTAAAAAAGGCGCGTGGATTTTCACAGGAATCACCTGTGCAATAATAGCCGGCTGTATCATTCTGGTGTTTGTCTGCATGCTTCCTTTGATTAATATACAGGAAAAAATCACTCTGACAAACAATAACCTTACTATTTCTGCCGGTGGCTATACAAGCGAGATTGATGTAAATGACATCACAGAGCTTAAGCTTCTGAACGAGCTGCCGGAGGACAGTTTCCTGCGTACAAACGGAGCCTCTACAGACAGCTATGATATCGGCAGGTATGAAGGACGCACCCTCGGAAAGTGCAGCCTGTATGTATTCGACGGATACTCTCCTATTCTCATGATAAAATCGGATGATACACTGGTGTTTGTTAATTCTAAGGAAGATGGGGAGATAGAGAGGTTGTATGAAGAATTAAGTCAATAAATTTGTTCTTTTTATGTTATACTGTAATCGTATACCTAAAATGAAAGCAGACAAAATCTATGAAAACACGACAAGAAGCATTAAACTACGGTTTATCTTTTCCAAATACATATCAGGAAGCCCCATTCCACGACCCAAACTGGCAGCTAGTCCGCGTAAAGGACAGCAAAAAGGTTTTCCTATGGACCTACGAGCGCAATGGTTTTATCAACTTAAATGTCAAGGTATCTCCTGCCTGGCGAGACTTCTGGAGGGATGCCTTCCCATCGGTCATCCCCGGCTGGCACCAGAACAAGGACAACTGGAATACCATCATTCTCGATGGCAGCATACCTGATGACGCTATAAAAAACATGATTGCAGACAGCTATGACCTTGTCACCTATAATCCAACCCGGCTCATATATGAGGCTGTAAAAAAAATCCCAAAGGGCTGTGTTGCCACATATGCACAGGTTGCTGAGCTTGCGGGCAATAAAAAAATGTGCCGGGCTGTCGGCAATGCCCTGCACAAGAATCCCAATCCTAATGAAATTCCATGCTACAGAGTGGTAAATGCAAAAGGTGAGCTGTCAGGGGCATTTGCCTTCGGCGGAGCCGATGAACAGGCTAAACGTCTAAGATCAGATGGCATTGAGGTCATAGACGGCAGGGTTGACCTTGATAAATATGGAATACGGATTGTAGATGATGTTATATATGCAGCTTCCGAAACTGCGCCGGTGTCATCCCTGTAAGTTTCTTGAACATGACGATAAAATGGCTGGCATCTGAGTACCCCACATCAGATGCTATATCCTGCACCTTACGCCTGCTGTTTATAAGCAGTAACTCCTTGGCTTTATTTATGCGGTAGTTGGTCAGGTACTCATACACTGAGCAGTTCATAAACTCCGTAAAAACACGCGATAGATATTGCTGCGATACAAATACACCATCAGCAAGCTCCTTGGCACTGATATCGTCCATGTAGCTTTCTTCTATAGCATCTATAACAGGCTTTATAAAACGTACATAGCTTTGGTCATCATTATCGTGTGTGTGATTAGACTGGTCTGAGAGCAAAAGCATAATGCCATAACAGTCAAGTGAGAGCATTTGCGTATCACTGGAGCATTCCTTAAAGTCTTCTACAGCCTTGTTAATCGCTTCCGACACCTCCATCCCCTTATTCTCATCAATCAGCCGGTATTCCTTTTCATCAAACATTTCCCTGAAGGCTGCCGCCATTGTCCCTGTAAAAGTGGCAAACTCTGTTTTCCAGGGCAGGCTATTGCCGGATGAGATGTTTTTATTGTGATAGGAGTGTGGCACGTTTGGAGCAATGAGAATCCCCTGCCCCTTTTGCAGCTCAATCGTATGACTGTTTGACAAAATATTGTCTGAAACAGCCTGATTTCTGCTGTATACAGTTACCTCGCCCACGCCCTCCTTCGTCTGTAAATAATGGTACAGCGGATACCCCTCCGGGCGCGTCACGCTTTCCTGCTCCCATTCATTACCGACAGAGTCGAATTGAAACGGTTCTCTTGCGAAATTGCTTCCAAAATAAATAGGCATGCTTTCTCCTTTCAAAAACGGTTTAGTTTCAGAATGTTATATAATTTGGTTTATGATGTTATACTATTTTCCGTAAATCTATTATATGATTAGTGCATAAGGAAACACATTTATAGTTTAAGAATATCATAATATTGGGGTTAATACCATAACGGAGGTAAAAAATGCAGTCAAAATTCAAAAGAATCCTTTTTGGAGGAGATTACAATCCAAATCAGTGGCCTAAGGAGGTCTGGAAGCAGGACATGGCATACTTTAAGGATGCCCATATCAACAGTGCCACAATCAACGTTTTTTCATGGGCTAAAATACAGCCGTCTGAGAATGAGTATAATTTCACAGAGCTTGACGAAATAGTTGATATGCTCACAAATGAAAACTACGACATCGTCATGGCAACATCCACAGCGGCACTGCCTGCATGGATGGTCAAGAAATATCCTGAGACAATGAGCACCGACTACGAGGGACGCCAGCATAAATTTGGTGCCAGACACAATTTCTGTCCGAACTCCCTGGTATATCAGAAGTACGCAGAGGCTCTTGCGACAGAGATTGCAAAACGCTATAGCGGCAATAAAAATATTTCTGTATGGCACATCAATAACGAGTACGGCGGATACTGTTACTGTGACAACTGTCAGAAGCAGTTTCGTGTATGGCTCAAGGATAAGTACAAGACTCTTGATGCCGTAAACGATGCCTGGAACACAGAGTTCTGGGGACACACCTTCTATGACTGGGATGAGATAGTCGTACCTAACGAGCTCAGCGAGGAGGCCTGGGGTGGCATGACAAGCTTTGCCGGAATATCAACAGACTACAGGCGTTTTTACTCTGACAGCATGCTGAACTGCTATAAGCTGGAGCGCGATGCAGTAAAAGCTATCATTCCTGATGCACTTGTCACAACAAACCTGATGGGTACCTTCAAGGGTCTTGACTATTTCAAGTGGGCTAAGGAGATGGATATCGTGTCGTGGGATAATTACCCTGCATACGACACACCATGGAGCATGGTTGCGATGACTCACGACCTGATGCGAGGTCTTAAGGATGAGCCATTCATGCTCATGGAGCAGACTCCAAGCCAGCAGAACTGGCAGCACTACAATTCATTGAAGCGTCCGGGACAGATGCGTGCACAGAGCTATCAGACCATAGCCCATGGTGCAGACACTATCCAGTTCTTCCAGCTCAGACGAAGCAAGGGTGGCTGCGAGAAATTCCACGGTGCTGTAATAGCACATGTCGGAACAAACGACACAAGGGTATTTAAGGAGACTGCACAGCTTGGAGGGGAGCTTGAAAGCTTCGGCACAAGGACACTTGGCACACGTAATAAATCAGATGTGGGAATCATCTTTGACTGGGACAATTACTGGGCACTTGAGTACACAAGCGGACCTACACAGGACCTTAAATATGTTGACCAGATTCACCACTATTATGAGTATTTTTACAACAAAAATATCTCAGTCGATATGATTCCGGTTGACGGTGATTTTTCAAAGTATAAGGTGATTGCCGCACCTGTTCTGTACATGGTAAAGGAAGGGATGAAGGAAAAGCTTGAGAAGTTTGTGAAAAACGGCGGTACTCTAATCACAACATTTATGAGTGGTATTGTGGACCAGTCTGACAACGTGTATCTGGGCGGATATCCGGGACCGCTTCGCGAGATGGCAGGTGTCTGGGTTGAGGAAATTGACGCGCTCGCACCGGAGCAGTCAAACACTGTAAGCTTTTCGGATGGAAAAGAATATAAATGCAATCTGCTGTGCGACCTGATGCACCCGGAAGGTGCAGAAATACTCGCCACATATGAAAGCGATTTCTATGCAGGAATGCCTGCTGTCACAAAGAACATCTACGGAAAAGGCCATGTATACTATGTTGCCACACAGCTTGAGGCAGCCGGACTTGCAAGAGTGCTTGATGAAGCCACAAATGAAGTGTCTGTATCAGGTGTCATTGCTGAAGAGACAGGCCTTGAAATCACATGCCGCGAGAGCGAAAATACACGCTTCTACTTTGTGATGAATTTCACTGATGAAAAGCAGACTCTCCCTTCAAGCCTTGCAGGAATGGTTGACCTGATCACCGGAGAAGCAGCTAAAGAGGGCGATGTGATGAATAAGTGGGATGTGAAGATACTTCAGGAGGCACTATAAGAGAGTCTTATGCATTAAAACATATAGTAAGCTACACAAAAAGCCGCTGCATTTTTGTATCATTCACAACCGACAAAATCCCGGGTTGTCCGTACACACCTTAGTGTGACAGACAACCCGGGATTTTAATTATTAAGCATAGCTATATTTTATTTGTAAAAAATATTTCCAAGCATAAGATCCTTCTTGAAGTTTCTGATTGTTGTATCATTGTCGATAAATACAGCCTCAATGCCCATCATGGCTGCCCACTCGCCCATCTGCTCAGCGGTAAGGTCATATGTGAACGCTGTATGATGTGCTCCTCCTGCAAGTATCCATGCCTCTGCACCTGTGTAAAGGTCAGGCTGTGGTGTCCAGAAGTTTGTTGCTACAGGAAGCTTTGGCATAGGCTTCTCTGTCTTCTTGCAGTCAACTGTATTGATAATGAGACGGAAACGGTCACCCAAATCAACAAGTGATGTGGCGATACCGGTGCCCTCCTTTGATGTAAATACAAGTCTTGCCGGATCCTCTCTGTCACCCATTGTAAGTGGCTGGCACTTGATGCTTATAGGACCGTCTGCGATTGATGGACAAATCTCAAGCATATGCGCCTCGAGTATTCCCTCTTTGCCCTTCATGAGATTGTAGGTGTAGTCCTCGAGCATTGATGTACCCTTGGCATCCTTCTTTCCTGCTGTCATGATCTTCATGAGACGAACCATTGCTGCAACCTTCCAGTCTCCCTCAGCTCCAAAGCCATATCCCTTTTCCATGAGACGCTGGATTGCAAGTCCCGGAAGCTGCTTTAATGCTCCAAGATCACCAAAGTGTGTTACGATTGCCTGATAATTCTTCTCCTCAAGGAATCTCTCAAATCCAAGCTCAATCTGTGCCTGTACCGCTACATGCTTCTTGAACTCCTCAGGATCTCTGCCCTCAAGCAGGATATCGTATTTGTCATAGTACTCATCTACGAGCGCGTTTGTATCTGACTGTGAAACTGCTGCAACAGACTCTGCAATTTCATTTACAGGGTAAGCATCCACTTCCCAGCCAAACTTAATCTGAGCCTCTACCTTGTCACCCTCTGTAACAGCAACATTTCTCATATTGTCAGCTACACGCATTACACGGATGTGACTGCTCTCTACCACACCGACTGCTACGCGCTGCCATGATGCAATCTTTTCCTGTACTACAGGATCTGACCAGTGTCCCACAACGACCTTTCTCTCTATACCCATACGTGTAACAATGTGTCCCCACTCTCTGTCACCGTGAGCTGCCTGATTCTCATTCATGAAGTCCATATCAATTGAATCGTATGGAATCTCCTCATTGTACTGTGTATGTAAATGAAGTAACGGCTTTCTGAGCTCCTTGAGTCCTAAAATCCATGACTTTGCAGGTGAAAATGTATGACACCATACGATAACACCGGCGCACTCATCATCTGTATTGGCCTCGTTGAAGGTCTTTCTGATGAGCTCATTTGTGATGAGTGTCGGCTTCCAGACTACCTCAAACGGAAGCTTTCCTGACTCATTTAATTTGGCTACAATCTCCTTTGAATGTGCTGCAACATTTGCAAGGCACTCATCTCCGTACAGGTCCTGCGAGCCGGTGCAGAACCAGAATTTGTAATTTTTTACTGCTAACATAGTTCCTCTCCTTTATTTTATTTTATTTTTTATTTTTATTTGTGTTTATTTATATTTCTCTCGTGGTTTTTATTTCAAATACATAATAATACTAATCATTAAAATCAAAATAAGTTTTTGTGCTCATTTTATGGTTATTTACGGTTATCTTATGTGTCCGTTTTTCTTCATAACGTATGCATCCATACCCTCATCTGATTAAGTCCGCGATTTCCCCACATATAATATGGTATAGCCCTTGCTATTACAGACTTTTGTCTCGGTGGCTTCTCAGAATACAGCGCATCTGAGCCTTCAAGTCTCACTGCAGGAATATCTAAAAGAACCGCGCCCTTTAATATTCCCTCAGCTTCTGTTTCAATCTGTGCTTCATTAAGCCTTGACACATCTATCATCAGACTCTGCACATCATCATCATTGTCCACTCCTTCAAAAGCGTACACTACCGGACCTCTTTGCAAAGCTGCACATCCTATATCCTCTCTTACCTTTGTATTGGCATATATTACACGGATATCCATATTGAAGCTGATTTCTATAACATCGTTATCATGCCATTTATTTTTTATATAGATATAGCCATCCCTATAAGAATAGAACACATCTGCTTTTGCCTCACTATTCTCTTTTAACCTCATGCCATTGAGTGTCACCTCAAAGCTCTTCAGATATCCCGGAATATGTATTGCAACAGCAAATTCATCGCCTGTCTTCGGTGTAATGCTGTATGAAACATGTCCCTTCCAAGGATATTCACTGACAACCTTTATATCTGCTTTTTTAAGCCGAGCCTCCTGACCGATGAAAAGATGTGAATAGATTACATCATCATCCTCATCCCACGCATATCTGCCCAGAGATGTAACCATACGCACAAGATTCGGAGGACAGCATGCACATGCATACCAGCCCGGTCTTTCAGGAATGACATGCTTATAGCCAAATATTTCTCCCGATACTCCGGGATTTACCTCAAGCGGATTCACATAAAAAAATCTCTTTCCATCAAGCTGCATTCCACTTATAATTCCGTTGTATAATTCCCTCTCCATGACATCTGCGTATTTGCCGTTTTTGCTCATTTTAAGCATCTGCTTTGCAAAGAAAACAAGCCCTATCGATGCACAGGTCTCAGCGTATGCCATATCATTCGGCAGCTCATACTCCTTCGTAAAGGCCTCTCCCTCCACTGTTGAGCCTATACCTCCTGTTATATACATCTTCTTTTCTGTCATGTTATTCCACAGTCTCTCACAGGCGGCAAAAAGCTTTTCATCGTGCTCCGTTGCTGCCAGATCTGCCATGGCTGTATACATATAGACAGCACGCACACTGTGTCCTACCGCTTCTTCCTGTTCATAAATGGTAGCATGGCTCTGGTTATACTTTATATCATTAGGAACCATTCCAAAATGATTCCAATCACGCTTTGCGGCTTCCTCGGCAAAAAAAGCGGGATTTTTCCCCCTCTCCTCAAGAAAATATCTCGCCTGCTTTTTGTAGGCCTCATTTCCTGTTGCATGATACATGCGCATCAGACCTATTTCAACCTCCTGATGCCCCGGTATTCCGGGCAGCTTGTCAGGCCCGAATCTGTCTATGATGTGTCCCGCCATGCCTTCCATAACCTTAAGCAGCTTATCCTTGCCGGTAGCCTCATAATATGCGACAGCAGCCTCCATCATATGACCTGCACAGTACAGCTCGTGACACTCAAGCAGATTCTGCCATCTGTGCTCAGGCTCTTTTATTGTGAAATATGTATTCAGATATCCATCCGGCTGCTGTGCTGCAGCGATAATATCTATAATGTCATCAGCTCTCTTTTCAAGCGCAGCATCAGGCTTTATTATCAGAGAATATGCCACTCCCTCAAGCCATTTTGCCACGTCACTGTCCTGAAAGACCATACCGTAAAACTCGCCCTGTGAAAGGCCTGCTGCAATCTTAAAATTCTCTATTGCATGACTTTTTTCCACTCCGGGCTGTCTGTCATTAAGCACGTCTTCCTGAAACGGAATGACAACATCTGTCACAAGCTCCTGCATATGTCCCCAAAACGGATCCTCTATTTTTATATTCTTTAAATCCATATTCTACTCTCTCCATATTATATAGCCGTTTTTATAACTTTTTTGCTGTGTGCCTTATTATAAAAGGTCAGCTTGCATATGTACGGTTTACCTCAAGCTCCCGTGCGATATCCTCCGGTGTCATGTATTTCTTGAACACACGCTCCAGACAATAATTTTTTATACATCCAAAACCTCCCGGAAACAGCACAACCAGCCATAGTATGTCCCTGCACCAGAACAGTATGAATAAAAATACTGCAACCAGCAAAATGGACCAGCCAAGATTTGCAAGCATCATGAAAAGTGATTTTTTAAGAGCCTCCTTTACCGTACACTCAAATCTGGCCATGTATGAAAACAGATAAAATGCCCATGCAAGTACAGCACCCGATAATACCAGAAAGAAATAGTACATCATTCCAAGATATGTTCCGGCCTTAAGCTGCTGTTTCATGAGCATACAGTCTGCCACAAGAAAAGCTGCCGGTATAAGCCATACAATAAAAGCAAGTGTTGATTTTTTTAAATTACTTTTAAAAGCTTTCCAGTATTCAACATAAGCATAGCTCTTTTTGTTTCTTATACACTTATTTACAGTATAATAAACTGCCGTAGTTGATGCACCTATGGTAACAAGAGGGATGCTGGTGACAAACCAGAAAATCCCAAGAATAAGCATGTCAACTGCAGTATTTACTATAGATAAAATTTTGTTGTCGTAATTTAATCCCCGTGGCATATTATCTGTCCTTTCTTAATCTGAACAATTTTGTTTTAATACATAACTATTCAGAACCACTTGAGGAACAGGAAAACCTGCTTTTTATTCCCCGTGATTCTGAATAGCTGTTTTAATATTATTTCGATAATCTAAGTGTAACAACACTGCATGCCGGAAGAGTAACCTTCACACCGGTCTGTGTATTTTCATATGCTGTGAAATCCTTCTCATCCACTACCTCAGGTGCTTCAAAGGTATTGTGTGCATCCATGGCACCTTCGATGTATCTGGCCTCACTTACACTGTATTTGTCACCCTCATTTGTGAGCATAATATCAACATCCTCTGACGACTCAAGAGAATTGTTTGTAAGTGTGACTGTAATCACTCCATCCTTATCCTCTGATACAGACTCAAAAACCTTCGGAAGCTCATTCTTTCCTGTACCAACTGTAGTTCCTCCTACAAGAGAGCTGTCCAAAAGAGCTGCGCCCTGATGATGTCTCATCATATGGAATACATAATATGTAGGTGTCTTTATCATCTTATCGCCGTCTGTGAGCATTACAGACTGAAGCACATTTATAAGCTGTGCAATACATGCCATCTTCACACGGTCGGAATGCTTGTTGAAAATGTTTAATGTCATACCTGCAACAAGCGCATCACGCATTGTGTTCTGCTGATATAAGAATCCCGGATTGGTACCAGGCTCCACATCTGACCAGATGCCCCACTCATCAACAATAAGACCTATATTCTTATCAGGATCATACTCATCCATTATAGCTCCATGACGATTGATGAGCTCCTCCATAAAATATCCTCTCTTAAGAGTCTGATAAAAAATATCCTCTGTAAAATCTGTCGCACTTCCCTTGATATTCCAGTCATCCTCTGTCTCCGGAAGTGTGTAATAATGAAGTGATAATCCATCCATCTGACCATGGAATCTCGGCTCGCAATGGTCAAAGCATGTAGCCATCACCTTCTTTGTCCACTCATAGTCATCCACATTTGGACCACAGCAGATTTTATTGATTGGCTGATTGCCTGCATAATTTCTGACATAAGTCTGGTATCTGCGGTATTCATCTGCATAATGCTCAGGACGCATGTTTCCGCCACATCCCCAGTTCTCATTTCCGACTCCGAAGTAGTCGATAGTCCATGGTTCTTCGTGTCCGTTTTCCTTACGCAAGTCAGCCATAGGTGATACTCCGTTAAATGTGATGTACTCTACCCACTCACTCATCTCGCGTACTGTTCCGCTTCCTAAATTTCCGTTCACATATGTCTTACAGCCCAATTGTCTGCAAAGCTCAAAAAACTCATGTGTTCCGAAGCTGTTGTCCTCAACTACACCACCCCAGTGGGTGTTGATCATCTTTTTTCTCTTCTCTTTAGGACCGATACCATCCATCCAGTGATACTCATCTGCAAAGCAGCCGCCCGGCCAGCGGAGCACAGGTATCTTCATTTCCTTTAATGCATCTACAACATCAGTACGCATGCCGTTTACGTTTGGTATATCTGAATTCTCCCCTACAAATAATCCCTCGTAGATACATCTTCCGAGATGCTCAGAAAAATGTCCATAAATCTCCGGAGCAATTGTGCTCTTTTTTTTCTCATTATTAACAATAATTTTTGCCATATTTTCTCCTTTATCTCTTATGCATTATTTTTAAGTTATCCCTTAACAGCTCCTGCGGTCATACCATCGATGATATATTTCTGGAAAATCAAAAAGATAATAAATATCGGTAAAATACCAAACATTGAGCCTGCAATAAGTACATCATAGTTGTTTCCGTATGGTGTGAGAAGAGTGTTAAGTCCGATAGGAAGTGTAAACTTCTCTGCGCCTTTAAGCACAAGCAATGGCCAAAGGATTGCATTCCATACACCCATCGCTGACAATATACCCATAGAAGCAAATGCCGGCTTTGTGAGTGGGAGTATTATTTTTGTTGCAATACCGTACTCTGTAGCACCGTCAATTCTTGCCGCATCCAAAAGATCCTTAGGCAGACCTGACAGATACTGCTTGAAGAAAAATATGGTCGATGCCGAGCAGAGTCCCGTTATAATAACACCAACATATGAATCAATAAGTCCGATTGCAATAATCTCTTTGTAAAGAGGAAGCATAAGTATCTCAAACGGTACCATCATTGTTGCAATTACCAAAAAGAACAGGAAGTTCTTCAGCCTGTAATTGTACATTGTCAGTCCATAAGCTACAAAGTAGCAGATGAGAAGTGTAAGCACCACCGATACAATTGTAATAATAAGAGAGTTCTTATACCACATAAAATACTTCTGGCTGTCTGCATTGCCTGAAAACAGATAAGTATAATTATCAAGGCTCATCGTTGAGAAATCAAGATCAATTGAAAGACCTCTTCTGATAAGCTCCTTGCCCGGTCTAAACGATGCTAAAAGACCTGCAAAGACCGGAAATACTATTATCGCACAAAGTATTACGAAGAATCCTGTGCCTAAAACAACGCCAACCTTATGTCTTGGTGTGTCTTTGACAGAACGCACTTTTTTCTTTTTATCTGCCATTTTTTAGTCCTCCTCGCGTTTAAATGTTCCGTTACATACAAGCTGTATTATATTAATTGCAAGTGCTATAACCAAAAGCACCATACCAACCGCACATGCATATCCCATGTCATTTTTCTCAATACCACGCTTATACAGATATCCTACAATGGTGAGTCCTATGTTCTTTGGCGAATTGTTGCCCGCCCACAGCATATATGACTCAAGGAACATCGCAAGTCCTGCATAGATTGATATTGTCAAAACATAGATTGTTGTCGGTCTGAGTAAAGGTAATGTCACGTAACGGAATTTCTGCCAGCCGTTTGCTCCATCAATCTCAGCCGCTTCATACAATGAAGTATCAATTGACTTTAGTCCTGAAAGGAAATAGAGCATATTTACACCGGTCCATCTCCAGCAGGCCAAAACCAAAAGTGCTGCCATTCCTGTCCAGCCGACCTTCAACCATTTAAAAGGCTCCATGCCGAGTGCCATTACAATTTTGTTCATCTGTCCTGTGCTGTACTCTGTGAACATCAGACGAAACAGAGTACCTGAAATAACTACAGATGTAAGAGCCGGCATATAAAGCACTGCTTTCCATACACCCTTTGCCTTTACAAGATTACTGTCCATAAGCACTGCAAAAAGCATTGGGAACGGAATCAGTAATACAAGTGTCCAGAACATATATGTTGCACTGTTTTTTATCGCTGTATGGAACACTGTATCCGACAACAGCTTCTTATAATTATCTATACCCACAAAGCCTGTTTCAAGTGGTGTAATCTTCTCAAAGCTCATAAATACAGATGAGCAGAGAGGGTAAATCCAGAATATTGCAAAGCTTAATATAAATGGTATAACAAATACATATGGCGCAACCTTTTGTGAATACAAGAATTTTTTAATCTTCAATTTACGCACCTCTTTCTTATTAATAAAGGGAGGCCGGAGACCAAACCTCCAGTACCTCCCCTTTTAAGAGCTATAAAATTACTCTTCCTGCTCCATATCTACTGCCTCCTGCAGCTCCTGTAATGCGTCATCCACGCTGTAATCAGGATCCTCAAGTACCTCATTGAGAGTTGTATTACATACATTCTCATTAATTGTAGGACTAATTTTAACTACAGAAATCTTGCCAATATTGTCCATTCCGATAGAATTGAGCACATCGTATGGATAATTGATGAAGAACTGATTGTACTGGTTTTCATCATTGTGAGCAAATGTATCATTTGTCCAGCAAGCTGTGTTACATACATCAAATCCAAGTGTATCCCAGATATTCTGCTCACCAACCTCAGACATCTTAGCCCAGCAAAGGAATTCTGCTGCAAGTTCTTTTGCCTTAGACTGCTGTGTAACAACTGTACCTGTTCCACCGATACCTACTGAGCACTTCTGTCCTTCCTCGAATGTAGGACATTTTGCGATGTACCAGTTACCCTTCTCATCAGGCATATAGTTTGTGAAACGGCTCATATACCACATTGCCTTAGGGAATGAAACGATGTTGTGATCCATGATGTTCTGGAAACCAGCCTCAAGGTCAACATGTCCGTCAGGTGATACCTCTGCAAGATCACTCTTTAACCATTTCTGCTGCATTGTGAGCATTTTCTTAACTGAATCAAGCTGTACATTTGCCTTTCCGTCAAATCCTCCTGTCCAGTCCTCTCCGTACTCAGCCATTGCAAGCCATAACCAGTCTGTTCCGGCTGTATCAACAGATGTCCAGTATTTTGTACCCTTCTCACCTGCTGCCTCAACATACTCTGTTCCAAGTGCCTCGTAATCATCCCAGGTCTTTACTCCATCAATCTTTGCGATGACATCAGCCTGTGAAAGACCCATTGCATCTCCCATAGCCTTTACGTTGTAGTACATAACTGTGGCGCCTACATGATAAGGTGCTCCGTAGTAATGTCCATCAGAACCCTGATATGTCTCCATTCTGGCAGGAACCATTGTGCTCATGTAATCCTTTGTATAATCATCAAGTGGTACTAACCATTTATCCTGACCTGCAACTACGTTAGGGAACTGTCCAACCTCAACATCACAGATATCAGGAGCTCCTGTACCGGCCTCAAGTGATGTAAGAAGCTTTGTATGCATATCGCCATATGGATATGTAGTACATGTAATCTCGATTGTCTTGTCCGGATGATCCTTATTCCACTGCTCTACCATTGTGCCGTAGTGCTGTGCATGGAGTTCAACGAATGTCCACATCTCAAGGTGTGTTCCCTTTGAATCTCCGTAAGTGTTTGTCACTACCTCTGACTCAGCAGCTTCTGTTCCCCCATCTGCTGCTTCTGTTCCGTTTTTGCTGCCGCTTCCACAGCCGGCAAGCATTGTTACTGCCATTGTTGCACACATCAGTGCACTAACTAATTTCTTTTTCATTTTCCTTCCTCCTGTTAAAATGAAATTGAATTGATAAGTTGTATTAACTTCCTGCCCTAATCTCATGCTGGGCTTATTGCTATTTGACTAAAACAGGTCGTTAATGTGTTTTGTTTATGTACATAATATACATGAGAGTAGCTGCAATGTCAATATTTATTTTAGATTATTTTAAACTATTTTAAACATTGTTTAATAATGTCTAAATTTTTATGTTTTTTTCTTCTCTAAACGTATCTAAGCTATACATATTGCACAATACATTTAATTTAAAGTTAATGTAAATAAATTCCAAAACTATATACAATAATTTATTGACAACATAGTAGCATATTTTTATAATTATTATATGTTTTACACACAAGAATTTCATTTTTAATTTTATAAAATATTTTAGGAGAATCTATATATGATACATATCACATCATTAGATGACGGTCTCGAACTGTTTAAAGCTCTCGGCTCTGATATTCGTATCCAGATTTTAAAAATTCTGCTCGAGAATAACCAGATGAGCATGAATCAGCTTGCAAACGAGCTAAACATCAGCAATGGAGCTTTAACCGGACATATAAAAAAGCTTGAGGAGTGCGGACTTATCTCCACCTCAAACGATTCATCCGGTCACGGCAACCAGAAGCTGTGTTCACTGATTCAGGATCGTATATTAGTAGAAATCGAAAAGCCAATAGACTTAAGCAACGTATACAACACCTCCATAAAGGTAGGGCAGTTCTCATCTCACAACGTCTGTCCAACCTGTGGCATGGCTACATCCTTATTTGTGATAGGAGAGCTCGATGACGTGCGTTACTTTGACCACCCTGACCGCTTCAATGCTGACATTATGTGGTTCACAAAGGGATATGTGGAGTACGTGATTCCAAACCTCATTCCACGTAATCAGAAGATCACCCAGCTTTCACTCTCTGCCGAGATAAGCTCCGAAGCTCCCGGTATTGATAACAACTGGCCAAGTGATATAAGCTTTTATATCAATGACACCCTGGTTGGCACCTGGACCTCTCCCGGTGACTATGGAGATGTACGTGGAATGTTCACCCCTGAATGGTGGCCTCAAAACTGGAATCAATACGGTCTCCTCAAGCTTTTGGTCATAAATCATAAAGGCACCTTCATAGATGGTCTTAAGATATCAGATGTCACAACCTCTGAGCTAAATCTTGACTACACAAGCACCATCCGCTTCCGCATAGCTGTCGAGGAGGATTCTGCCCATATCGGTGGACTCACAATATTCGGAAAAAGCTTCGGTAACTACGATCAGGACATTGTTGTATCCATCAATTATGCCCCTCTTGACGCTGAAAAAACCACTAAATAATAATAAAATGACTGCGGAAATCAAAACCGCAGTCATTTTGTTATTATTTTATTTGTACTACCACTTTTTATGAGGACAGTGCGAAACACCTGTAAGTGCCCTAAGCTCCACATAACAGCCGCATGCATTACAAGTTCCGGCATTAAGCCTGTCACACGCCTTGCACACTGCAAGCCTTGCCTCATACTCTTTTTCCGGCACTCTGTCTTCGCCCTTTATCGCATCAACATATTTTTTTATCATTGCTGCGTCGGCCTCTGCCATTTCTCTAAGCAGACACTTCTTACATATCAGTTCCATGTGATGTCCCCTTTCTTTTGCCTTATCAGTTATACGAAAACACAGGACGTCCATCCTTCCATCCAAACCGCATGAGCATTGCATGACGATTTGGATTATACAGTGGATTTCCCACAATTTCAGTCTCCGTTCTTGCATGGTATACCATTATGTCATCACCGTTTTCATCTACGGTAAACGAATTGTGTCCGGGTCCGTAAACTCCTGCTGCCTCATCAGAGCGAAGCACCGGATAACGATCCTTTTCCCACGAACGCGGGTCAAGCAGGTCTGAGCTTTCATCTGCAGTCAAAAGTCCAACACAATAATGTATTCCCGTATCACTGGCTGAAAATGTAACAAATACCTTGCCATTTCGTTTTAAAACTGCCGGGCCCTCATTCACCCAGAAGCCGTACCTTTCCCAATCATAATCAGGTGTGGTCAAAAGCACCTGTACAGTATCAAGTGTGTATCCGTTTTTCATGCGTGCTATATACAGATTTGAAATCTGCTTTCCCACTCCGACCTTTTCTGCCCAGATATAGTACCACACATTATTTACTTCAAAAACTGTTGCATCAAGTGAAAATGCTTCAAACGAAAACTCATCCCCGTCTGCTCTTTGCATCTTGCCTTTCTCAATCCAGTTATCATTAACCGGGTCATCCCCCTGACATTCCAATACATACGGCCTTATTGCCCAGATATCATCCTTATCACCGCCTGCATAGTAGATATACCATTTTCCAAACAGATAATGAAGCTCCGGTGCCCATATATGTATGCTCTGCGGTCCACTCTCATGCTTGTGCCAGATTTCAGTCTCATCCGCTGTCTCAAGTCCAGCAAGCGTATCTGATTTTCTAAGTACAATCCTGTCGTACTCTGGCACTGACGCTGTAAAGTAATATGCTCCGTCTGTATGTCTGTATACATATGGATCTGCTCTCTGCAGTATCCATGGTTTATTATATTTTAATGTATTATCCATATTTTTCTCCGTCTATTCTAATATTGTTATTATCTGTCTAACTATCTAACTATTTACATATCTGCCTAATTTGAAACGTAACTATAAATATTTCACGCCCCAGACACTCTTATTTTCACCAACGGCTGAAAAAGTCATCACATCACTTCCGGCCTCATCCTTCATTTGACAGAACACACCGGAGTATTTTTTACCGTCTATAGTGATATTCATATAGTATGAGCCATCCTTGCATTCCCAGGTACCCTCTGACTTTTCTCCCTTTACCTTTCCGTTTTTTTCAAGATAAAGAATCACCGGATTTGCAATTTTTGAATCTATTGCCGTTCCCTGGTTTATAACATAGTATCGTCCGATAATATCATCTGTGTCGTAGCCGTCCTTATTAACAGTCTCCCCCTGTGTCTGATAAGGCAGCTCACATGGCCAGCCATCCTCATTCACAAGCATCTGATGTACTCTCGGTGAATGACCCTCTCCATTGTCGTTAAATCTGGTATGATAAACCAGATACATCCTGCCGTCATCATCCACAAAGGCCGAATTATGCCCCGTTGCCATATATGCTTTTTCAAGACTCGGAAGCTTATAGTTGCCTGTGAGCTTCAGTCCGAAATTCTGGTGTTGTGCACTTTTTTCAGGATATTTGCCATTCATATCCACATATTCACCATCGACTGTCTTTGAGCGGAACACTCTGACCTGATAGCCTCCATTGCTTGTCAGAGCGCCATACGACACAAACAGATAATAATAACCGCTTGCCTCATCATACATGATATACGGTCCCTCAATCGAAATATGGCCGCCTCCCAAAAGACGCTTTCCATAATACGGATCCACATTGTTTGCTTTATCTGCTTCAGGATGGATAACAAGTCCTGTTGTCTTGTCAATTTCCAACAAAAATATTCCGCCGCTCCATGAACCATATACCATCCACATTCTGCCATCCGCATCATAAAACACAGTCGGATCTATCGCATTCGGATAGTCCTCATAATTGTACTGCGCCCCCTTGATATAGTTCTTGTAAGCATAGTCCTCATCCACATAGTCAAGCACATCTGTACCTGAAATCGTCTTTCTGTTGAAGCCTGAGTATATCAAAGCCCCCTGCCATTCATACGGTCCCTCAGGTGTTGTTGATGTGCCATAGCACAGATTTGATGCATTCCATGTGGATGTCGTACAATAATACATGTAGTAAAGTCCTGTTGTCTCATTGTAGATTACATCCGGTGCCCACACATGCACCTGTTTATCATCCGTCTTTATCAATGAGTTCTTGCTTCCAGAATACGCAAAGGCTTCATCTGCCACATCATATATCTGTCCGTATACAGGATTTTTCTTTGAGTATCCATCAGCAACCTTTTCCCAGTTTAACAGGTCACTGCTTTTTGCTGCAGACATATGGGAACCAAAGATATAGTATTCACCATCCGCCTTAAGTATTGACGGATCATGAACCGATACTTTCGATGAAACATCCCCTGTTTTTATTCCATCGTAGCTGACCTTAAAGTCATAGCTTGTTGTTCCACACGCCACAAGCCCTACCGACATAGCTGCGACGAGTGCACACGAAATGGCCTTCTTCTTTCCATTCCTTATCATGATTTCCTCCCTGTGAATAAATCACATGTTTCATTTAAGCTGATACATATATATGTATCAAATTAATAGTTACGCTCGCCCAGCATTTATAGCTTTAATATATCAGATAAAAACCTATAACACAATATATATTTTAAATTTTATTAAATTATTTTACACTAATTAAAACATTAAAGTTTTTATATGTATACAAAGTAGAAGAAAGGACAGCCGGGATACGGTTGTCCTTTCTTTTATTAGTTTATTATTATATTAGGGAAAATATGAAAAATCATAAAACCAAACTATTTTAAATACTTATAAAAAATCCTTCACTGATGCATAAATGCCCTCTGCATCCAATCCGTATTTCTTAAGCAAAGATACAGCAGGACCTGACTCACCAAAGCAGTCCTGTATGCCTATTGTCTTTACCGGTGTTGGAGCCTTGCGCGAAAGTGTCTCACATACCGCGGCTCCAAGTCCTCCTATTACAGAGTGCTCCTCCACAGTAACCACCCTGCCGCATTCCTTTGCTGCGGCTACAATAAGCTCCTCATCCAGAGGCTTGATGGTATGTATATTTATTACCTTTGCATTTACGCCATCTGCTGCAAGCTTTTCTGCCGCCGCAAGTGACTCTGCCACGCACAAACCGGTAGCTATGATAGCTACATCCGTTCCCTCACGGAGTGTAACACCCTTTCCGATTTCAAATTTATACTCTGCATTGTCATTTATTATCGGTGTTGCAAGACGGCCAAACCTCATGTATACAGGGCCCTCATGCTCATAAGCTGCCTTTACGGCGGCTTTTGCCTCTATATCATCACTTGGGTTTATTACAACCATGCCTGGAATTGCTCTCATGAGTGCAATATCCTCGTTGCACTGGTGGGTAGCTCCATCCTCTCCTACCGAAATACCTGCGTGTGTCGCACCGATTTTCACATTGAGATGAGGATATCCAATAGAGTTTCTCACCTGCTCAAACGCACGACCTGCCGCAAACATGGCAAATGAACTGGCAAAAGGCACCTTTCCCGTTGCTGCGATTCCTGCAGCGATACCCATCATATTGCACTCTGCGATACCACAGTCTATGTGACGATCCGGAAATTCCTTTTTGAAAATGGCTGTCTGTGTGGCAGCCGCAAGGTCAGCATCAAGAACATATACGTCATCGTGCTCCTTTGCAAGCTCTACAAGTGCATTTCCGTAGCTGACACGTGTGGCGATTTTCTTTACTTCTGACATAATGCTTCACCTTCCTTTCTCAGATCCTCCATGGCAACTGCATACTCCTCATCATTAGGAGCCTTGCCATGCCAGCCGACCTGATTTTCCATAAATGAAACACCCTTGCCCTTTACGGTATGTGCTATAATTGCCGTCGGCATACCCTTTGTATTTCTTGCCTCTTTAAATGCGTCAGCAATCTGATCCATGTCATTTCCATCCTTCAGATCAATCACATGGAAATTAAATGCCTTGAATTTCTCACCAATAGGATATGGTGAGCACACCTGATCCACTGGTCCATCAATCTGAAGTCCGTTGTTATCAACTATAACAACAAGGTTATCAAGCTTTCTGAAGCCCGCAAACATGGCAGCCTCCCAGACCTGTCCCTCCTGAATCTCGCCATCGCCGAGAAGTGTATATACTCTGTAATCATCATTTGTAAGCTTTGCAGAAAGTGCCATGCCCACTGCCGCAGAAATGCCCTGTCCGAGCGAACCGCTCGACATATCCACACCCGGGATATGCTTCATGTCAGGATGTCCCTGTAAATATGATCCCAGATGTCTGAGTGTCTTTAAATCCTCAACCGGAAAATAGCCTCTCTGCGCAAGTGTAGAGTAAAGTCCCGGAGCAGTGTGTCCCTTTGAAAGCACAAAACGGTCTCTATCCGGCTTTTTAGGATTCTTTGGATCAATGTTCATCTCCTCAAAATACAGATATGTAAATATATCTGCTGCAGAAAGTGAGCCGCCCGGATGTCCCGCCTTTGCAGAATGCACAGCCGTGACGATACCCTTCCTGACTTCATTTGCTGTAATCTGAAGCTCTAATTTGTTCATTTTGTTCTCCTGTTAAATCTATGACATAAAATAAAATATTTATACCTGTCTTTGGTTTATAATATCTAATCCCCAAATACGGCTCTGTAATCAGCCTGGAACTTCTCGATTCCCTGATCTGTAAGTGGGTGCTTTGTCATCTGCTCGATAACCTTGTAAGGAATTGTTGCGATATCAGCTCCTGCAAGTGCACAGTCTGTGACATGAATCGGGTTTCTGATTGAAGCTGCAATAATCTCTGTATCATATCCATAGATATCAAAAATCTCTGAAATCTGTCTGATCAGCTCAATGCCCGGCTGGCTGATATCATCAAGTCTGCCAAGGAAAGGTGAAACATATGTAGCACCTGCATTTGCAGCAAGAATTGCCTGATTTGCTGAAAAAATAAGAGTAACGTTTGTCTTGATGCCCTCTGATGAAAGCACCTTGACAGCCTTAAGTCCCTCAACTGTCATAGGAATCTTAACTACCATGTTTGGATGGATAGCTGCGATTTCACGTCCTTCTTTTATCATGCCCTCTGCATCAACTGTTGTGGCTTTTACCTCTCCGCTTATCGGTCCGTCAACGATAGATGTGATTTCTTTAATTACCTCATTGAAGTCTCTGCCCTCTTTTGCGATGAGTGAAGGGTTTGTTGTAACTCCACAGATGACTCCCATATCGTTTGCTTTCTTAATGTCCTCGACATTTGCTGTATCTACGAAAAACTTCATTTAATAATACCTCCATCTTATATGATTTGCGTTTGCTTTTATTTGATGATATAAATATAACACTTCAAAAGCATAAATGCAATAGTAAAAGCAAATAAAAGTAAAAATAAGTGTAATTAAATATCGCCAAACAAAAGCAAACATAAATAATTGAAAATACTGGCTTTATTTACTTATTTGAGTTATTATATATTTATGCAATGCTTTGTGATAGAAATATGTACGTAAAAATACAACAGAAATCAAAAGAAAGAGGAAAATCTATGCTGCAATTAGAAAGACAACAAAAGATTCTCGATTATTTAAAAGAAAATCGCAAGGCCACCACCAATGAGCTCAGCGAACTGCTTGGTGTATCGACCACTACTATAAGAACAGATTTAAACCAGATGGATAAGGAAAAGCTTCTGACAAAGACTCACGGCGGTGCTATCTACAAGGATAAAACCCATGACATGACTGATTTAACCTCGAGGGCCTATCTGTTCCATGACCGCGCTCTGGAAAACAAGGAGGCCAAGGAGGAGATTGCAAACGAGGCGATAAAGCTCGTGGGCGACCATATGTGTATCTTCCTTGATGCCAGCTCCACAGCCTACACTCTCGGCATGAAGCTTTCAGGCTTTACAGAGCTGACCGTCATCACCAATGGCATCAATCTGGCTTTAGAGCTAAAGGATATCCCCGGTGTCACAGTCATCCTGACAGGCGGTATCGTAACCAGTGCATCCGCTTCCATAGAAGGACTGCTTGGCGCTGATTTACTCAAAAAGATACACACAGATATCGCGTTCGTGTCAGCAAGAGGCTTCTCTGTAGAAGACGGACTGACTGATTTCAGTATATACGAGGCTGATTTGAAGCGCATGTGTATCAAGGCCTCCGCTAAAACTGTGGCTCTTGTAGACCACACCAAGTTTGATACCACATCCATATCAAGCTATGCATCGCTTGATGACATCAATATGGTAATCACCGACTCCGGTATCTCACCTGAGACAGCAGATATATATGAGAAGGCAGGCACTGATATTGTTATATCCGGAATATAAATGAGACAATATAGCCATATAAAAGTATAAGTACAAATATAACTATTAAGTACAAGTACAAATATAAATATAAATATAAGCATAAGTACAAATATAACTATAACTGTATATATAGATCCATCAAAAATGACACGCAACGTTTTACGGCTGCGTGTCATTTTATAGTTGTCTTATACGCTTAATGCATCAGACTATCTTATATGCATTTCTGCCCTTTTCCTTCACATCATTGAGCACTTCATCCACCATCTTAAACAGCCTAGAAAACTCATCCGGCACCTTTACATCCGGGGCGATAACATATGCCTGTGATACAGTCAGATACTCATCCACCTTAGAGCTCTCATGAAGTATCTGTTTTTTGGCAAGCTCAAGTCTTATATGCTCGGCTATATTTTTAATGATATCCTCATCCGTTTCCTGCAGGATTATGTAGAATTCATCACCATAGAAATGATACCCCATTCCCTTATCTTTGATGCTCTCATTTATTATGGATGACACTTCTTTTAGCACTGCTTCACCGGTGACTCTGACACTGTTTCTGTTAAATGACTTGAAGAAATCTATATCTACTACTCCAAACGTGATTCCTGCACCATCTGAATCCTGATTTTTGCTCACAAGCTTTTCAAAATCGTTTCGCATCTTGAACTTATTGCCCATGCCTGTAATCATATCTGTGTAGTTGAGTCTGACTGCCTTACGGCGCTCATACTCAGTCTCCTGAATCTGAAGCTTAAGGTCGATTATATCACCAAGACGCTTTATCTGCTCCTTCACCTGCATAGAGTGGAGATTTGCGTAATATACGCACAGCTTGTTGTACGCCTCTGTATCACCCATGGCGCTCTCATATTTCATCCACATCTTGACACAGGTCTTCTGGAAAAACAGATTTTGCGTATCATTGGCAAATCTTTCATACTCCACAATAACCTTTTTCCATGCATCGAACTCCCCCATATTCATAAACAAATTGCAAAGGCTTAGTATCTCAAGCACATAATCGGCAGAATTGATATTGTTTATCGCACCCTCAACCAGCTCTTCCACATGATCTCTGACCTCATCCTCATTTCCCATTTTCCATAGCAAATGTGCCTGTGACATGTCTATCAGAAATCTGTTTTTAGCGCTGCCAGCTATCTCATTAAAGAGTATCGCGTCAGAAAGATGCTTTTCTGCCTTTTCAAACTCATTAATTCCTGTGTATGATATGCACAGATTCAGATGAAGCATGAGAAGCTCCTGATAATAGTTATCCCTCTCTCCATGCAGCGGTGGCTTGCACAGCTCCAGTGCTTCGTTAAAATATCTGACAGCCTTCTCATACAATCCAAGCTCCATATAAAGTGAGCCGATATTATTGTTTACAAGCATGATTATCTCAGTTGAGCCCTGCTCCACAGCTACATCCATAGCCTCTAAGTAGCAGTCAATCGACATGCTTACATCTCCAATGGATGCATATATTACTCCCATAAAATTGACAGTCTTTGCCATCTGCTCATATGCGCCACAGCTCTTATAAAGATTGGCTGTCTCCTGTGCCTTCTTCTCTGCCAAAAAAAGCTTATTCTCGCCAAATAAGGCTACTGCCTCATCCATACATCTGTCTGCCTTTTGCAATATACCCATAAAAACCCTCCTATAGATGACAATACAATCTATTTCTCAGCAAGATACTGCTTATATCCAACCTGTTTCAGTTTCGCATCCTTTGCTACAACCTGAGCCTTCATATCTGCTGTATACTTTTTGATTTTCTCAAGAATAGCATCATCACCTGCTGCAAGTATCTTTGCTGCAAGGATTGCTGCATTTTTCGCACCGTCAATTGCAACTGTGGCAACAGGCACTCCAGGTGGCATCTGCATGATTGAGAACACTGCATCCATTCCATCCAGATTCTTTCCTGAAAGCGGTACTCCGATAACAGGAAGGGCAAAAAGCGCTGCACACATGCCCGGAAGGGCTGCCGCCATTCCCGCTCCTGCTATTATTACCTTTACATCTCTATCACAAGCGCCTCTTGTCCACTCAATAAGCTCATCCGGCTCACGGTGCGCCGAGATAATGGTAAGCTCATACTCTATGCCGAGCTCCTCAAGCATATCTGCTGCCTTACTCATCACCTTTAAATCTGAGTCACTGCCCATAACTATTCCAACTTTTGCCATTTTATCCTCCTTATATGTCTAATAATTATTTGCTTTCTGCATCAAGCGTATCGAGCGGTTTGTTCAACTCTTCTACGCCCTCAAGCACAAATCTGCCATCTCTTATTATATCACATGTTGAGCCATCGTGTCGAATAACTGTGATGGCTCCAAGCTCATCATACGGTATTGTGATATCCGTGTGACAGTTGAAATATGCCTTTGATATATCCTCTTTTCTGCGGATGGAAACTGAATTGTCCCTGGCAATGATTGCCTTTCCGTCAGGGTTATATGTCATATTGTCCTCATCATATGTGTAGCAGGTATCACCCACTGCAAAGTGCGGTCCTGTCTTCTCTGCGATGAGAATAGGCATCTTTGCCGCGATATCGTATACTCTCGCCATACGGTAGGCTGTAGTATTGGTGCCTATGGCAAACTCACCCATAGGCAGTGTGTCGTGATGGAAAAGCACATTGTCTGATATATACTTTCTGTTTTCTTCCTCCTCCTCAAAATTGGTGCATGTATATTTATCAATCATGCCATCCTTAAAGTCGATTTCCAGATTAAGGAAATTAAGCTCATTGAGATATACCTGACTGACATGCAGCTTGCCGTTTGTGCCCTCTAACACCGGTGAAGTAAACACCTCTCCGACAGGGATATTTACATCAGCCACACAGTTTTCAAAGGCTGTCTCCTTTGAAGGCTCCTTAAGCTCATGAATCTTGACATACAAATCTGTCCTGTTGCCGTTTGTACCGACGATATGCACCCTGTCTGCCGTATCAAGCACATCTATGATTTTCTGCTGCATATCCCTGTAGAGTGCATAATCAAGAGTATTAATCTTTACAGTCTCCGTAAAAATCTCCTTATAATCAGGTCCGATTGCAGCACACGGATAGGCAATAATCGTAAAGCTTCTGTCCTCGCTGTGGATATAGCTGTTCATATACTGTGAGCGCACACCTGTCATATGGACTACAAGCTTCTGCTGCTCATCATTAAAGTGCGCAGCCTCCTTCTTTGAAACCGGAGCAAACGGCTCCTCTCCAAATATCTCTATGACAGCCGGTCCTCCACATTTGCATGCTACATCCTTCATTCTCTCAAGTGCATTGTGCATGCACTCAAGACGATACTCCACATATGCCTTGTCAAGCCACAGTGCCATATCCTCCTTGTGGTCATAGTCAAACTGCTTATTGACCGATGTGGAAAATGGTCTCATGGCAGGCTTCATGCCCATTTTCTCAAAATTCTTTAATGCTGCTCTTATCATACGCTCAAAGCCAAGCGGATAAATCACCTGAACCACCGACTTCTTTGAGATATCCTTGTTGCAGATAATAAAGCCAATGCGGTATCCTTCCGTATAGGTATCTGCCATGGCCTGTATCTCTTCATCTGAAAATGAAGCCAGATGTGCTCTGCCGGCGCGCTCATTCTCTCCGACATACAGTCCGTAGGAATACAGATAATCATCATTTGACAAATCTGCCTCATTTACAAGCTCTGTATAGTAATCATATGCCGGGTCAAGAAGTGCTCCGTTGTCATCCTCTGCAAAAATCTCCTCATAATCATGCATGAACGAATATATACATCCCCTTATCTCATCAGGACTCAGCTCATTGGCATTCTCAAAATAATTGTAAAGCTCTACAATAAGCTCTGCATAAATGCAGAGATATTTTATATCTCCCTGAAAGATATGCGTGATGCTTCCGGCAATTTTTGCATATACAGCCGATAAAAGCTGACCATACTCATCTCCGAGCACCTTTACGGCATATGCCGGGTTGGCATAGCTTTTCTCGTAATTTTCTTTATCAAACTGTGAATAGAATAAATCGTTAAATTCCTTATCTGCACTATGGTTCTTAATAGTGTTGATGCACTTTGCCGCACTTCTGAAATAATCTGCAAAAGCCGGCTCTGTCGCAGGTTCTCTGACGATCTGCTCTATACGCTCCTCCACAAGCTCTAATCGCTCTGCGTAAAGCTCATTGGAGAGCTCATAAATCTCTTTATAACTCATATATCCCTATAATCTTTCTATTTTATAATTCAAATGTTCATGACAGTTTTATCGCACTATTGATATAATGCACGTAACTGTTCAGTACCTTCACAGTTGCGAGCCGCAAGCACATTAGAATCAGCTGCGCTGATGGGCGCTTGCTCCTACATAATATACGTTTTCTTACGAAATATGCGGTACCGCATATTTCTGTACTGAATAGTTACAAATGCGCTAAATTATAAAGCCGACAACATACGTTCCACCCCAGCTAATCACTGTGATAAGCGCAAAAAACACTGCTAACCTCGGAAATGTCATGAATGCTTTTTCATCAAAAAGGCTGCTGACAGCAAATACAAAATCGGCTATTGATGCGCCTAACATCAGTATTCCGACGCTTCCAAAATACATGGATAATCCGCCATTTGTTCTGATTGCTGTATTCAAAAAAACTATATATATAATCTCTATGAGGATAGCCACAACAAGTGCAGCTATCCCCTTCTTAGATTGCTTCTTTTCCGTAAACTTATACCTGTTACGTTTTCTTCTGCTATGCAATTTATATTCTCCTATTTGCAGCCGTACTGCTTATAGTACTCGTCTATTGCTGCTTTGATTGTGTCATCAATGACTACTCTGCCATCATGCTCTCTGTTGTAGAGATACTCTGTGACCTCTGCCATTGTGACGATTGCCTTGCCCTCAAAGCCGTACTTCTCATGGATTTCGTCAAGCGCACTCACTTTGCCGCCCTGTCCGACTTCCATTCTGTTAAGGCTCACCATAAGGCCTACGATTGTGACATCAGCAGCCTCTCTTACCTTTGGTACTGTCTCCTCCATTGATTTGCCTGATGTGGTGACATCCTCTATCATGACTACTCTGTCGCCATCCTTAAGCTTGCTTCCAAGGAAACCTCCCTTGTCTGCACCGTGATCCTTTGCCTCTTTTCTGTCTGAGCAGTAGCGCACCTCTTTGCCATAGAGCTCATGGTATGCGATGGCTGTTACCACTGCAAGCGGAATTCCCTTGTATGCAGGTCCGAATAATACATCAAAGTCATCACCGTAGTTTGCATGGATTGCCTTTGCGTAGTACTCTCCGAGTCTCTTAAGCTGTGAGCCTGTCACATATGCTCCCGCATTCATGAAAAATGGTGATTTACGGCCGCTCTTTAATGTGAAATCACCAAATTTCAGCACGTCACTCTCCACCATAAAGTCTATAAATTCGCTCTTATAGCTTTCCATTGTATGTTAATCCTCCTGTGTGTTTTTCTTTAAATTATCTTTGTCAATTTTACCACATTGGGGCGTGCTTTTCAACGTGGAAATATTAGTTGTTTTTGCGGCTCTATCTTACATAGATAACCATAAAGACAAAAAAAATAGCATCCCACCGCCTAAAGTGAATGCTATTTCACAGCCTTAACTGAGGGCAAATCGGAGTCATATCCGATTCACTTTCTAAGTAGATTATACATGAGGGTACTTGAGAAATCAAGTACCCTTTTTATTAGATATACTCACTTGTGTTTACGATCACACCGTCATATACTGACTGCTTTTTGATAAACTCCGCAGCCTTGTCCACATCTCTGCCGTTTTTGTTCCAGTCCTTTGTGAACTCAACTTTGTCAGCTTCAAGCTCCTTCTCCTGCTTTTGGCTGATGAGCAGAAGTACAAGTATTCCTGCATGGCTTAGGTGCTTGACTACATTTACGAAGTCCTCACCCTCCTTTGGTGCATAGAGATAAGTATGGCGTCCGTCTATATTTAAGGCTTTCTCGACATCCTCCACAAAGCCACGGTTTACACCATCCACTCCGTCTACGAATACGGCGGTGATTGCCTTCTGACCCTTGATTGCAGCTCTTACGTTTCTGTCTACTCTGCCCTCATAGAGGCCGCTTTCCTCTGTGTGTACCTCTTCAACCACACCACAGGCAGATGTCATATCGGTCACACGGTCGATTAAGATAAACTCACCGAGTGTCTTGTGATTTTTGAACTTATCGCAGACTATCTTGTCCGAGAATGCAATCTTTACAACTGCTATCTCGTTCTTTTTGAGCTTATCGGCAGGCTTTTCCTCACCCGTGTTCACATCGATGGTATGCTCTATCTCTGTTACGATGCCCGGTATTGACTTGGTACCAAGCTTGAAGAAGAAATTCTTTCCCTTAAAGAGCTCATCGTCATCCATCCAGAGTATTGTAGCTGTGATAGATGAAGCAACCTTTGCTCCTGAACCGATTGTGAGCACGCAGCCTCTTGATACGTCCACCTCTCTGTCGAGCTGGATTGTAACCGGCTGGCCTGTAAATGCACTATCGCTTAGCTTATCACCCACATGGATGCTCTTTACATGGGCTGTCTCATTGCTTGGCAGTGTGGTAATTTCATCGCCCACCTTTACCTCTCCGGCCTCTATCTGGCCCTGGAAGCCACGGAAGGTGTGGTCAGGACGGCAGACTCTCTGTACAGGCATGTAAAAGCCCTCTTCCTCGTTCTCATCCTTTATGTCAACATCCTCAAGGTATGATAAAAGAGCCGGTCCCTTGTACCATGGGATATTCTCAGACTTTGTTGTGACATTGTCACCCTCTGTTGCAGAAACAGGAATGATTACTACATTTTTGAGTTCAAGCTCCTTTGTAAGCTCAACAATCTGCTTTGTGATTTCATCGAAGCGCTTCTCGTCGTAGCCTACAAGATCCATCTTGTTTACAGCAAATACAAAGTAGTTGATTCCCATGAGCGCGCAGATTCTTGCGTGTCTTCTTGTCTGAACCAATACGCCCTGCTTTGCATCTATTAAAATTACCGCAAGGTCTGCAAAAGATGCACCTACAGCCATGTTTCTTGTGTACTCCTCATGGCCCGGTGTATCTGCCACGATAAAGCTTCTCTTATCTGTTGTGAAGTAACGATAAGCCACATCGATTGTGATTCCCTGCTCTCTCTCTGCCATCAGTCCGTCGAGGAGGAGTGAATAGTCGATGGCGCCGCCACGGCTTCCGACCTTACTGTCAAGCTCCAATGCCTTTTCCTGATCTGCATAGAGCAGCTTTGAATCGTATAATATATGTCCGATCAGAGTTGATTTTCCGTCGTCCACGCTTCCGCATGTAATAAATTTAAGTAATCCGCTCATTTTAGAAATATCCCTCCCTCTTTCTTCTTTCCATGCTGCCTGCCGCCTCGTTGTCTATGACACGGGTGGTTCTCTCTGAGGAAACAGCACTGAGTGTCTCATCAATAATCTCATCAAGTGTATCCGCTGTCGACTCCACACCACCTGTCAGTGGATAGCAGCCGAGAGTTCTGAAACGTACACTCTTCATCTGGATTTTCTCACCCGGACGAAGCTTCATTCTGTCGTCATCTACCATGATGATGTTGCCGTCTCTGTATACAACAGGTCTTTCCTTTGCAAAGTAAAGTGAAGGAATCTCGATATTCTCTCTCTTTATATACTGCCAGATATCCTTCTCTGTCCAGTTTGACAGTGGGAAAACTCGCACCTCCTGGCCCTTTTTGATTCTGGAGTTGTAGAGCTTCCACATCTCCGGGCGCTGGTTCTTTGGATCCCATGCATGGTTTTCATTTCTGAAGGAGAAGATTCGCTCCTTGGCTCTTGATTTCTCCTCGTCTCTTCGGCCGCCGCCAAACGCCGCCGTAAAGCCGTATTTGTCGAGCGCCTGCTTGAGCGCCTGTGTCTTCATGATATCTGTGTATGCTGAGCCGTGGTCAAATGGATTGATGCCCTGCTTTACGCCATCCTGATTTATATATTCAAGCATCTCGATGCCCTTTTCCTTAGCAATGCGATCTCTGAATTCTATCATCTCATGGAATTTCCAAGTTGTATTTACATGTAAAAACGGAAATGGCGGCTTCTCCGGATAAAATGCCTTCATTGCAAGATGAAGCATTACCGAGCTGTCCTTTCCAATTGAGTACAACATAACCGGCTTCTCGCACTCTGCGGCTACTTCACGTATTATGTATATTGCCTCTGCTTCGAGTTCGTCAAGATGTGATAATTCACCCATGTCTGTTACCATCCTTTTCTTTAATATTTATTGGATTCCTTCTTGTTGATAAGAATCTCTTCCTTGCTTCCGTCGCGCTTTTTGATATCCCAGGTCAGCGTGTCCGGTGTGCTTTTTACTGTCATGAGACTTCCCATGCCTCCTATGTCTGCTCCAAGATAAAGAGCAATAGCGCCAAAATGGCATTCCTTGATGCATGAGGCACAGCCCCAGCAGTCCTTAGGATATTTGATAAAGGCTTTTTGCTCTGAGTCCTGATATATCAGGCTTCCGGGGCATACACTTGTACACATGCCACAGCCCTTACACTTTGCTTTATCAATCATTATGCTCATAACGCGCCTCCCTTCCGACAAGCTCTCTGTAAATCATATGAAGCTGCCCGTTTTCGTATCTGGAATTGACGTATTTCATCCAGTCATCACTCTTGTCGGGATAATCCAGATTCTCGGCAAAGCTGTGCCATCTGGTCTCCTTTCTCGCACCAAGATGTGCTATGACCGAAAGACATACCGTAAGCCTCTCCTTAAGCTCATATATGAACATAAGCTCATGCATATCCGATGCATATAAATCACCGGTCAGCTCTATCAGATGATTTATCTTTTCCTTTGCCAGGGCAAGCTGCTTGCCGTTGAACTGATAATGTGTGGAAATACCGCCTGCGTAGTTGTCCATGACCTTCTGCATGGCTTCCTCGATAGCCTCTGTTGTAAACATCTGAGACCTTTCAGTGAGGAAATGGTCGTACTCTGAAGCTTTTGCGTCAAGCGCCTTTTTCTCATCAAATGCCGATGTGTCAGGACTTCCATCGGAGGTATCTGCATCTAGCTTTGAAACCATATCTATCGCAGCGATTTCCCCCTCTACCATGGCTCCTGTAACGTATTTCTGTGGACATCCTCCTGCCACATCTCCAGCGGCATAAAGTCCGTGGATTGTAGTCTCACGCTCGGTATTTACCCAGTAGCCGCTCGCTGTGTGCCCACCTACGATATACGGCTCGGTGCCCTCTATCTCCACATTCTGCTCACTTGGATTCTTACCTGCCTCCACCCACTTGAGTGTCTGGCTTGGTGCCATGTTGAGATATGCCTTTCTTAATGACTCATCCTGCTGTGGAGAGATGCCCTCTGTCCTTAAGTAGCAAGGACCTCTTCCCTCGAGATTTTCCATGACCGTTCCGTATACACGCTCTGATGTGGTGAGGCCGTATTTTGTCTCGTAAACCTCTCCAAGTGAATTGACCTGCTTTGCCCCGACTCCCTGTGCAATTGTTCCTGTCGGTGCGATTGTGTCCTTGCATCTGAGTGCGATAAATCTCATCTCAAAGGTGGTCATCTCAGCTCCGCTTCTTATGCCCATCGCATATCCTGCGCCTGTATTAAACGGCGGATACCACATCTTGTGCCTTGAAAAGCCCGGATTATTTGGTCTGTATAAACCGGCCGCTCCGCCTGTAGCACAGAGTACCTTTTTAGCCCTGATTTCATAGGCTGTCGCATCCTCGATTGAAAATCCGTATGCACCCTTTATGGTGTTGTTCTCAACTATATAGTCCGTGATATTGATTCTGTTTATCACTGTACAGTCCGTAAGCTTTGATACAGCTTCTGCCAAAAGCGGCTTCATGTTCTCGCCGTTTATCTTGATATTACGGTTTCCTCTGGCTACATACTCACCGTTTTCATCCTTTAATATGACAAGTCCAAGCTTTTCCATCTTGTCCGTCACACGGTTTAAGCCCTCTGACATAGTCATGAGTAAGTCTTCCCTTACTATGCCGTCAGCATCCTTTTTTGCGTAGTCTACATAGTCCTCAGGCTTTCTGCCCTTTACTATGTATGCATTTATCGCATTGACACCTGCTGCAAGGCATCCGCTTCGCTTTATGTTCGCTTTCTCTGCAATTATAATCGAATAATCCGATTTCTCACGGATGGTGAGCGCTGCATAACAGCCCGCCGTGCCACCTCCTATTATGAGGATGTCCGTGTGTAGGATTTTTTTGTTTTCTATCTTCATATATCTCCCTCTGCTTCCTCTTTCAATCACAGGCTTTAGACTATTCTTGTATCTAAATGTAGAATACATCCTGCTCCTGCATCTCGCTGTTTTCCATCAGGTATGTTTTCTCTTCATCAAATATATACAGCCTGTAAATCAGCACATGTACTTTCTCGCCGACTGCTATCAGGTCCTTTTCAAGTGAGCGCTCGCCGACCACCTCGATGCCGTTTATGCTGACTGTGATATCCATCCTGTTTCCTCTGAATACCACATCTGTAACGATGCCCTCCTCTGCCGCTGACTGATAGCGGTCTAAGTTGCCACTCTTTGATATCTTGATAAACTCAGGTCTGATTACCGCCTTTTCGGCATTTTCTATCCTGTCAAAACCCTTTAGCCTGTCATAGTTTTCAACGACTGTGGTGTGTCCTATAAACTGCGCCACAAAAGGTGTATCAGGCGACTTGTATATCTCAAGAGGTGTACCCATCTGCTCTATCGTGCCGTGGTTTGTGATAATGATTTCATCTGCCACCTCAACAGCCTCATCCTGGTCATGTGTGACGAAAATGCTTGTGATTCCAAGCTTTTCGACCAGCTCCTTCAGCCAGGTACGAAGCTCACCTCGCACCTTTGCATCTATCGCGGCAAATGGCTCATCCAGTAAAAGCACCTGTGGATTCGGCGCCAGCGCCCTTGCAAATGCCACTCTCTGACGCTGTCCTCCGGAAAGCTGATTCGGATATCTCTTTTCAAGCCCTGACAAGCCTGTCATCTCAAGAAGCTTTGTAACACGCTCCTTTATGAGCTTTTTCGGCATCTTCTGAAGCTCCAGCCCAAATGCCACATTGTCGTATATTGTCATGTATCTAAACAGCGCATAGTTCTGAAACACAAAGCCTATGCCTCTCTTCGAGGCCGGAATATCATTCACTCGCTTTCCATCTATATATATGTCACCTGAATTTGGCGTCTCAAGACCTGCTATCATACGAAGAAGTGTTGTCTTGCCACTGCCGGACGGACCAAGCAGCGCCACAAGCTTTCCCTTTTCCACTCCAAAGCTCACATTATCGGATGCCAGGAAGTCCCCGTATTTTTTGTATATATTTTTCATCTCAACGTACATATACGTTATCTCCTTCCTGCTTTTCCCATGCAGCAGATTTTATTAGTGTAAATCATATTTTCCAAATATATCTCAGTGTAATTTCTTAAATTTATGCTCAACTATATTTCTTGCAAAAAGAATGATTAATGCAATAATTAACAGTATCGACGATACAGCAAATGCCGATGTTATCGAGCTGTCTGTGCCAGACATATACAAGGCATCAATCTCAAGCGGCAGTGTAAATGTCTCGCCTCTTGTCTTCGAGAGCGCATTTACCGCACCGAACTCACCGAGGGCTCTCGCCGTACAGAGTATGATTCCATAAATCAGGCTCCACTTCATCTGCGGAAGTGTTATTTTCCGAAATATCGTAAAGCCGGATGCTCCCATCAGCGCTGCGGCTTCTTCCTCATCCTTTCCCTCTGCATTGAGCACCGGTATGATTTCCCTTGACACATACGGAAACGTGACAAATATCGTAGCAAGCACAACTCCCGGTATTGCAAAGGTGATTCTCACATTCGTGCCGAATATCTCATTGAACCATCTGATAACCGGATAAAACCACCCAAGCCGTCCGAAGGTCATAAGATACGCAAGTCCTACGATGACCGGAGAAATAGAAAACGGTATATCAATAAGTGTTGCAAGCACTTGCTTTCCTTTAAACGAAAACCTGGTCAACAGCCACGCTGTCCATATTCCAAAGAAGGTGTTTATAACTACCGCAAAAACTGTTGCTATCAAAGTCACCTTGAGTGCTGAAAGCACGTAGCTTGTGGAGATAGCTTTCAGATAGAATCCAAGCCCCTCCTTTAAGGCACTTGCCATCACAGAAAAAAGCGGAACTACAAGCATGACAAATATGAAGAGCACCGTGACAGTGACGAGTATTATCTTTGTAATCTTTTTTCTTCTTTCAAGCTTTACCTGTTCGGTCATCGCATTGTGCTCCTTTCCTGTTTGTGTGCATCGCATTTAATTTATATGCAGCCTTCTACAACAAATTAGTGCGCTGTGACTGTTTAACCTGCACTATGTTTACAAATAGCAGCAGTAAAAATGATATGACAAGCATCACAAGTGCTATGGCAGTCGCGCTAGCATAATCTATATAGCTAAGCTTCTGCATGATGACGTATGATACCACCTGAGTCCTATGTCTGGCGCTGTTGCCTGATATGTAGATGACGCTTCCATACTCTCCTATGCCTCTGGCAAAGGCAAGACCAAAGCCTGTTAAGAGTGCCGGGCGAAGCTCCGGAAGTATTACCTTAAAAAATGTCTTAGAGGGTGTGGCGCCAAGCATATAAGCGGCCTCCTCATATGTATTATCCATCTTTTCAAGCACCGGCTGTACAGCTCTTATTACGAAGGGAATGCCTACAAAAACAAGTGCCACAACTATTCCTGCCTGTGTGTAAGCTACATCTATTCCAAGCTTGCCAAGACCCTTACCAAAAAAGCCTGTGCCTGAGTACAGCTTTGAGAGCGTGATGCCCGCAACCGCTGTCGGCAGTGCAAACGGAAGCTCTATAAGTCCGTCAAGCAGCCATTTCCCGGGAAAATCGTACTTTACAAGCGTCCATGCCACGATGAGTCCAAATACCACATTTACGATTGCTGCGATAAATGATGAGGTGATGCTTGTGATAAAGGCATTCCTCACATTCTCCTTCATGATAAGTGCCACAAAATCGCCCGGCGATATCTTTAGCGAATACACAAGCACTGATGCTAACGGAATGAGAACGATGACTGAAAGCATCGTGACCACTATTCCAAGCGAAAGATGGTAGCCCGGTATGACTCTGGTCTTTATGTTCTTTGATTTAGTTTTCTCTTTTGCTGTTTTATCAGTTGCCGTATATTTCATCGAACATTGCTCCATCATCAAAATATGTCTTGTAGGCTTCATTCCATCCGCCGTAATCCTCTATGCTCCAAAGCCTGATATTTAAATCAAACTTGTCGGAAAACCGGTTTAATATATCCTGATTGGTTGGTCTGTAGCCGCTTTCGCCAATCAGCTGCTGTGCCTCATCACTGTATAGATACTGTAGGTATTCTTTGCTTACCTCTTGTGTTCCGTTGCTCTTTGCATTGTCATCCACAATAGCAACAGAGGGCTGCGCTAAGATGCTGACTGACGGATTCACTATCTCATACTTGCCCGGATATGAATCCATGGTCGTAAGTGCCTCGTTTTCCCACGCTATGAGCACATCTCCCTGACCGTTTTCCACAAATGTGGTTGTTGAGCCTCTCGCACCCGAATCCATAATTGTGACATTTTCATACAGCTTCTTCATAAACGATTTCTGTTCCTTCAGGCTGTCATAATTTGTCTTCGCATAGCTTAGCGCCGCAAGAAAATTCCAGCAGGCTCCGCCACTACTCTTTGGATCAGGCGTAATCACATCCACATTCTTTTTCACCAGGTCATCCCAGTCACTTATATGCTTTGGATTGCTCTTTCTTACAAGTAAAACGATTGTTGATGTGTATGGTGCCGAGCTGTCAGAAAACTCATCAATCCAGCCCTTATCAATTAAGCCGGTATTTTGTATCAGGTCTATGTCATGCTCAAGTGCCAGTGTGACAACATCTGCATTACAGCCCTCCACAACCGAGCGCGCCTGTGCTCCCGAGCCGCCATGTGACTGAATCACATTTATCTTTTTGCCGTGCTCGCTCTCATAGTAAGACTCGAATATTTTGTTGTATTTCTCGTAAAACTCTCGTGTCGGATCATACGACACATTGGTTATGGTGACTGTGCCGTCATCCTTCCTGCCTGAGCAGCCTGTCAGAAGAAGCGACAGAATCATCACTGTCGACAGCAGGGCTGCCGTATATTTATGTATGTTTCTCATGTATGTTTCTCATTTTTCATGTTACAGTTTCCGGCAAAGCAAGCTTATGCCGTCAGTTTATATGCCATTAGTTTACTGTAAAAAGCGGTGTGGACAGGTATCTTTCTCCTGTATCCGGAAGCAGCACCACGATATTCTTTCCCTTGTTCTCAGGTCTTTTCGCAAGCTCTGTTGCCGCATATATTGCTGCTCCTGAGGATATGCCAACGAGAAGTCCGTCGCTCTTTGCAACCTCTCTTGCCTTGTCAAAAGCGGCCTCATTCTCCACCGGAATCACCTCATCCACTATATCCATGCGCATGACCTTTGGAATAAAGCCTGCACCGATTCCCTGTATCTTGTGAGGCCCCGGTCTTCCGCCTGAGAGTACCGGTGAGCTCTTTGGTTCAACAGCTACTATCCTTACATCAGGATTATGGTCTCTTAATCCAAGCCCGGTGCCTGTACAGGTGCCGCCTGTTCCGACAGATGATACAAAGATATCTACCTTTCCATCTGTATCCTCCCAGATTTCCTGAGCGGTTGTAGCTCTGTGGATATCCGGATTGGCCTGATTCTCAAACTGCTGTGGAATAAAGGCATTGCCATAATGCTCTTTAAGTCTCTGCGCCTCATCAATTGCACCCTTCATGCCCTCACGCCCCGGTGTGAGCTTTATCTCTGCACCAAGCGCTGTGACGATTTTTCTTCTCTCAACGCTCATGGTATCAGGCATGATAAGTATCAGGTGAAGTCCCTTTGAGGCTGCCACAAATGCAAGTCCGATTCCGGTATTGCCACTTGTCGGCTCTATGATTATTGTGTCCTGATTTATCTTTCCATCCTTTATGCCCTGTTCTATCATAGCTGCCGCCACCCTGTCCTTTACACTTCCAAGTGGATTGAAATACTCCAGCTTTGCTATGATTTTTGCTTCAAGCCCAAGGGCTTTTTCATAATTGGTCAGCTCCAGAAGCGGAGTGTGACCTATCAGCTCAGTGAGCTGCTTTGCAATTTTTGCCATTGATATTACCTCTTTTTTGTTAATGTTTGTTTTGAGTATGTTATGAGTTTGAGCTTAGTTTGTATGGTCAGGATTTCCTACCAATCAAATATGATTTCTAAGTTATTGATATGTTACCACTAATTGATATTTTTGTAAATGTAATTAGGGTTATTAATATTTGTTAGCGGGCTATAAATTTTATTGATAGCAGATAGACGACTGCGCAGCATGAGAAGACACGCCGATATAGAATTTACTATTAAAAAAGAGTTCTATCATTCGCAGACACAAGGTCTGTGAAAAATAGAACTCATTTTGGCTACTCTGCCTGTTCATTTGCTTTATCGGTTCTAGTGATATACTTGATTCCGACAAATGTTCCAATCAGGATAAACACTCCTATTATAAACGGTACTACCGGATTTCTGACAAAGCCTGCTATGATGTAGGTCAGGCATGATATGGCTGCCACAAGCACAGCGTACGGAAGCTGTGTGGATACATGATTCATGTGGTTGCACTGAGCTCCTGCCGATGCCATGATGGTGGTATCAGATATCGGTGAGCAGTGGTCTCCGCATACTGCACCTGCCATGCACGCTGAGATTGAGATAATCATCATCGTATGGTTTGTTCCCGAGAAGATATTTACTACTATCGGTATGAGTATACCGAAGGTGCCCCATGAGGTTCCTGTTGCAAAGGCAAGGAAGGCTCCCACCAGGAATATGATTGCCGGGAACAGTCCAAGCAGTGGTCCCGATACTCCTCCCACTAAGCCTGCGACAAATTCCTTGGCGCCAAGGCTCTCTGTCATGGTCTTTAGTGTCCATGCAAAGGTCAGTATAAGTATTGCAGGTACCATCGCCTTAAAGCCCTCAGGGATTGAATTACAGCAATCCGTAAAGCTTAGTACCCTTCTGATTGAGTAAAAGCATATGGTGATTATCAACGCAAAAAAGCTTCCAAGCATAAGACCGATTGAAGCATCGCTGCCTGCAAACGCATCAACGAAGCCTGTTCCGTCAAAAAAGCCTCCTGTGTATATCATTCCGATGATGCAGCTTATTATGAGCACAAGAACAGGAAATACAAGGTCTATAACCTTCCCCTTGCCCTTTATAACATCCTGCTTTGCCTCCGCATACGGCCTGTCTCCTGTGGTAAACAAATCACCCTTTTGGGCATTGGCTTCATGCTTTGCCATCGGACCGAAATCTACCTGTAAAACAACAAGTGTCACCATAGCGATAATAGTAAAGAGTGCATAGTAATTGTATGGAATGGCCTTTATGAAAACAGAAAAGCCATCCTCTCCCTTTACAAAGCCGGTAACCGCGGCTGCCCACGATGATATAGGTGCAATGATGCATACAGGCGCTGCTGTGGCATCTATCAGATATGCAAGCTTTGCTCTTGAAACCTGATGCTTGTCGGTGACAGGGCGCATCACACTTCCTACTGTCAGACAGTTGAAGTAATCATCTATAAATATGAGTACTCCAAGCATTATAGCTGAAAGCTGGGCACCAATCCTTGTCTTTATGTGCTCACTCGCCCACTCTCCAAAGGCCGCCGAGCCGCCTGCCTTGTTCATCATGCTCACCATAACACCAAGCACGACTAAAAATATCAATATTCCCACATTGTACGAATCCGATAGCACTCCAACAAGTCCGTCCTCGAATATGTGAAGCACTGTTCTCTCAGCCGAAAAACCCGGCTGAAATGCATTTCCATAAAACAGTCCGCCAATCACTATTCCAACGAATAATGAGCTGTAGACCTCTTTTGTGATAAGTGCCAGAACTATAGCCACAACAGGTGGAACAAGTGCCCAGACTGTGGCATACATAGAAGGCACGTATTCTGCTGCCAGAATCATTATTTTCTCCTCCGTCTATCCCTTATGCTCTATCTGTCAACCGCGCCGACAAGCTCTGAAATATCCTTTACTCCATACCTGTCCATATACTCTGCGATGCCATCCACTATCTGCTCTGTGGTCTTTGGATTTACAAAGTTTGCTGTGCCGACTGAAACAGCCGTAGCTCCGGCAAGTATCATCTCTATAGCATCGGCAGCATTTGTGATACCGCCCATTCCGATAATCGGAATATTGACTGCATGTGCTGTCTCGTAAACCATGCGCACTGCAACCGGATGAACCGCCGGACCGCTCATGCCGCCTGTCTTGTTTGCTAACACAAAGCTTCTTCTGTTTATATCAATCTTCATACCTGTAATTGTATTGATGAGCGAAACCGCATCAGCTCCACCGGCCTCTGCCGCCCTTGCTATCTCTGCAATACTTGTGACATTTGGAGAAAGCTTCATGATAACAGGCTGCTTTGCATATTTTTTAATCTCGCTTGTGATTGTCTCAACACCCTTTGGATCTGTTCCGAAGGCAATTCCGCCCTCCTTAACATTAGGGCATGAGATATTTATTTCCATCATATCAATAGGCTCATCCGCAAGACGCTTTACCACATCAAGATACTCGTCAAGCGAATGACCGCAGACATTTACCACAATCCTTGTATCAAACTGCTTTAAAAAAGGAATATCCCTCTTGCAGAAAAGCTCGATGCCGGGATTTTGAAGTCCGACTGCATTGAGCATGCCGCCGTACACCTCTGCTACTCTCGGTGTAGGATTACCCTCCCACGGCTTATTCGCAACACCCTTTGTAGTGACTGCACCAAGTCTGTTTAAATCAACAAACTCGCTGTACTCTGCACCGGAGCCGAATGTGCCGGATGCAACTGTAACAGGATTTTTCCACTCAACACCGGCCACATTTACTGACATATTACTCATTACAGCTCCACCTCCTTCGCATCAAAAACAGGTCCCTCTTTGCATATACGCTTGTTGTTTACATTGCTGTGGGCATCCTTGTCCTTTGTTTTGCATACGCACGCAAGGCATGCACCGATTCCACATGCCATGCGCTCCTCCATTGATATAAAGCAGTCCATATCATGCTCTGCAGCGTAAGCCTTGAGTGCACGAAGCATAGGCATAGGTCCACATGCATAAATCACGTCTGCCTCAAGAGCATTCTCCTTTATTGCATCAATGACATTGCCCTTTGTGCCGACACTGCCGTCCTCTGTAGCTACAAAGGAAGCTGCCTGTTCCTTAAACTCATCGAGCAGGAAGGTATTCTCATCGCGATAGCCCATGACGATGTTCATATCGCATACTGCTGTTTTAATTTCTGCACCTTCCATTGCTGCCTGTCCCGAATTTTTTTCTTCACCTGATGTCTGCACAATGCCTGCATTTATATCCTTGGCAAGCTGCAGCATAGGCGGCACTCCGATTCCTCCTCCGATAAGAAATGCCTTCTTTCCCGGCTGTACTGTAAAGCCGTTTCCAAGAGGTCCTAAAATCCTTACCTTATCGCCCCTTACAAGCTTTGAAAACTCCTCTGTTCCCGTGCCTTCACCTGTCACACGGTACACGAGACGAATTGTGTCATCATCTCTGTTTATGCCGCAAAGGCTTATCGGACGCGGAAGCAGCTTACTCTTGTCGTTTGAGTAAACCGATACAAACTGTCCCGCCTTTGCTGCCTTTGCAATTTTGTCTGTCTTAAGTGTGAGGTCGTAGATGCCATTGCCGAGTGAGCTCTGGTCAACTACAACTGCAATCTCCTCAAATTTCTCTGCCATTTTATCTCCCTGGTTTCGTTTGTTAATATATTTAAGCTTTCTGAATAACTTATTAACGATTTGCAAGTGCTCCTGAGATATCCTCAATCATATCCTCAACAGCCTTGCGTGATGCATCTGCAAAATTCTCTGCTGTGATGCCCATATCCTTATACTTATCCTGCTTGTATGCGCAGATGATTCCACGTGATGAATTGACAATTGCACCAAGTCCGTCCTCATTGAAGAAATGAACAAGGTCTGCACCCTTGCCTCCCTGTGCGCCGTAGCCCGGTACGAGGATGAAGCTCTTTGGCATTACCTTACGAAGAATCTTACCCTGCTCAGGGTATGTTGCACCGACAACCGCACCTACATAGCTGTATGAATCACCCATGCAGTCAGCTCCCCACTCTGCAACCTTCTCACCTACCCACTCATATAATGGGCGTCCGTCAATCATACGGTCCTGAAACTCTCCACTTGATGGATTAGATGTCTTTACAAGAATGAAGATACCCTTCTTCTCCTCCTTGCATACATCTACGAATGGCTTGATACCGTCTGTTCCAAGGTATGGATTGACAGTGGCAAAATCCTCATCAAAGGTAGAATAGATCTTGCTGCCGATCTGTACCTTTCCGAGATGTCCTGTGGCGTATGCAGCCGATGTTGAGCCGATATCTCCACGTTTTACATCTCCGATAACCACGAGATCCTTCTTGTGACAGTAATCCACTGTCTTCTGGAATGCCTTAAGGCCCTCCACTCCAAACTGCTCATACATGGCAATCTGTGGCTTTACAGCCGGAATCAGGTCATATGTGGCATCCACAATAGCCTTGTTGTACTGCCAAATAGCCTCCGCTGCACCGGCCGGTGTCTCTCCAAGCTCATCAAATGCCTTCTTTGTAATGTGCTCAGGCACATATGAAAGCATCGGGTCGAGCCCTACTACGATAGGTGCGTTTGTTTTCTTGATTTTGTCTACTAATTTGTTGATCATTCTTTCGTCCTCTTTATGCGTATTTTATTATACAGACAGTTATTGTGATTATTAAATATCTGCATACAGTTATAAATATTTTATAGTATAAACTAAATTCTTGCAACCAAAAATATAATAGCAGGGAGTATAGCATTAATTGTTGCTATACTCCCTGCTAATTTCACCTTTACAGCTTCCATTTTTCTATCTCACACAGATGTTCTTTTGTCTTTTTATCGTAATTTATTCCAACAAGAAGCAAATTACCCTTATAATCCTTCAAGGCTTCCACATACTGTCTCGACTTTAACTGTGAAATGGCACCATCAACATTCTTATCATTATACCGTAAAATAGATATCTCATTATGTGCCTTATCAATTCCGTCAGCAACCGCAGCACCATTCATATTCCACAAACTCTCAAGCAATTTTTGTGATGCTTTTATTGATTTTGATACTTCATCCCAATCCATTGTACTAATTGCATTAAGATATTCCTTTGACACCTCTCGATTTGGAATTGAAACCTCTTCCGTCTCACTATCATATGTCAGGTAGCCAAGATGTACTAAAAGTGTAAGCACATCATCCTTTGTGGCAAATGATGTCATGTCATTTTCAAATGTGCCTGTATTTATTTTCTCACTTTCACCGGCAAGCATTTTAATCACGGCATCTTTTAGACCATCCATATTCATTTGAATATAAACCTTGAGAGCCTCGTAAGTTTCAGTCTGATTCCTTGTAATTGTCCAGTCTGCAGCTCAAATTTAATACTTTGCTTTTTTCTTGCGACCTCGCTTTTTAGCAGGAGTTTCAGGAAGTGGATTTTCCTCATATGCAGTTTTGATGATGGCATCATACTCCATATCAGTTACGTTTTTATTATAATTGCTATACATTACTTTTTCAAAAGTTAATCGTGCTACAATTCCTTATTTTTCATTGCGGCCACGCTGGCACTGCAGGATATGCCAAGCACAAGCAGTGCCACACCAAAGGCCAGAAGTTCAAGCATTCCAAGCTTCATGCCCGACAAGGAATCCAGCAACTGACCCAAAGACATTCCACGTGTACCCAAAAAACGATCACATAAATATACAATGGCGATACACGCACTCATAACAACCATCATTACAATAGTTCCCTTTTCCCGTCCAAAGATCAACGGAAATGGTATCATAACGGACAACATCAGCATAAAGAGTGGAATAAAAATCGGACAGACAATCAGAATTTCCCTCACTGACACCCCCGTTGTAAAAAGACTTTGAACAAGCATAACCACAAGTCCCACCAACCAGCCTGTCCCGCAGACCAGCAACCCAAACACATACTTTTCAATCGCATATGTTTTACGCTCCACTGGAAGTGTAAATATAAACGGCAACGTATTATCGTACTCATCGTAACTTAAAGTGTTCAGCACCAGGAAGGCACCTACGAATGTCAGATACCCAAACACAAAGCTTCCGTCCGTGTTCATATTCAGAAAGAATGCCAGCAAAAGCATAATCACCAAAAATTTCTTTTGCTGTAGTATCTGCCGTAAATCTTTTACTAATAATCCTCTCATCTCATTGCTCCTTTCCTGATTTCCGCACCATTTGCCATCATTACGATCAAATCGTCAATTCCGCCCTTTTCTATCACAATATCCGGATAATTCTCTGCATAATACTGTTTCTCATTGGTAAGACAGGAATATCCATATGCCTCCTCCTTACTCCGAAGCAGATATTGCCGATCTATCTTCTCGTACTGTTCTTTGCTGAGCTTCAGCATCGCATAACTGCTAAGAAGAACATCCGTCTCCTCGTGCAGAAGAATCTTCCCATGATCGATCATATAGAGATCATCACACAGCGACTCCAGATCAGATGAAATATGGGAGCTGATCAGAATAGAACGGTTCCCTTCCTCCATATATCTGCGCAGCAGATCAAGAATTTCATCTCTTGCCACCACATCCAGCCCCACCGTCGGCTCATCCAGAATCAACAGGGATGCCTCATGGCTCATTGCAATCAGAACCTTGAGTTTTGCCTTCATTCCTGTGGAAAAATCTTTGATTTTCTTATCAAACGGCAGTTCCGAACGACTACATTCATCTAAAAATACGCTCTTATCAAACTTATCATACATATTATCTAATATAATCGCGATATCTTTTACCGAAAGAAACGAGCTAAAGCCTGAATCGGCCATAACTACTCCAATTCCCTGGCGATCAGCTGCCGTAAGCTGCTCAATTGGCTTTCCTAAAATTTTTACGCTTCCACCATCCGTACGGATCAAACCAAGTGCAGCCTTAAAAGCAGTGCTCTTTCCGGCTCCGTTTTTTCCAATCAGTCCCGTTACACATCCAGACTTTATTTCCATGTCACATTCCAGAGTGAACGCTCCATATCTTTTGACTAGATGATCAATTTTCAGCATAGTTATTCCTCCATAATAATCTCAAATAATTCCCTGATTTCCTCATCACTGATTCCACTTCTTCTTCCCTTTTCCACCGCCTGCTCCAGATTTGCCTCAAGCTCCTTACGATGTTCCTCTTTCAGCAGTTCTTGATTGGTAGCTGCCACGTAGGTTCCCTTTCCATGTACCGTAATGGTAAAACCTTCCTCTTCCAGAAAATCATAGGCTTTCTTCACTGTAAGTGCACTGATTTTAAGTTCCCGTGACAGCACTCTAACCGATGGAAGAGCGGTATTCTCAACCAGTTCTCCGCTTACAATTGCAGCTTTAATCTGATCCATAATCTGTTCATACAAAGGGATCATGGATGAATTGTTAATTATAATATGCATATTATGTTCCTCCATATATAACAGTATATAACACCATTATACTGTTGTCAACTGTTATACACTGTTTATTGTTTTTAAATTACATATTTATTACGACTCACGTGCAACACGTGTTTTATACCATACAAAAATACGCGCCCGGACTAACCGAAAGCGCGTATCATTTCTATTTCCCTATTCTGATTGATTGTCTGTAAACATACTATAAAAGATCGAATCCGTAAATTCCCCATTGAAAAATGAGGATTTTGTGTTTTACAGCTCTCAAAAGGATCACTTTTTATTTTCGGAATTTCTACCTCATGCCTATATGCCTGATAATCACATATTGATTTTCTATATCGTTCTTCAAGCTTATAGTAATCCATTAGTCCAGAATGATGTCCTGCAATAGCATATTGTAATATAGAATAATATCCACCTTTTTCATTACATAATCTCATTCCAGCAGTAGAATGGTCTACTCTGTCATTCGTATTAAACTGTATTCTATGTTGAAATTCTTTGGAATACTTACCTAGATCATGTAACATACCTATGCAATATCCCCACTCATATTTTCCAAATGATTCTGCAAATTTTCCAGCTAATTTGGCAGTTCCATCCAAATGATCAATAAGCCTTTGCTTTCTTTCTTCTTCTATATGCGCAATATATTCCATTTATATCACCAGATTCAATTCTACACTCCCACAACCTCATCAATCATCCTAAGCTCTTCCTCAGAGAAGCCTGTGCCCTCCATAACCTTTAAGTTTTCAAGAATCTGCTGTGGCTTTGAAGCGCCGACAAGCACGCTTGTCACGTCATTATCCTTTACCACCCACTTAAGAGCCATCTGTGCAAGTGTCTCACCACGTTTTGTAGCTATATCGTTTAGCTTCTTAATCTGCTCGATGTGTGGAGCTAGCTTTTCCTGATTTAAAAAGCGGCCGTCTGTCTTTATACGGCTATCCTCCGGTATACCGTTTATATAACGGTCTGTGAGCATGCCCTGTGCGAGCGGACTGAAGGAAATGATACCCTTTTGGCACTCTCTTGCTGCCTGCTTCAAGCCGTTTTGCTCTATTGTACGGTTGAAGATATTGTATGAGTTCTGGTTGATGATAAACGGACATTTCAAATCAGTAAGAATCTCGCAGGCTCTCTTCATTGTCTCGCCATCATAATTTGACAGTCCGACATAGAGTGCTTTTCCGCTTCTTACTATCTGGTCGAGTGCTCCCATTGTCTCCTCAAGCGGTGTCTCAGGGTCCATTCTGTGATGATAGAAGATATCCACATAGTCGAGTCCCATTCTCTTAAGACTCTGATCAAGGCTTGCAATCAGATACTTGCGGCTGCCCCAGTTGCCGTATGGACCCTTCCACATATCATAGCCTGCCTTTGAGCTGATGATGAGCTCGTCGCGGTATGCAGACAGATGCTCCTTAAGGATAAGCCCGAAATGCTTCTCTGCGCTGCCGTATTCAGGGCCATAGTTGTTTGCCAGGTCAAAGTGGGTGATGCCGTGGTCAAAGGCTGTGAAGCACATCTGCTTCATGTTGTCATATGATGAAAAATCACCGAAATTGTGCCATAAGCCAAGCGATACAACAGGAAGCTTCAGTCCGCTCCTGCCGCATCTGTTATATCTCATTGTGTCATATCTCTTTTCGTCTGCTGTGTACATATTTACCTCCCGCATAAATACATGATATTTTGTTTTACCCAATAAATTATTATACTACAGCAGGCTTGATTTTTCTATTGTTAAATAAAATCTTCCGTCAGCTTTCCGTGCTTCTCATAATTTGTCACACGCGCTATCTTGTTTTCATCATCCACAAACACAACCTTCGGATGATGCTCCTTTGCTTCCTCAGGTGTCATCTGCGCATAGCACATGAGTATGACATGGTCACCGACTGCAACCTGTCTGGCTGCTGCGCCGTTTAAGCATATCATGCCTGATCCCGGCTCTCCTGCGATAGTGTAGGTCTCGAATCTGTTTCCGTTTTCCACATCGACAATCTGGACCATCTCATACTCCAAGATGCCTGCTGCCTCAAGCAGCTTTGTATCTACAGTGATGCTTCCCACGTAGTTTAGGTCAGCCTGCTTGACCACTGCTCTGTGTATTTTGCCTTTAAGCATTGTATAATTCATTGTTTGTACCTCTTTTCAATAATCGTTTCTGTCCGGTTACGCGATAAAATTATCAATCAGCCTTGTCTTTCCGATATATACAGCGATTGCCACGAGTGTTGTTCCCTTGATCTCGTCAACCGGTGTGATTGTGTCAAAATCAACCACATCTACATAATCAATTCTTGCAAGCGGCTCCTTGTTTATCTCTGCTGTGATTGCATCTTTTACCACCTTTGCACTCTTCTCGCCATCCTCTACGAGCTGCTTTCCGATTTTTAAGCTTCTGCTAAGTACAAGCGCTGCCTGTCTTTCATCTGCGCTCAGATATGTGTTTCTTGAGCTCTTTGCCAGTCCATCCTCCTCACGGATGATTGGGCAGCCGATGATTTCGGTGTCAACATTTAAATCCTTTACCATGCGCTTTATGACTGCAAGCTGCTGTGCATCCTTTTGTCCAAAGTATGCGCGGTCAGGTGTCACAATGTGAAACAGCTTCAGGACAACTGTCTGCACACCTCTGAAATGTATAGGTCTTGTTTTTCCACAAAGCTCAGTTGTGAGGCCATTCATATCCACATATGAGCAGAAGCCGTCTGCATACATCTCCTCAGCCTCAGGATGGAAAATAATGTCAACTCCTGCATCCTCGCAAAGCTTTGCATCCCTGTTTAAATCGCGTGGATAGCTGTCTAAATCCTCTGTAGGGCCAAACTGCATTGGATTTACAAAAATGCTCACTACAACCTTGTCATTTTCGCGTCTTGCCGCATCAATTAAGCTCTTGTGTCCCTCGTGGAGGTAGCCCATTGTAGGTACAAAGCCTACACTTTTCCCCTCCTTCTTCCATTCCTTTACCGCTTCTCTTACCTGTTTAATTTGTTCGTATATTAACATTTTATGTCTCCTTATTCTTCGTTACTATTTTCGATACAATTTTCTATACTAATACAGTTTGTCAATTATTGTCTCATCCATCTTAAAGGTATGCTCCTCACCCGGGAAGCTTCCCTCCTCAACAGCCTTTTTGTAAGCTGTGAATGCCTCATTCATCTCTTTTCCAACCTGTGCAAACTGCTTTACAAATTTCGGTTTCATGTTTGCATACATGGCAAGCATATCCTGATATACGAGCACCTGTCCGTCACAGTCTGCTCCCGCTCCGATACCGATTGTCGGTATGCTTATGCTCTCTGTGATTTTTTTGGCAAGTGCCTTTGGCACACACTCGAGCACCACTGCAAAAGCTCCTGCCTCCTCGACTGCGCGAGCCTCGTCAAGGAGCTTCTGTGCTGCCTCTTCACCCTTGCCCTGCACCTTGAAGCCGCCAAATGCGTTTACTGACTGTGGTGTAAGCCCTAAATGTGCACATACCGGAATTGACGCATCCACGATAGCCTTTATCTGTGGACATACCTCCCTGCCACCCTCAAGCTTTACAGCCTGCGCATGGCCTTCCTTCACGAGTCGTCCTGCATTGACCACTGCATCATAAACCGATGTCTGATATGACATAAAAGGCATATCTGTAATAAGCAGTGTGTCCTTTATTCCTCTTGAAACAGCCGCGCTGTGATGAATCATATCCTCCATAGTCACTGAAAGTGTATCCTCATAGCCAAGCACCACCATGCCGAGAGAATCTCCTACTAAAATCGCATTGATTCCGGCCTCGTCTATGAGCTTTGCTGTAGAATAATCATATGCTGTGAGCATCGTGAGCTTCTCACCCTTTTCCTTTGCCTGTTTAAAAGTTACTACTGTATTTTTCATTGTCCAATCCCTCTGTCTTTCTGCAGCAATCCGTTTTTTTAATATTCACGGTATTGTCAGCCTCTTAGCAATTCCATCATCTGAGTGTAATCCTTATCATGATTCTTTTTTTCAGCAATATTTGCCAGTTTTGTACCAAGCATTTTGTACAAGCTGACATCGTCACTATCGTCATTTTGCATACATGCGATATGTTTTTTCACTGTTTCAATATCGTTTCTCTCGATTGGCCCGGTCAGTGCGCCGTCACAGCCTGCTTCAAGTACATTTTCGATATTGCGCATCACAAGCTGACCTGTGGCTCTTACCGCCTCAGCCCTTGTAAAGCCGCAGTCCTCCAAAAGAGTGTAACCCATGTCAAGAACAGCAATCACCTGATTGCTCAGAATGCTCGCCGCTGCATGGTATTTTGCCTTTTTAGCACCATCGATGCGACATACCTCATTTCCAATAGAACAAAACAGCCCGGATATTGCTTCAACCGCAGCATCCTGCCCTTCCACTGTGAAAAATGCTTTATTTAATTGCTCATATGATGAAAATCTGTTACTGAACGGTAACATTGGATGAATTGAACAGCATGATACACTCATGCTCTCCCTTCCGGAAAATGAATCGGATGATAATGCGCCACTGCAATGACATATAATCTGATTCCTTAGAGACAGCTCTTTTAATTGTTCCCAAACCGGTATAATAAATGAATCCGGTGTGGTGATAAATATAATCTGTGATTGATCCGCCAGTTGCTTTAGCGAATCAAAGCTCTCTGTCCTTGTAAACTCCGCAGCCTCCTTAGCTGCCACAGAATCCACGTCATAATAGCCTGCAAGCTCTATGTCCTTTGTCCTTAGGTATTTACCTATAGAACAGCCCACTCTGCCTGCGCCGATTATGCCTATTTTCATGCTACCACCTTCTTTCCAAGCCGGTCAGACCATTCCTTATATCGCAGCCGATATAATCTCCGCCATATGCCGTATGGCAGCGGTCGATTTATCCTGTGCGCGCCTGTCACTTTGCTGTCTGCTTCATATTCTGATGCAGCAATGTGCCTTTAGGCTCCTTGTGTCTGCCGGATATGCTCTGTCATAAGGTGACAACACATCCTCCATGATACAGTTTCCTTCGAATACCGTTCGAAGAAAACTATACCACATTGACTATTATTTAACAATCCAAAATTGATTAACTTTTAGTAACAATTAAGGCTTTTATAATATAACGTTTCTGAATTAGTCTTAAACTATCTCTACAGATTCCCCTTAAATGCTGCCAGTGCGCCATTTTTCTTAAGAATCAGCATGACAATTGCTGCAACTATGCTTCCGGCCACTGTAGAGATAAGGAATGGCACTATGTATATAAACATGCCTTCCGGCTGAATGAGCATCACATATTTTGCAAGCGGATACGCTGCAAGACCTCCTAGTATGCCTGTACCTAGCGCCTCTGCGACACATGTCGGTATGATTTTTTTGCTGAATCTGTACATCAGTCCACAGCACAGTGCACCTACCATGCTTCCCGGGAATGCCATGAGGCTTCCAAGCCCTGTCAGGTTTCTGATGACACTCGCACAAAATGCCACACCGACACCCCATACTGGTCCTAAAAATACTGCTGCGCATATATTTACCATGTGCTGTATGGGTGCACATTTGCTGCCGGCAACAGGAAAGCTTATTAAGCTTCCTGCTACGGCAACTGCCACAAGCACTCCTGCCATGGCAAGCTTTCTGATTGAAATAGTTGATTTTTTAATATTCTTTTTACTTTCCATTACTTACTGCCTCACCTTAAAGTATATCGTAACTGTTTTGTACCTTCACAGTTGCGAGTCACAAGCGCATTAGAATCAGCTGCGCTGATGGGTGCTTGCTCCTACATAATATACGTTTTCTTACGAAATATGCAATACCGCATTTTCTGTACTGAATAGTTATAATATATCAATATACTCTCCTGCAAGTGCCTTGTTCATGCTTCGCACTGCACAGAACTTACCGCACATACTGCATGCCTCGCTGTGGTCATCCTCCGGAAGACGGTCATCCCTGATAGCCTTAGCTGTATCAGGATCAAGCGCACATGCAAACTGTGCATCCCAGTCGAGCGCACGTCTGGCATCTGCCATCTTATCATCTATATCTCTGGCTCCCGGTATTCCCTTTGCGATGTCGGCTGCATGAGCTGCAATCTTTGAGGCGATGATGCCCTGCTTTGTATCCTCCACATTTGGAAGAGCAAGATGCTCAGCAGGTGTCACGTAGCACAGGAAGGCTGCGCCGTTCATCGCTGCCACAGCTCCACCGATTGCTGCTGTGATGTGGTCATAGCCCGGTGCGATATCTGTTACGAGAGGTCCAAGTACATAGAATGGTGCTCCCATACAGATTGACTGCTGTACCTTCATGTTTGCTGCTACCTGATCAAGCGGCACATGTCCCGGTCCCTCTACCATGACCTGTACGTTGTGATCCCATGCACGCTTTGTGAGCTCTCCAAGTCTTACAAGCTCCTCTATCTGGCATACATCTGTTGCATCTGCCAGGCATCCCGGTCTGCAGGCATCTCCGAGTGAGATTGTCACATCGTGCTCCTCACAGATTTCAAGTATCTCATCATAGTGCTCGTAGAATGGATTTTCCTCTCCTGTCATGCACATCCATGCAAAGACAAGGCTTCCTCCACGGCTTACAATATTCATCTTACGCTTATGCTTTTTAATCTGGTCTATGGTTTTTCTTGTGATTCCGCAGTGAAGTGTGACGAAGTCTACTCCATCCTCAGCATGGAGTCTGACTACATCGACAAAATCCTGTGCTGTAAGTGTCGCAAGATCACGCTGATAATGGATTACGCTGTCATAAACAGGCACTGTTCCTATCATTGCAGGACATTCGCTTGTGAGCTTCTGTCTGAATGGCTGTGTGTTACCATGGCTTGAAAGATCCATGATAGCCTCCGCTCCAAGCTTTACAGCGCTCATGACCTTCTGCATCTCCACATCATAGTCCTTGCAGTCTCTTGAGACTCCGAGGTTTACATTGATTTTTGTGCGAAGCATGCTTCCAACACCCTCTGCATCAAGTGACTTGTGATGCTTGTTTGCAGGAATAGCTACCTTTCCGCTTGCAACAAGCTCCATCAGCTTGTCTACATCCATCTTCTCTTTCTTTGCTACCTTTTCAATTTCAGGTGTTACGATGCCCTTTCTTGCGGCATCCATCTGTGTTGTGTAATTACTCATTGTACTCTCCTGTTCTTATTGTTATTAGTCTTATTAATTAGTAATTATTCGGACCTCCTTGTGAACAAAAATCTGCCACTTATATGCAAGCACGACGCATCAGCTTTTTGTTCTAAGTGAATCTGAATAGTTGCTATTATTTATTGCAAAATTAATGCTCCATGATTCATAGGACCGCTGCCGTGCCCCAGATCAAGCATGGCTTTTAAACATGCTGTAACATATTTCTTGCCGTTATCCACAGCCTGCTCAAGCGACTGTCCCTTTGCCAGACCGCTGGCTATCGCTGATGAAAGCGTGCAGCCTGTGCCGTGTGAGTTGGGATTGTCCACTCTTTTTGTCTCAAATGTAATGACTCGCTTACCATCCCATAAATAGTCGCACACACATGCTGTGTCCGTAAAATGGCCTCCCTTGCTCAAAACCGGACAGCCGTATTTATCATAAATAGCCTTTGATGCCTCTATGATGTCATCTGTGCTTTCAATCTGTCTGCCTGATATCACCTCAAGCTCAGGGATATTTGGCGTGATGATGTCAGCCAGTGGAAAAAGCTTCTCCATCAGAGTGTTTGCTGCATTTTCTTCAAGCAGCCTGCTTCCGCTTGTAGCGACCATCACCGGGTCCAGAACTATGTTTTTTGCCTTATATTTTACAAGTCCTACGGCAATCGCCTCAATTGTATCTACCGATGATGTCATACCGATTTTCACCGCATCCGGAAAAATATCCGTAAAAACAGCCTTCATCTGTGCCTCGATAAAATCAGCCGGTACATTCATCACCGCATCAACTCCCATGGTGTTTTGTGCCGTGAGTGCTGTGATGACACTCTCGCCAAACACATCGTTTGCAAGCATGGTCTTTAAATCAGCCTGCACACCTGCGCCACCGCTTGAATCGCTTCCCGCAATTGTAAGTGCTGTATGCATATTTACGCTCCTTTCTACTGAATGTTGTGATTTCTCGTGACTGTTCAGTATCTTCAAAATATTGTTTAATTACTGTAGTTATAGCAGTTTGTCATACTGTGATTACAGAATTTTGTCGCATATTTCTGCGAGTTCCTTGGCTGCAGCCTTTATATCCTCGCTTGCAAATATCGCTCCTACCACTGCAATTCCTGCAATCCCAGTGCCCTTTAGCGTGACCGCATTGTCTGCATTTATGCCTCCGATTGCAACAACCGGTATATCGACAGCCGCCGTGATTTCACGCAGAAGCTCCTTTGTCATAGGCTTTGCATTGAGCTTTGTGGTAGAGCCAAACACAGCTCCACTTCCCAGATAGTCCGCGCCATCAGCTTCTGCCCTCTTTGCCTGCTCCACGGTCTTTGCCGTGACTCCTATTATCTTGTCAGTTCCAAGAAGCTTCCTGGCCTCCGCCGGATTCATATCATCCTGTCCCAGATGTACTCCATCGGCATCTATATCAATTGCAAACTGCACGTTATCGTTGATGATGAGTGGCACATTGTGCTCATGACAGATTCTCTTTATCTCAAGAGCCTCATTATACTCATCCTTAAGCCCTGCATCAGAATCCGTACTCAGAATATCCTTGTCGCGGATCTGAATCATCGTGGCTCCGCCCTCTATCGCAAGCTTCACATGTTCAGAAAGCCTAGCTCCGTGCAGCCACTGCCTGTCTGTTATAGCGTAGAGCTTTAAATCAGTTTTGTTCATATATACCTTTCACCTCTTATCCTGTTGTTTTCCAAATATAAGACTCATGACCTGCATACCAATTGTCTGTCATACAGCGATATTCACATCAGTTCATAATCACCATCGCATATATGATATACTGCATCAATCAGCCTGTCCCTGTATGAAGCATTTCCTGGCTTAATAAAATGACAGCTGTTTGTCCCTCTGCCGCACTCTGCCATATCAGAGGCAGCAAGCCCGCCTGCACTCTTCATGCAGCTAAGTGCTGCCATGACTGCACCGTATTTATCATCGCAAGCAGCCGCAGCAAACGCACAAATGAGCCCTGAAAGCATACATCCGGTGCCTGTTACGCGCTTCATCATCGGATGACCTCCTGTGATGCTTCCTACTCTGTAATTATACGTGTGTCCGTCAGCATCCGACGCAACAACATTCACTACACAATTATCCATCACACCGGTACCCATCGCATCAGTACTCATCAGACTTCTTTCATTATTGTCATAGCAATCGACTTCATCACATAATTCTGCCACATAATCGGTCTCACCTGTAATCACACAGATGCAGCTATATCGCAGGGCCGCTCTGCACGCAAGCGCCTTTGCATCAGACTCATCTGCCGTATCGGTCACTTCCACGCCGCCATCACACCTTCCATGCTCCATAACAGCCTTGACCTCAGACAAATTACCCTTAATCACATCCACATGCACCTCGTCAAGCAGGCTCATCACAAAATCCATCCTGAAGCGGCTCACGCCCACACCAACCATATCAAGCACAATAGGAATGTTCTTTTTCACTGCCATCCTCGCAGCAATGCGCATCGCCTCAAAGCGCTCCTCAGAAGGAGTGCCTATATTCAGGTTCAGCCCATCGCAGATACCCGTGACCTCATCCATCTCCTGCGGTGCCATAGCCATAATAGGCCTAGCCCCACATGCCAGCTCAATATTGGCCACATCATTGATAGTAACCATATTTGTGATGTTGTGAATCAAAGGACTGCGTAACTTAAGCTTTTCTATAAAATTATTCATCTGTATCTCTTTACGGCTATTCATAATCACCCACACATTCAAAAAGCGGATATACCACCAATGAGTATATCCGCCTAAAAATCGTGCGATATTATCCTACGTTGGCATTATCCAAATCAGGTTATGGGTCAAGACACTACCAGTCTACTCTCAGCCGGCTAAATACCAGCTCCCCTGTTGTGTTTTAAAATTAAATCCAATAACAATGTAACTATCCAAAACAAGAAAATCTGCTGCTTACATGCAAGCATGACGCATCAGCTTTTTTTGTTCTCAGTGGTTCTGAATAGTCATTATATTTAATATAATACGCACTCCCCAATAAATCAAGAAAAATCCGCAAGTGTACTCATATTCGTACAGAATCTTAGCCACGTAGCGTAGCGCCCCGGGAGAGTGCGTGTGCACCCCGGTGCCCGGGGCTTACGCCCGACCTATCGCCACAATGATAAACAGCCTAAATCTACTTAGCTGCAATAACATCCGCCATATCGTAGTGACCGGCACCCTTTCCATTAAGGAACTTGGCAGCCTCAACAGCACCCTTCGCAAAAACAGCCTTAGAGTAAGCAGTATGCTTAAACTCAATCACCTCATCCTGTCCACAGAAAAGTACCTCGTGCTCACCGACGATGCTTCCTCCTCTGACAGCAGAAATACCAATTTCCTTAGGATCACGCTTCTCTCTGCGCTGGCTGCGGTCGTAAACATAGTGATACTCGTTGTCCATAGCCTCGTTGATGGAATCAGCAAGCGCAAGCGCAGTACCTGAAGGTGCATCAAGCTTTAAATTGTGATGCTTCTCGACAATCTCCATGTCGAATCCTGCCGGTGCAAAAACCTGTGCAGCCTTTTTAAGAAGAGCCATAAGAGTATTTATGCCAAGTGACATGTTTGCAGACTTGAGCACTGCCACCTTCTTGTAGCACTCCTCAACCTTTGCAAGCTGCTCATCACTAAGACCTGTTGTGCATAAAACAACCGGAATCTGCTTGCCCACACAATAGTCCAGCACTCCATCAACAGCCTTGGCATTGGAAAAATCTATGACCACATCAGCGTCCACATCACATTTGTCTATGCTCGAAAAAACAGGATAGTCATTGTCTATTCCATCATATAAATCAATACCGGCTACAATCTCGATATCCGCATCAGCCTTACAGATTTCTGTGATAGTCTGTCCCATTTTGCCGTTGCAGCCATTCATAATTACCTTTGTCATTTTATCGTATCCTTTCTCGTTGTATCCTTTATCTGCCTGTACAGTTTTTAAGTGCTGTACTAGGCAAGCTTTAAGCCATAAGCCTTCATGACTTCAGCAAGCTTCCTTGCATTATCCTCACCCATCTCGCACATAGGGCTTCTGAGAGGTCCAACATTCATACCCATCAGGTTCATAGCCTTCTTTACAGGGATAGGATTTACCTCTGAGAAGAGTGCATCCACAAGTGGAAGAGCCTCTCTCTGAAGCTCTAAGGCTGTCTGTAAATCGCCCTTGAAGAAGCTGTCGCACATATTGTGTACCTTTGCAGGGGCTACATTGCTCCATACTGAGATTACTCCGATTGCTCCGATAGACATAAGAGGTACTACGAGACCATCCTCGCCTGAGTACATATCAAGCTTTCCGTCTGTCAGGTACATTGTCTTTGAAGCCTGTGCCAGGTTTCCTGTAGCCTCCTTGAGTCCCACGATATTTTCCTTTGTCTTAAAGAGCTCTGCCATAGTCTCCGGAAGCACGTTGCAGCCTGTACGTCCAGGTACGTTGTATACGATGATAGGACACTTTGTGCTGTCTGCAATCTGTGAGTAGTGGCTCACAAGACCGGCCTGTGTAGCCTTGTTGTAGTATGGTGTGACAACAAGCAGTCCGTCTGCGCCAAACTCCTCAGCCTCCTTTGAAAGCTGTATAGCTGTCTTTGTGCAGTTAGAACCTGTTCCTGCTACTACAGGTACACGGTGCTTTGTAAACTCTACGGCTGCCTTTATAACCTTTGCATGCTCCTCCATTGACAGACATGGGCTCTCGCCTGTGGTGCCTGCAATGATAATAGCATCTGTACCATTGTCAATCTGCATATTGATAAGCTCCTCGAGCTTGTCGTAATTAATCTCCTCGTTATCGTACATAGGTGTAACAATTGCTACTCCTGCTCCTTTGAAAATTGCCATGATTTTATCTCCTTTTTGTTTTTTCTTTATTATTCGATATTTGATTCTCTTAACGTATAGGTATGTCGCTGTCTGCCTCTAAGCGCTAAAAAACCGGCTCCTTAGAGCCGGTCCCAATTCTTCATGAATCACGATAGCCCCCCATCAAATCTGATGACAGTCATAGGGCTGTTCGCCATATGCCCAGAGATATATCCGCAGATGATAAATCCCTTCGGCGCTATTCCTTTCATCTCCCATCAACTGCCCCTGCGGCATCCGGAAAGCTACTCATAAGTCGCGCGACCTCTATCTGTTAATTAAATTATTCATATACAGCAGATGATATAACTGCCTCACATATGCACTAATCATATCACCAAGCTATGGCATTGTCAACTTGCCGGTCAATATTTCCTTACTATTTTTCCGGCGTTATATTATAAATCTCATCAGCCATTCCCCGGATTCCGTCATCAAGCACTCTGCCTGTCATAATCACCGTCACATCTGACGGCTTTGCAGCAAGCATATCTGAAATCTCAGTCTTTGAGATCAGGTGCAAATCCAAAAGCCCCAGTATCTCATCCAGCACAACAACCATGCCAGCCCCGGTAGAAATAACTTTTTTTGCAAAATTAAAACCATTCTTGATATTCATGATTTCTTCCTGTTTACTTTCTTCGTCGAGCTGTTCAAACAGTATCCCGGCTCTTGAAAAATTAAAAAATTTAACCTCCGGCTCCAGTCTGCTCAAAAACTCCTGTTCATTTTTTCCTTTTAAAAACTGAATTATGACAGCCTCTTTACCCTCGCAGGCAGCACATATTGCACTTCCGATAGCGACATTTGTCTTGCCATGTCCCTCACCATAATAAATCTGTACTGCACCGTTTTCCATAATAATCATGCCTCCATACACATAGCTTTTCTGCCTGATATATAACCATTACAGTTTACACCTGATGTAAACGTCAACAATTACAAGCATTAACCAATAATATCTAGTAAAATACCACAATCTGACATTTATTGCAAATTTTCGGTAAAATCACAAATCAGTAGTTACTGTCCATTAAAAATACTATGCATCAATCTTGCTCACGGAAACCTCATACGCTGTGCGCTGCTCCACCTGTGTCTCACTGATCTTTTTCACATAGTCTCTGCTCTGGATTCTGCCCCATATCTGCACATGTGTGCCCACCTCAAAGGTCGACGCAAATCTGGCATTCCTTCCCCAGCAGATACATGGAATATAGTCTGACTTGCCATATGAGCGGTTCACTGCCACAAGCAGGTCTGCAATTTCTCGTCCAAGCGGTGTTTTCCTGTATATGGCCTCCTTGCAGATATAGCCGTCAAGGAAAATCTGATTGGCTGCATCCTCATCATAATCACTGTCCAATATCTCAAGCTCTCTTGCAAAGACAGAAAGTACCAGCCTGTTCTTCTTTTCCTCATGCCTGTTGAATGAACGGAACTGACCTCCTATGTAAACGCTTTTGCCTATGTAGTCACCCTCCACATTGATAAGTCTCTCTGACACCATTACCGGAATATAGTCCACGAAGTCAGAAAGTCTCCTGACCGAAACTTCCATCATATAGAAGCCCTCACCATACACCTCGTGACTAAACTGAAAATCCGAAACGATTTCTCCAATTATTGATACCTGGTTGTTTTCAAACATTTTATCTGCCATGAATTTTTGTCTCCCTTCCTTTTGTAAAATGTTTTTCCAGCTATTTTTAACATTTCCACAAAGTATATTTTCTCAAATAATGTCGACAAATCCAATAACATTTCACTTAATTTTTTAAAATCTTTCAATGAAAACTTGCACATTGGAAAAATTATGATAGAATAAGTTAGTTGCAAACTTAGCTTTATTTATTAAAGAAAGAAGGAAAATATGAAAACAACAAGAGACGATATTCGTAATATAGCAATTATTGCCCACGTTGATCATGGTAAAACAACACTTGTAGATGAGCTTCTCAAGCAAAGCGGTGTGTTCCGTGACAATCAGGAAGTTCAGGATCGAGTAATGGATTCAAACGACATCGAGCGTGAAAGAGGTATCACAATCCTCTCCAAAAACACAGCTATTCAGTATAAGGACATCAAAATCAACATCATCGACACTCCGGGTCATGCTGACTTCGGCGGTGAGGTAGAGCGTGTTCTTAAGATGGTAAACGGAGTTATCCTCGTGGTTGATGCCTTCGAGGGTGTTATGCCACAGACCAAGTTCGTAGTTATGAAGGCTCTTGCACTCAAGCTGCCTATCATTGTCTGCGTCAACAAGATTGACCGTCCGGAGGCACGTCCTAATGAGGTCATCGATGAAGTATTAGAGCTCTTCATGGATCTCGATGCTTCTGAGGAGCAGCTTGACTGCCCATTCGTTTTTGCATCAGCCAGAGACGGCTATGCCATGAAGGACTTAAACGACGAGAGAAAGGATATGACTCCTCTCTTCGAGACTATCGTAAACTACATCCCTGCTCCAACAGGTGATCCGGATGCCAACACACAGATTCTTATCAGTACAATCGACTACAACGAGTATGTAGGACGTATCGGAATCGGTAAAGTGGATAACGGTAAAATCAAGGTAAATCAGGAGGCTGTCGTTGTAAACCACCACGACCCTGACAAGCTTGAGAAGGTCCGTATCAGCAAACTTTACGAGTTTGACGGACTCAACAAGGTAGATGTAGTCGAGGCTAACATCGGTTCGATTGTAGCAATCTCAGGTATCGCAGATATCCACATAGGAGATACAATCTGCTCACCGGAAGCACCGGAGGCTATTCCTTTCCAGAAGATTTCAGAGCCTACAATCTCTATGAACTTCATCGTAAACAACAGCCCTCTTGCAGGACAGGAAGGTAAATTTGTCACTAGCCGTCACATCCGTGACAGACTCCTTCGCGAGCTCAACACAGATGTTTCACTGCGTGTCGAGGATACTGACTCACCTGATTCCTTCAAGGTTTCCGGACGTGGAGAGCTTCACCTTTCAGTACTTATCGAGAACATGCGCCGTGAGGGCTATGAGTTTGCTGTAAGTAAGGCAGAGGTGCTCTACAAGTATGATGAGAATGGCAAGAAGCTTGAGCCAATGGAGCTTGCTTACATCGATGTGCCTGACGAGTTTACAGGAGCTGTCATCTCAAAGCTTCAGCAGCGCAAGGGTGAGCTTAGAAATATGGGTTCTATCGCCGGAGGCTACACCAGACTTGAATTCCATATCCCTGCACGTGGACTTATCGGATACCGTGGTGAGTTCATGACCGATACAAAGGGTAACGGAATCTTAAACACCATGTTTGACGGCTACGAGCCATACAAGGGTGAGATTGCATACCGTGCAACAGGTTCACTCATTGCCTTTGAGTCAGGTGAGGCTGTAACATACGGACTCTTCTCTGCACAGGAGAGAGGAACACTCTTTATCGGACCGGGCGCTAAGGTTTACTCAGGAATGGTTATCGGACAGTGTTCAAAGGCCGAGGACATCGAGCTCAACGTATGTAAGAAGAAGCATCTTACAAATACACGTTCTTCATCAGCAGATGAGGCACTCACACTCGTACCACCTAGAGTATTAAGCCTTGAGCAGGCTATCGACTTTATTGATACAGATGAGCTTCTTGAGGTAACACCTGAGAGCCTTCGAATCAGAAAGAAGATTCTTGACCCTACTCTTCGTAAGAGAGCCGGTTTCAAGAAGAACTAAATCATGCTTTTCACATAAAGTTTTTGTTGCTGAAAAGTATACAGTAATTACACTTTAAGTAAATTTCAATCGAGTAGGAGGCGGTGGCTAACCGCCGTCCTCTCACAGCACCGTACGTACCGTTCGGTATACGGCGCTTTCAATAGTTGACGTGCACTGACTAATAGGCTGTGGCTAAATCATAAAAGCCGCTGTTTATCAGTCTTTCTTTTGTCATTGCCATGTTTACTGCAACTGTATGCGTTGCGAACCAATGTCCCCGTCGGGTATTACCCGCTTGCATTGCCAAGTCTTTGGGTACTCCCATCTTGATAAGGTTACGTACCCTCGTCCTTGGTTTCTTCCACTGTTTCCATATGCACATGCGTATTCTGTGATAGAGCCATCCGTTGATGTCATCTATGTTGTTATTCATGCTTGCAATTCCGTAGTAGTTAAGCCATCCTCTTGCATATACTTTGATTTTCCCAAGGCTTGGCTTGATTGACTGACATCGCTTACGGGAAGATAACTCCTTCAGTCTGGACTTAAACTTCTTCCATGACTTCGGATGAACTCGGACATATATGCCTTTTCCGTTCCTTCCCAATGCAAAGCCAAGGAATTTAAAATTTCGGATTGCAAACACGCTGACTGTACGGCTCTTTTCTCGGTTGACTGTAAGTTTCAGCCTCTCCTCAAGATATTTTGTACTGCTTTCCAAGAGTCTCTCTGATGCTCGCTTGCTCTTTGCAAGAAGCACGATGTCATCTGCATATCTTATGCATGGAACACCTCTTTTCAGGTATTCCTGGTCGAACTCATTGAGGTAGATGTTTGCCAGCAATGGTGATAGATTTCCACCTTGTGGTGAGCCTTCCTCTGTGTCAATTACCACTCCGTTTTCCATTACACCGCTTTTCAGATAGCGCTTTATCAACTGTACTACACGTTCATCTTTTACATTCTTTCGGAGAAGATTGATGAGAATTTCGTGATTAAGAGTATCGAAGTACTTTGACAAGTCAAGGACTACAGCGAATGTATAGCCTTGTTCTGCATACTCCTTAACCTTAAGTATTGCATCTTTTGCACTTCTGTTCGGACGATAGCCATAGCTACCATCTGCAAACAGCGGTTCATAGATTGGCACTAACTGTTGGGTTATTGCCTGTTGAAGTGTACGGTCTATCACTGTTGGTATGCCAAGCTTTCGCACACCACCATCTGGTTTGGGAATTTCAACTCGTCTTACTGGAGACGGAGTATACTTTCCACGATAAATGCGGTCAGTTATCTCTTGTTGATGTTCCTTTAGATATGGAAGAGCCTCTTCAATGGTCATGCCATCAATTCCCGGCGCTCCTTTGTTTGCCTTAACTCTCTTATACGCTCTGTTAAAGTTGTCTTTATACAGTATCGTTTCCAAAAGTCTCGGCTGTGCACTGTCTCTTTCTTTCCATATCCGATTGAATGACCTAGACGCTTTCACATACCCTTCATGTTCCGCATTATCTCTTTGCGAACAGCCATTGTTTTCAATGTTTTCTGCCATAGACGGTCATTCCTCCTTTCTCGGTCATACTCAAGACTCCTACTGATTCGGTCCTTCACCTCTCGGCTACTATGACCTCTGCTGACTTCTGTGCGTTCAGCATTGCTTTATGCAATGGTTACCTCTTTCAAGGCATACCGCACAGACCTCCCTAGGTACCACACGTTTCTTCCTCTCCATCCATCTGCCTCATTTATCATGCATGATTCCGTGTAGTTATCGGGCTTCAACATGGCTTGCTGCCTTACCCACATGCATGACCTCATATGAGATTTCTGTTCGTCAGACCAGAGATTTGCCCGTGAGTTAGTATATTCCTCACATCCAGCTTCCTTCAGATTCCATCTCACGATGGACACCATTGCTTTCGGCTATATCCTTCCCACTACCGGGCGGATTCGGGACTTTAACCCGTTAGAAACGTGCACCGCTAGGCGCACAAGACAAAAAATACCGTCAGGGAACATCTCCCTGACGGTATTTTTATTTGACGCGATTTATTTTTACAGTGCCTTGATTCTCTCAAGTGCCTTTACTGTGTTCTCATAGTTTCCGAAAGCAGTCAGTCTGAAGTAGCCCTCTCCGCTTGGTCCAAAGCCTGAGCCAGGTGTACCTACCACGTTGGCATTCTCAAGCAGGTAATCGAAGAACTCCCATGATGTCATCTGATCCGGTGTCTTGAGCCAGATGTATGGTGCATTTACTCCGCCGTATACTGTAAAGCCTGCCTCTGCAAGACCTGTCTTTATTGTCTTTGCATTGTTCATGTAGTATGCTACCTGATCCTTAAGCTGTGCTTTTCCGGCATCTGAGTAAACTGCCTCGCCTGCTCTCTGCACGATGTATGGTGCACCGTTGAACTTGGTTCCGTGACGGCGTGCCCACATAGCATGAAGTGATACATCACCACACTTAAGCTCCTTAGGTACTACTGTGAAGCCAAGACGCACGCCTGTAAAGCCGGCGTTCTTTGAGAAGCTTCTAAGCTCGATGGCACATGTCTTTGCACCGTTACACTCATAGATTGAATGTGGCACATCTGCTTCGCTGATATATGCCTCGTAGGCTGCATCAAAGATGATGACTGAACCATTCTTGTTTGCATAATCAACCCATACCTGTAACTGCTCCTTTTTGAGAGTTGTTCCTGTTGGGTTGTTTGGCAGACACAGATAAATCATATTCGGTACTTCCTTTGGAAGCTCCGGAACGAAGCCGTTATCTGCTGTTGAAGGCATATAGATTACATTGCTCCAGGTCTCTGTCTGAGCATCATATGTGCCTGTTCTTCCTGCCATGACATTGGAATCAACATATACAGGGTAAACAGGATCTGTAACAGCTATGCGGCTGTTTGCTGAGAAAAGCTCCTGGATGTTGGCTGAATCACTCTTTGCTCCGTCTGAAACAAAAATCTCATCTGCTGAGATATCGCATCCTCTTGCCTTGTAGTCGTTGTCTGAAATTGCTTTTCTGAGGAACTCATATCCGAGGTCAGGTGCGTATCCGTGGAATGTAGCTGCATTTCCCATCTCATCAACTGCCTTGTGCAGTGCATCGATGATAGCAGGTGCAAGCGGCTGTGTTACATCGCCGATTCCAAGCCTTATTATCTCTTTATCCGGATTTGCCTCCTGATAAGCTGCAACCTTTTTAGCTATTGTGCTGAAAAGGTAGCTTCCCGGTAATTTCTGAAAGTTATCATTAATCTGAAACATGTTTATCTCTCCTTTGTTACTTTACAATAAGTCTAATTTATCACTTTACCATGCAAGTGTAAATATATTTTTTATCATTATTTCTTTCATAAAATATTATGCTGCCTGCAATTATATTTTTTCATAGCTGTTCAAACCTTTGACATCAACAGCCCTACACATCAGTCATAAGGCTTAGTATCATCTGTGCTGTTTCCACAAGACCGGTGCCGTTATCCATGCTTCGCTTCTGGATATACCGGTGTGCTTCCTCCTCTGAAAATCCATTTCGTTCCATCAGTACAGCCTTTGCACTGCTTAGCATCTCCTGATCCTCCTTTGAACGTACCTTAGGCCTTTGCCTGAGCTTTTTCCTGCGGCGCGTTATCGTGTAATCCATCATCTCGACAGTCTGCAAAAGCTCATGCACTTTGAGTGGCATGGATAATGACATCAGATTATCCACATTCTTTTCCATGATACCCGCTGCCGACGCTATGAGAAGCATCTGAAACTCCTTAGGCATATACTCGTATATCTCACTGTACATCATGTCTGAAAATCTGTAGCCGCATATGATGATTCCCATATTCAGTCCGTTCATGCTCGAAAGTGCTGAAGCTCCTGTATTTGCAACCGCCGTGACTGTATAACCGCTCTGCGCTAATATTTTTTTGATTGAATTGGCTACTTCCTTTTTAGGAAATGCTATAACAATATTATTCACGGTTCGTTACATCCTTTAAAATTTGTACAGATATTCATCTATTTCCCATTTGGTAACCGCAGTTCTGTAATCGTTCCACTCTGCCTCTTTTGCCTCTATATACTTGTTGTAGATGTGCTCTCCGAGTATCTCGCGGATAAAGTCATCTGACTTAAGGCACTCAACCGCCTCGTGTAAATCAGCAGGAAGTGATTCAATTCCGAGTCTCTTTTTATCCTGTTCTGTGAGCTCAAATACATTCTCACGAAGCTCTGCATCCGGCTGTATCTTATTCTTTATGCCGTCAAGTCCTGCTGCCAAACACAGCGCCAGCACCAGATATGGATTTGCTGAAGGGTCAGGATTTCTAAGCTCCACTCTCCTTCCCTCGCCTCTTGCTGCAGGGATTCTGATAAGCGGACTTCTGTTTGTAGCTGACCAGGTAATGTAAATCGGTGCCTCATATCCCGGCACAAAGCGCTTATATGAATTGACAATCGGATTGGTGATGACCGTCATGCCCTTCATATGCTTCATGATACCGCCTATGAAGTAGTATGCCTCCTCGCTGAGTCCAAGCTTATCCTCCTCATTGTCAAATATATTGACACCGTCCTTTGAGAGTGACATGTTGATGTGCATTCCCGAGCCGCTCACACCATGCTTTGGCTTTGGCATGAAGCTGGCAAAAAGTCCGTGCCGCTTTGCGATTGTCTTTATAGCAAGCTTGAAGGTCATGATATTGTCGGCTGTATGAAGTGCCTCCTCATACTTGAAATCAATCTCATGCTGTGCAGGTGCCACCTCATGGTGTGATGCTTCTATCTCAAAATCCATATCCTCAAGAGTTAGAACCATGTCTCTTCTGGCATTTTCTCCCAAGTCATTTGGACCTAAATCAAAGTACCCTGCTCTCTCATGCGAGATGGTGGTAGGCTGTCCATTCTCGTCCAGGTGGAAAAGGAAAAACTCACACTCCGGACCTACATTAAATATATATCCCATCTGCTTTGCCTTTTCAATCTGTTTCTTTAATATATAGCGCGGATCTCCCTCAAACGGTGTACCATCTGCCATATAGACATCACAGATGATTCGTGCGACCTTGCCCTGCTGTGGTCTCCATGGAAAAATCATAAAAGTGTCAAGATCCGGGTGCAGATACATATCTGACTCCTCTATCCTCACAAAGCCCTCTATTGACGAGCCGTCGAACATGCACCTGTTGTCGAGTGCTTTCTCAAGCTGGCTGGCTGTAATTGCTACATTTTTTAATGTTCCAAAGATATCCGTAAACTGTAAACGGATAAACTCAATATCCTCCTCATCCACTATGCGGATAATATCATTCTTACTGTATTTTGCCATTTTAAATCTCCTTATTATTGCAAAAAGCTATAACCTTATCGTACTCCATCGCACCGCCAAACAAATCAAGAGCACTGCCTATTGTCACATTCAGATGGTTCTGTCCAAGCTGCCTGATGCATTTTAAATCGTCAAAGGATGACACACCGCCTGCATATGTGACTGGTATCCTTCCCCAGCTGCCAAGCATGGCGACAAGCTCCTTTTCAATGCCGTTTACCCTGCCCTCAACATCCACTGCATGTACCAGAAACTCGTAGCAGTATGAAGATAGCTTATCCAAAAGCTCAGTGGTCACGGCCTCATCCGTGAATTTCTGCCAGCGGTCAGTTACTATATAATACTGTCCGTCCTTTTTTCGGCATGACAAATCAAGCACCAGCCTGTCACTGCCCACAGTGTCTTTAAGCCTGTTTAGATTTTTATAGTTTATCCTGCCGTCTTTAAATACGTAGGATGTCACTATAACTGCTGCGGCACCGGCATCTATAAACTCCATCGCATTGTCTGCGGTGATGCCGCCGCCTACCTGTAAGCCCTGCGGATACGCTTTAAGCGCCATAACAGCCTGTTCCTTTGTAGCCTCATAATACTCGCTGTCCACAGAATTGAGCAGAATGATATGACCGCCTTTTATGCCGGATTTCCTATACATATCTGCATAAAACCGGCTGTCCTGCTCTGAGACGAAGTTCTCATTGGCAAAATCGCCCCTGTCTTTTAATGAACCACCGACAATCTGCTTTACTTTTCCATTGTGAATGTCGATGCATGGTCGAAATTCCATATTTTTCTCCCTGGTTTAGTTTATTGTGGCCCAAAAATCGTTACTGTCCACACCTTAGTGTGACATGCAAACATTGCCTTAAAGCCACTTAATATAAAATATAACATAATTTTCACTTTATTTGCAAAAGACTTACATTAGTTTTACTAATAAATAATATAATAATTTCATATCGGGCTTATAACTGCTTGACACCCACTCTTTAATTTGCTATCATCATACAAATTACATTAGTATATAAAGTATACCAGTATAATAACATAAGAAAGAGAGGAATTTAAAAATGGGTACTATTATCGGCGAAGGAATTACATTTGATGACGTTCTCTTAGTTCCACAATATTCTGAAGTAACACCAAATATGATTGAGCTTCAGACACATCTTACTAAGAAGATTGTCCTTAATATTCCTATGATGAGTGCTGCAATGGATACAGTCACAGAATCAAAAATGGCTATCGCAATGGCCAGACAGGGTGGTATCGGAATCATCCACAAAAATATGTCTATTGAGGCACAGGCAGACGAAGTCGATAAGGTAAAGCGTTCTGAAAACGGCGTTATTACCGATCCGTTCTATCTTTCTCCAGACCATACATTGCAGGATGCAGACAACCTGATGGCCAAGTTCAAGATATCAGGTGTGCCAATCACAAAGGACGGCAAGCTCGTAGGCATCATCACAAACCGTGATCTGAAGTTTGAAACAGATTTCACAAAGAAGATTTCAGAGTCTATGACTTCTGAGAATCTCATTACAGCTCCTGAGGGCATCACCCTCGATGAAGCAAAGAAGATTCTTGCAAAGGCAAGAAAGGAAAAGCTCCCTATCGTAGACAAGGACTACAACCTCAAGGGACTTATCACTATAAAGGATATCGAGAAGCAGATTAAGTATCCTCTTTCAGCAAAGGATGATCAGGGTCGTCTCCTCTGCGGTGCCGGAGTAGGTATCACAGGCAACATGATGGAGCGTGTTGATGCTCTTGTTAAGTCTCATGTTGATGTCATCGTTGTTGACTCAGCTCACGGACATTCAAAGAATATACTTGAGGCTGTTAAGAAGATTAAGGCTGCTTATCCGGATCTTCAGATAATCGCCGGAAATATCGCAACCGGTGCTGCTGCCAAGGCTCTTATCGAGGCCGGTGCAGATGCTGTAAAGGTTGGTATCGGACCTGGTTCTATCTGTACCACACGTGTCGTTGCCGGTATCGGTGTCCCACAGATTACAGCTATCATGGACTGTTACAAGGTTGCTAAGGAGTATGGAGTTCCTGTTATCGCAGATGGTGGTATCAAGTACTCAGGTGATATGACAAAGGCTCTCGCAGCCGGTGCCAACGTATGTATGATGGGCTCAATGTTCGCAGGCTGTGATGAGGCTCCGGGAACTTTCGAGCTTTATCAGGGAAGAAAATACAAGGTATATCGTGGCATGGGTTCTATCGCTGCCATGGAAAACGGAAGCAAGGACCGTTACTTCCAGGAGGGCGCTAAGAAGCTCGTTCCTGAAGGAGTTGAGGGTCGTGTAGCTTACAAGGGAACTCTTGAGGATACAGTATTCCAGCTTGTTGGTGGTATCCGCTCAGGAATGGGCTACTGCGGTTGCAAGACAATCGAAGAACTTAAGGAGAACGGACAGTTTGTCAAGATTACTGCTGCTTCTCTCAAGGAGAGCCACCCTCATGATATCCATATCACAAAAGAGGCTCCTAACTACAGCACAGACGATAAATAAACACATTTATTAATTCATAACACGAGGTAAAATATTTGGACGCTGACGACATATCGCAGATTATATTCTTATTAATACTATTAGCACTCTCCGCATTTTTTTCATCTTCGGAGACCGCTCTTACTACCGTAAACAAAATACGTATGAGAACCCTGGCTGAGGCTGGCAACACAAAAGCCAAAAAGGTGCTCAAGGTGACTGAGAACTCTCCAAAGATGCTCTCCGCCATCCTTATCGGCAACAACATCGTAAATCTTTCAGCATCATCGCTCACCACCTCGCTTGCCATCAAGCTGTTTGGCAGCGTCGGAGCAGGTGTCGCAACCGGAATACTTACATTCCTCATACTGATCTTCGGAGAGGTCTCTCCGAAGACACTTGCGACCATAAATGCTGACAAGATTTCACTCTCAATCGCAGGCTTTATATCAGTGCTCATGGTAGTGCTGACACCTGTAATATTTATCATCAACAAGCTTTCACTCGGAGTCATTTTCCTCTTTGGAATAAGACAAAGCGATGCCAAGCGCGTCATGACCGAGGAGGAGCTTCGTACAATCGTTGATGTAGGACAGGAGGACGGTATCATCGAGGATGAAGAGCGTGATATGATTCACAATGTATTCGATTTTGGAGATGCCGAGGCCAAGGAGGTCATGGTTCCGCGTATTGATATGACGTTTGTCCATGTTGATTCTACTTATGATGATTTGATTTCCTTATTCAGAGAGGATAAATTCACCAGACTCCCTGTGTATGACGAAAGCACGGACAACGTAATCGGTATCGTAAATATGAAGGATCTGCTGCTCCTTAAGGATGAGGATAAAGAGCATTTTTCCATCAGAAATATCATGCGTGAGCCTTACTTTACATATGAGCACAAGAATACAGCGAATCTGTTTCTCGAGATGCGCGAATCATCTATATCGCTTGCCATTGTCTTAGATGAATATGGTGTCACAGCCGGACTCATCACACTTGAGGATCTCTTAGAGGAGATAGTCGGTGAGATTCGTGATGAATACGACTCTGACGAACAGGATGATATCACAAGAATAAATGACTACGAATACATAGTTCTTGGCTCTGCAAATCTCGAGGATGTAAGCGATGAGCTTGGTCTGCACCTCGAATCAGACGACTATGACACAATCGGTGGCTACTGCCTTGAAAAGCTTGACCACCTGCCTGAAAAAAATGAAATAATCATCACTGATGACAATATCCTTCTCCGCATAGAGGCTGTTGATAAAAACCGAATCGAAAAGGTCTATATCAAATTGCCAAAGCCTGCCGAAGAAGAGAATTAAATTCAGGATCGTTTAACCAGCGGGAGTTCTCCATGAGACCTCCTGCTTTATTCTTGCCATAATACTTTTCGCTTATGAAGCGAATCTTGCCAAAGCTTTCTGTGCTGTCTTTAATTGTCGTATCTTTAAATGTAAGTGTTATTGTCTTTTGAGTCACATTACCATAACTATCCTTTGCCTCAATTAATATATCCATCACAGCTTTATCAACAACCTCTTTGATACGTTTATCATCAAAATTTCTGAGTATCAGATAGTTTGTCTGATTATTTCCAAATGCAATATCACTATCCTCCACATCTGTGGCAGATATCATGCTGCCTATTAAATTTTCAGTTATCATTCCATCATGCGCCTGTTTAACAGAAAAGAACATATCCTTCGCCTGTATCGTAGGTTCATGCTCCCAAAGTGCGTATAACGGTATCACGGCATTGTCAGCATAATCGATTCCCATCAATTCACAAAGCTGTGCAACCTTTATCTCTTCTCCCGGCAAATATCTCACATCAGGATATTTTTCGCCCGGCAGCCAGCCTATACACATATGCTGTTCCGGAAGTCTGACAGTATCCGAATACTTCACCTTTACCGAGATACCCGTGTCATACTCAATTGTGTACTGATTCTCATTCCAAACAGCGTATATATCCTTTGAAGGCATGCTTGCCATTATCCAGCTATCAGAAATGCCATATCCCTGTTCATACCCTGCATTAACTGCATCAGGAATATTTGCCCAGCCAGTCATATGATAGCCCTTTCGTTTCCAATCCACTGTCGGAAATGACTGATTTACCCCTCCATACACATATGTCATTGTCTTACAATCATTGCCATCCTCTCCGGCATTTTTCCAGAATTTCACCTCAACACTCTGAGCCTGTGCATACGCAGTATATTTCCCCGATGAATTTACCCAGAATGAATACGTGGAGGTGTTCATATTGCCATCATTATTCCAATTTTGAAACGAGTATCCATTCTGAATAGTTGCCGATATTTTGGCCAATGTGCCATAACAATAATTTCCACCGCCCGACACACCGGATATTCCTGTTGATTTTTCGACCTCTATACGGTGAAACAATCCGCTTACGGTTTTACCGTAATAGGAATGCAACGAGCTCAGTGCACTGTTGCTCCAGCCTGCTGCATTCGCTATACCGGTATATGTGTCATAGACCTTACCCCACGTTTGACCATTATCATTCATGCCACCTTTGTCAACACCATTTACTTTGAGTGTCATACAGGCATCTAAGGTTATTGTGCATTTGCCGGAATCAAATTTTTTAAAGGTCTGAGAGTTTAGGCTTTTTTTCATATTATATAAACTTATTGAATAAAGCCTGTACTCTTGTCCAACAGTCTTTTTCATACTGACAAATCTCAGTTGGCATCCTCCAAATTTGTAATTTACATTTTGAAGAATATTTCCATTCTCATCCTTTACACTCATTTTGTATCCTAAAGTTTTATATTTTGTGCCAGAATTAGACGTATTCCCAACTGAGCAAAAATAAATTTCCCCTTTTGTTTTACCATCAGCTTTAAATACCGCATTATTCCCATATTTATTATAATACTCTACCGGATTATTCCATTCATCTGCATTTACATACACCCTCTCACCATTCATGCTTCCAAATAAACAAATCATGAAAACTATTATAGCTAATAGTATTTTAACTATGATTAAATATTGTTCTTTAAACCAAATTTTCCTTCTAAAGTATTCCTGCACTCCAGCTATAATATATAAGATTCCCATATTCATCATATTCCCCCTTTGTATATATTGCCTCAAAATCATAGATACCGCTAAATTGCTCTAGTATCCAATTACCATTAGGCACTTCACTCAAAGACTTGGAAATATATCTATGGTTACCATCAACTCCTGCTGACATAGCTGGCAGTCCCCATTCATTAGCAATCTTCTGTAGCAATATATCTTCAACATCCGAGTCAGATAATTCCCCATTTGTCCACTGCTTCATCACCGAATCCAGATATGCCTTCTGCTCACCTGTCATTCCATTTCCTGCCTTGCTGCCATAGTACAGCCACCCTGCCTGCACCTGTTCCTTTTGTGGTTTAGGCTGCTCCTGCACCTGAGATGCAGGCTGTTGCGCCGGTTGCTGTGCCGGTTGTTGTGCGGGCTGCTGTGCCGGTTGCTGCGATGGCTGCTTCTGTGACTGGTCTGTTGAATTTGACTTACCACCTGCAGATTGCGTTTTTCCGGTTTTGCTGTCAGAATTACTCTTACTGCCTGCAGCATTCCCGGCAGCTGATGCGCTCTGTCCTCCTGTAGCAGCCTGGTCTGCCGAAATATTCTGTCCATCTGCGACAGCAGGGTCACTTGAGACATTTTGAGGCTCTTCAGTTCCATTTTCACTGCTATCAGTCATTTCAGCAGCAACCGGTTCACCTGCTTCTGTCTGCTCTGTCACATATACGCTTTCAGATGAAGCATCATTCATTTCCGAAGATATCTTTGCTGTTTTTACCTTCTTGCCTGAGCGTGTTGTTCCTTTGTCAACAGAGATTGCCGTTGTAATTCCTACAGCTAAAACCACAAGTACAGTGGCTGTGATTATTACGACTTTCTTATTCTTAAATATTTTCATGCTTTATTCCTCCATCGGCTGATCAGCCAGAATTATTTTTTTACAGCTTATTTTCTTTGTAATACCTATCGGAAGATTAAATTCCTCCTCAACCCCCGCTGAGATAATGCCCTTTTGCATATCACAAACATATACCATAGCATCCACCTCTCCATCTGCAGTAAAACGTTCCTCCAAATCGGATATAATTGCTTTTTTTACCTCATAATTGTCAACAGTTTCCTTATCCACAATATACATATTGGGCTCATAATAGCTCTCCATAGCACATTGAAGCACAGATGACAGCGTTTTTTCCATCTGATTTCTCCTGACGCAGACGTTGTATACACTAAGCGAAAGCATTGCAGTATACACTGCTATAAGACACCCTATTATGCCAAGCACAGTATTTTTCAATCTATCACCTCCACTCCTAATTGACAGGTATACTGACTTTTAAATAGTCTGTCATCTTGTTTGTGCAGGTCACCTTAACGTATAATGTATAGATTCCACTTTCAGTAAACTTTAATACCCTTCCATCCTCTGACATACATGCGTTACTGACCTCTCCGTTCATGTCAAACACTTCAAATGCCTGCATATCTGCCAGATTCTGTGCATTTGAAGTCGGATACAATAGGTCACTTATTTTGTACGAAGTTAAAGCATTAAAAAAATCATCACGTAAACTGAGCTTCGGAAGAGCAACATTTTTGTACTTATCATAGCTGCTGTTTGCCATATCATCAGCCAAAACCTCCTGTACAGCAAATGCCTCTCCAATATGCCTCTTCACCATAGAAAAAGAGGATAAAAGAATTATTCCAATCAAAGCAGCAATTATCATAGCTCCATATGTCTGCATTATTTCTTTCATTCAAAATCTCCCTATAATAAAATGTCTCTTATATTGGACTGTTCCCCCAAAGCTCTATCACCTTTGAAAGCATACCTCCCTGCGCCAGAAGAATACTTCCGATCAACACAATAAATGTACTTGTCGCCGCTGCTGCAATCAGCATGCCGCCATACTGTCTGAACAATTCCTTCATTTCATATCACTCCTTAAATCTTTTTATCTTTTTTTATCTAATGCAGCTTAAATGTACACTAAACTACCTGATAAATAATACTTAATCTCCCTATACCAGTGTCGCAATATATGTAAGCGTACTTATAACACCTCCACCAACAAGAAGCATGATAATGCTTCCTCCGAACTCTTCTACTATCAGTTCCATCGGTTTTTCCTCCTCCATTCATCTGTATTTTGTCAAAAGCCGTTTTGATACACTCCTAATACTCCTACAGTGCATATCCACTCAGTACATGCTTCTGCCTGATCCCGAAAAATGCGACAATATAGTCAAATTTCAGCTCAACCCTCGCCTTTGTTATCTGATTTGAATCAGGTATCTGCGAAGCATCGGCCACAGTTTTTGTGGTATTGTCAAGCATATAAAATGTAAGCTCCAATGTATCATCCACATCTGACGCATTCTTAAAACACCCCTTTGCAACTTCTCTGTTAAAATCACTGTCCTCCAGTTCATTTATAATCTGTGCATGAAGATTTTGTGCCTCCACAACAGTCATAAACCCCGACAAGATACCAGATGATGTAACCGTCATAAACATTATCAAAAAAATCCCAAAAAAGGCTTTCATTATCTGACTCATAAATCTCCTCCTAACCCACCTTGTATGCCAGAAAGCTGAGCAGAAAAACCGCCATATCCACTATAAGCTTAAATGACGCCGTAATTACCGGAGCAAGAAACAAAAGGTACATTCCTGCAGTCTTATCCTTTAATCTGGCAGTATCTGAAACATCAAGCAGCTCGAGATTTTTTGTAATAAGCTCGTCTATCTGACTGCCACAGCTTCCGCTGTTTCCTATAGAAACTGCATACAGCATGCCCATCGCTGCATTTATCTCAGGAAGCTTGAGGCAGTCAAGAAAACGGTGGTATGGACTTGAGCTTTCCGGCTCAACCTCAAGTCTGTTCACAAGCAGCTCCACCTCATCCTTTAAAATAACAGGAACGTGCTCTCTGGACTTTTGAATTGCCACCTGCACATTTTCACTCTGAATCAGCAATGCAAGGTCCATAAGCCATTTGGGAAATGCACTCTTTACCTCCGCTATAAGATTTTTCTTCATGAGCCTGTGTCCTATACGGTGCTGATTTAACATGACAAGTGTTATGCCCATTGCCACCACAGCCGGCCAGCTCCTGCCTTTATATAACAGATATCCTGTAATTATTGCGGGAATAACAGCCATTAAAAGAGATGTCTTAAATTCCTTAGCCGGATTATATTTCCTATACTCCTCAAGCTTCTTTGCATGCTTTTCATCATCCGGCAACAAATCTATGCTCAGATAATCTGTTTCCAGGAATTTCTGCCCCCAAAGTATAATCATGTCATCCATTATCACAAGCACAACAGCAAGAATCTGTACAATGATATTGCTGCTGATATCCATGTTTAAAATCGGCAGATACAATATAATTCCACTTATAATAACGGACATTACAACCGACAAAATAATCTGCTTAAACATCCTCTGACGTTCCTCAATATTGCGCAGTACTCTGCGCTCCCACGCACTCTTATCCTCAAGCAGAATCTTTGCTGACTCTTCTATATCCCCTCCATAATATTCAGCATGCGCCATAAACTCATGAACACTAACTATACGATTGCATTTGTATTCATCCTCTATTATCTTCATTGCATCAACAAACACCTGCGTCTCGTCAAAGGTAAGCATCATGTGTTCAATTGCCTTACTCACAACATCTCTCATCGTTCCGGGCTCAAGAGTACTCTTAACATCCTCAAAAGCACGTATAATCTTTTTCTCTTTCAGAAATGAATATAACAGTGTGTCAATATACAGGGAAACATCTAAAAACCGTTGTCTCTCTGCTTTAAAGCCGGTGTTTTTCCTACGATGAAAATACTGTGTAATCATCAGAAAAACAAGCACTACCGCCGTACTTATCCAGTTCAGCTTAAGCAGCAGATGCAAAACATATGTGAGAAACACAATCAATATATAATTCATCCTGCCTCCTCCTTTGCTTCCTTTGACAGAGCCTCATTCATCCTTATCTCATTGACAAAAACCTCACTGAACGGATTATCCACACCTTCTCTAAGGAATCTGCGCAGTATGACCTTTGGAATATCATGATCCACTATCTTGCCATCCGACACAAGCATAAAAACATGATTCATACAATTTTCCCTGTAGAAAAAACACACCTGATCTATATATCTGTACACAACGCCCTCATCGTTTCTCCTCTTACGTATCAATATCCCAACATCAAGCGCCTGATAAATATCGTTTTCCATTCTCTCAGCATCCACACGGCTTTCAAGCATATTGAGAATCCTGTCCGGGATATTGCGCACATCATCTGTGTGAAGTGTCGTCATGCCACGCACACCGGTACTCCAGCTCTGCAGCAGATATTTTACCTCCTTTGAGCGAGCCTCCGATAGCATAATCCACTTCGGATTCATTCTAAGACATGACTTGATAGCCTCAGAATAGCCAAATACATCCTCACTCACCTTCATCTCTATGCAGTCCTTGCCCGGATTTGTCTCAGCATAGCGTATCTCGAGCGTATCCTCAATCGTAATAACACGCTCATTTGCCGGAATAAACTGAGAAAAAAACTTCACACACTCCGTCTTTCCAATGCCCGGCATGCCACAAAAGGTGATATTCATCTTGGTCCTGACACAGTTAATCAAAACAGCTAAAAGCTCCTCCGAACAGAACTTCTCCGCAATCGCAGATTCTGCTGTAAGTCTGATAAGCGGCGGTGTCTTTCTGATACTTATGCTTCTGCCGGATTTTGCAACCGACTCATGAAGTATCGTTACCCTAAGCTCGCTTGTCTCGGCCTCAAGCTCCGGATTTCGCTTGTTGAACTGTCTGCTCACAACATTGGCAATGCGCTGTGTAAACTGCTCCACAAATGCAGGCGTCATATACTGTGTAACAAACTGCTGATTGGCTCTGAATCGCTCATTAAAGATATTGGTAAGCCATATTTCTTTGCCGTTGTAATCTATATCCGTTATCTCATCGCTGGCCACAAAGCTCCACAGTGGCCCAAAATATTCTTTTCCAAGCTCCATAAGCACACCCCTACTTAATATGTGTCTGTGCCTGTTTAAAAAAGCTTGTTATAAGGTCCTTAAAGGCCTTTCCCATGACACTGTTTGCGTCAGTTCCGATAACCGCCGTAATAACAACAATGATTGCTAAAATAGCGACAACTGTGATGAGTATTCCACCATATTCCTGAAAAATTTCCTTCATAATATTCAAATCCTTTCTTCAAAAAAATATATAATATCTCTTAAAATCAAACTCAAATATGTTTAAATAAATATATTAAACATATAAATACATGTAAAATATAAATACGTGTAACTTGCAATTACATTTAACTTATAAATAATGGGAAAAAAATAGTGGCCGAAAATGCCACAAAAAGAAACCTGCATAAAACATATGCAAGACATAATTTAAAAAGATATTTATATCATACACAAAAATCGGGATTTGTAAATACCAAATCCCGAAAAATGTGCACAAATATTTATTTGTTTTTTATACATATATCACATATTCATTTTGGACAAATATGCTGATTATACGCCTATCTGTTAGGACATAACAGAGATTTTATGCCTCAAGCAGCTTGTTTACACTGACAAGACGTGTGACAACAACAAACACCTCAGCAGCCTTTTTCAGCTCATCAAGTGATGGATATGTCGGAGCAATTCTTATCACGCAGTCATCAGGATCCTTCTTGTAAGGGAAAGGAGAGCCTGCACCTGTCATTGTGACACCTGCCTCCTTGCACTTTGCAACGATTTCCTTCGCACAGCCTGAAAGAGCCTCAAATCCGAAGAAATATCCACCGAGTGGCTTAATCCATGTTCCGATGCCTCTTGAAGCAATTTCATCTGTGAGGATATTCTCAACCAGCTCGAACTTAGGTCTGATAAGAGCTGCATGCTTTGCCATATGAGCCTTGATACTATCTGCATCCTTAAAGAATCTTGCATGACGAAGCTGATTAATCTTGTCGTGTCCGATTGTCTGTATAGTAAGGCGCTTCTTGATATCCTCGCGGTTTTTCTCAGACGTGCAGATACCTGCCACACCGGCACCCGGGAATGTCACTTTGCTTGTAGAGCAGAACTCAAATACCATATCAGGATTGCCCTCTTTCTCGCAGAGCTCAAGGATATTTGGAATCTCTGCCTGATTATCGTCATAGAGATGATGAACTGTGTATGCATTGTCCCAGAAGATTCTGAAATCATCTGCTGCCGGCTTTAATTTTGCAAAGCGCTCGACAGTCTCATCTGAGTATACAACACCCTGTGGGTTGGAGTATTTCGGAACACACCAGATTCCCTTTACAGAAGCATCGTTGTTGACATATTTCTCGACCATATCCATGTCAGGGCCATCCTCCGTCATAGGAATGTTGATCATCTCTACTCCAAACTCCTCAGTGATTGCAAAATGTCTGTCATAGCCCGGTACAGGACAGAGGAACTTCACCTTGTCAAGCTTGCACCATGGTGTGTTGCCGCAAAGGCCAAAGATAAATGCACGGGCAACCTGATCATACATGATATTAAGGCTTGAGTTGCCATATACAATAGCCTGCTCCGGCTTTGCTCCTACCATGCCTGCGATAAGTGCCTTTGCCTCCGGGATTCCGTCAAGGCATGCATAGTTTCTCACATCAAGCCCTGATTCACTCTTCATATCACTGTCTGATTTCAAGACATCGAGCATAGGAAGTGAGAGGTCAAGCTGGTCTGCTCCCGGCTTTCCACGCGACATGTCAAGGCTTAAGTCAAGATTCTTAATCTTCTCGTACTCAGCCTCAAGTGCTGTCTTTTCCTGCATTAACTCTTCCTTTGTCATTTCTGTATACTTTTTCATTTAAAGATCCTCCTGGTCTGATTTTCTAAATATTTGTGTTATTATCAACTATTTGCAATTATTCAAGCTTCATCTATGCACTTTCATGTATCACAGTCTCTGTGAAGCTCATCCATGTGTGCTTTTATCTTTGCCTCATAGCCTATATCCGTAGGCTTGTAAAACACTCTGTCTGTAAGGCCATCCGGCAGATACTGCTGCTTCACATAATGGTTTGGATAGTCATGCGCATATTTGTACCCGACTCCGTGCCCGAGCTTTTCTGCCGCACCGTAATGGGCATCCTGCAGATGTGCCGGAACAGCCGGTGTCTTAGTCTGCTTCACGCAGCTCATCGCTGCCGATATCGCATTATATGATGCATTGCTCTTTGGCGCGCATGCCATGTATGTGACAGCCTGCGACAGAATAATCTGCGCCTCAGGCATTCCCACGCGCTCGACCTCTGCCGCCGCCGATGCCGCTACAACCATAGACATCGGATCTGCATTGCCTATATCCTCCGATGCGAGTATCATAATTCGTCTTGCGATAAATTTCACATCCTCACCGGCATACAGCATCCTCGCCAGATAATAGACCGCTGCATCCGGGTCTGAGCCACGCATGCTCTTTATAAAAGCAGAGATGGTATCGTAATGGTTATCGCCCTTCTTATCATAGGAGATAACTCTTTTTTGTATGCATTCGCTCGCCACATCAATAGTGATATGAATGATGCCGTCGTCTGACCTTTCCGTGGTCAGTACACCAAGCTCAATCGCTGTGAGCGCTGCTCTCGCATCTCCGTTTGACACGTCTGCAAGAAAATCAAGCGCATCATCATCTATCTGTGCATTGTATGCACCCATGCCCTTTTCTGTGTCAGTCAGTGCTCTCTTAAGAAGTACCTTTATATCATCCGTTGACAGCTTTTTAAGCTCAAAAATAACTGAGCGCGAAAGTAAAGCACCGTTTACCTCAAAGTAAGGATTCTCAGTGGTCGCTCCTATCAGAATAATGGTGCCATCCTCCACATACGGAAGCAGATAATCCTGCTGCCCCTTGTTGAAGCGGTGTATCTCGTCGATAAAAAGTATCGTCTTCTTCTGATACATGCCCTGATTATTCTTTGCCTGCTCCACGACCTCTTCCATGTCCTTCTTGCCTGCAGATGTTGCATTAATCTGCATAAACTCAGCACTGGTAGTGTGGGCTATGACCTTTGCCAGAGTGGTCTTTCCGGTGCCTGGCGGCCCGTAAAAGATGATGGAGCTGAGCTTATCTGCTTTAATCGCACGATACAAAAGCTTGTCCTTTCCCACTATGTGCTGCTGCCCGACCACCTCATCAAGCGTTGTCGGACGCATCCTTGAGGCTAAGGGACCGCTTGTTTCCTTATTCTGTTCTCTCATGTAATCAAATAAATCCATATCATCCCCGCCTGAAATGCATATTTGATATATCTGTTATATCATTTTGCAATTTCTTTTAGCAAAAAATTCATTTTACATTGATATAATCGGCAATTATGTGTTTTATAAGTGCTAATTATGCATAAAAAAGTGGTGCAAAATTCATTTCCCTATAATAAGATACATGAATTTGCACCACTTTACAACACTAAATTTATTTTTCTACAAAATGACTAAATTCTTGCTTAAACTCCTTAGTTTTACTATATATATCATCATAAGATATTGACACTTTTATTGTTGTTCTTTTTTCTTCCGGCAAAAATTCCAATTATTCCGGCAAGTGCTGCCGCAAAAACAGTTGTCCAAAGTGTCACATCTGATGTATCTCCGGTCTTTGATGATATAACCTTCTGATTATCATGCTTTTTATTAACTGCATTGTCCGGTGTTACAGATGCTATAAGCTGTACTGTTTCCCCTTTTCCCGTAAGTGTCTTGCTGTCCGGTGTAAGTGTAACACATGAGACAAGCGCATTATCAGTATACGCAATAGCATATGTTGAAAATCTGTCAGTAACAAATTTGAGTGTGTTTGTTTCTTTATCAAATTCTGCATCAAAATATGTAAGATTCGAAATATCAGACCACATAAGCTTCGGTGTAAATATACCTTTTGCTGCGATAAGATCTTCCTTGTTGGTATCCAGCGAAGCACCACCGAACGGTACTTCTGTTTTATTACCGGCTTTATCTGTTGCTGTAATCTTATGTGTTCCTGCCTATAACGTATATTCTCCGTCAACGGCTTCCAGTGTCTTTGTCTCTTCACCTATGGTGTCCGTTACTTTGTCAAGTTGCTCATCTGTTACTGTAAATTTCACATCACCGCAGTAAGTCTTATTATTTTCAAGTCCGTTTACTGTCGGGGCTGTTGCGTCAACTATCATTCCGGTGCCCTCATACACCAAGGTGAAAAAGGATATTCATGCGCTTGCTATGCGCAAAGTTTAACTGCAAAAAAACAGGCGCAGAAATTTAATCCTACGCCTGTGGCCTTGTACATATTATAATAAAGTTTAGAAGTTTTTTCACATATATCGATTTGTAATTAAGTATTTGAAATCCATCACATTATATTGTAATATATGTATATAATAACGTCAAAATATTACTAGGGGGATATGCTATGTCTTCAACAATTATAAAACCGTCTGCCGCTATAAGGCAGAACTATAACGATATATCTAATCTGGCAAAAGAAACCCATTCACCGATTTTTCTCACCAAAAACGGAGAAGGAGATCTGGTTGTAATGGATATTGAAACGTATGACCAAAGGGAAAAACAGTTAGAATTACGCGAAAAACTTGTTGAAATTGAAGAAAGACGCCAGGCTGGAATAAAAGATACTCCCGCCCGCGATTTTTTATCTGAATTAAGGGAGATTTACACCAAATGAAATATAACGTAGATATATCACCGGATGCCAAAAAGGAACTCAATAATTATATTTCAGGTGCAATGGAATTCGGCTCCGAAACTGTGAGCAAAATATTAGATGCTTTTGATGAATGGATCTGTATTTTGGAAACTACTCCAAATGCCGGTTTTGATAAATTAAAATATATCCCTGCAAAATACAAGGTTATACATCTCTGGAAACACTACTGGATGATTTTTCAAATATATGAGGATGAACATTGTGTCAAAATTGATTATGTGATAGATGATCGTCAAAATTATGGACGATTTGTTCATTGAAAATATCATAATATCGGATGTTACTGTTCACACCTAACAGTGTGGCCAGCAACGATTACAGCCCATTTAAAATGCCTCTACGAGGCAGGGGCTGTAATCACTCAATAATTAACACAATGGCGCATAGCTTGACAGCGCGGTGTCAAGCTTGCGTCTGAACACTAACTATCGAATTACTTGACACAAACATATAGCCACTGGAAATTGTAATTCCTCTAAAAATCAGTTATACTATATGTGAATGCATCGAACATATTTTAACTTGGGAGGCTTGCATGGAAATATTAAAACTGCCTGTTGGAATTGATAATTTTGAAAAAATACGCCGTAATAATTTTTATTATATTGACAAAACAAAGCTTGTCGAACAGGCTTTACATAATTGGAGTGAAGTAACGCTGTTCACCCGTCCAAGGCGCTTTGGAAAGACTCTTGGCATGAGCATGCTGCGCTCATTTTTCGAGATTGGCACGGACAAATCACTGTTTGACGGATTATATATTTCACAAAATAAATCCCTTTGTGATGAGCATATGGGCAAATATCCTGTGATATTTCTTACTCTAAAGGGTGTTGAAGGTCTGACCTTTGCAAAGGCAAAATCCATGTTGAGCGAAATAATAAAAGATGAGGCAGACCGACATTATGTTCTCAATTCAAGTGAAGCTCTTACCTCTGTTGACAGGGAAGCTTTCATGAAAATCCTTACCGGTAATGAAGAAAATATTGAAAACAGTCTGAAAACTCTTTCCCGACTTTTATATAAGCATTACGGCAAAAAGGTGGTCATCCTGATAGATGAGTACGATGTGCCCCTCGACAAGGCATACCAGAACGGCTACTACCATGAGATGGTCTCTCTCATACGAGGCTTGTTCGGACAGGCACTAAAGACCAACGATTACTTACAGTTTGCTATTTTGACAGGCTGTCTTCGCATATCAAAGGAAAGCATATTTACAGGATTAAATAACTTTAAGGTGCTCTCCATCATGGATGCACGATTTGATGAGCAGTTTGGATTCACGGACAGCGAGGTTGAGGAGCTTCTAGCCGCCTACAATCTGGATTCGCATTTCACAGAAATCAAGGAATGGTACGACGGATACCACTTTGGAAATGCCGATGTATACTGTCCGTGGGACGTGATAAATTACGTGGATCTGCTCAGATTTGAGCCTACTGCAAAGCCACAGGACTTCTGGTCAAATTCCAGCGGAAATGCTCTGGTCAGAAGCTTCATTGACAAGGCCGATGTCCAGACCAAGGATGAGATTGAGCGTCTGATAGCAGGCGAATACATTGAGAAAGAAATATCCCAGGAGCTGACCTATGATGAAATCGACAAAAGCATCGCAAACCTGTGGAGTGTGCTCTTCACCACCGGTTACCTGACCAAGCAGGGTGTGACTGACGATGGCAAGGTGCGTTTATCAATACCAAACCGTGAGATAAAAAACCTTTTTATCAAAAAAATCCGCGAATGGTTCAGCGATACAACTGCAAATGACGGAAAGACACTTGAACAATTCTGCAATGCATTTGTGGAGAAGGATACTGAAAAAATAGAGCAGCTTTTCGGCGATTATCTCTGGAATACAATAAGCATAAGGGATACCGCAGTTGCTAAAGATAAAAAAGAAAATTTCTACCACGGTATCCTGCTCGGTCTGCTGGGCTACAAAGCAAGCTGGCTCATCAAATCAAACACCGAATCGGGCACAGGCTACAGCGATATCCTCGTTGAAGTTCCAAACAACCGAACCGGCATCGTGATAGAGCTTAAATATGCCGAAAACGGCGATATGGACGCAGCCTGCAGTGAAGCTCTGAAGCAGATTGAAGAAAAGTCATATGTGGATAAGCTGAAGCAGGATGGCATGCGCAATTTCATAAAATATGGAATTGCATGCTTTAAGAAGGATTGTAAGGTTGTGGTAAGTGAATAAGACACTCATTAAAACAGGCGTAGAGACTAACTCTACGCCTGTTCAACTGCTTTTAATAATGGATTGTTATTTATTATTTTTATAATTCTTAATCAAAATTAACACGCAGCTTATTATTGATAACATACAGCAGAACAGCAATGCAATACATGTCACAATATTCCCTCTGCTCGGATGATTGTAAAAATTCACTCCATACATTATCGTTACTATTCCTATGCACGAAGTAATTATTCCTATAACTATCTGTAGCTTTAACAATTTCATTCTATCCATCTATAAATTCCTCTCCAGATTCAATGTTTCTTTGTTTATTATTTCTTTTGTTCTAATTAAAAATAAAGTGCAACAATATACTGATATAGCCAAGATTTGTAATCGTACATTGCCTCTTTGAAAAAAACAAATGTATCTACTCCAATCAGGAATAATATAATTTCAAAACCATGCATACATATATTTATATCAGCCTTTTTTGAAGAAATTCACAAAACACTCCCAAAAGTGATATCAATGCACTTATCAGAATGTTGAAAGCAAAACTTTCTAAAAATACTCTATAATAAACTCAATTACTTTCTTAAACTTTCCTTGAATAATCATTCCAATAATTCCCACTATAACAATAATTATTCCTATATAAAACATAACGTATGAATCAATAAACCATGTTGTTATTTCCATTATTGCACATCCTATGACAAAAATCATTACTGACAAATTAGAAACTATTTTTTTCATTTATCCTCCTTATTTTGTCCGATAATTTTCATTAGAAAATAATCTCTGTTTTTCTTTCTTAATCATAATTATCTTCATATCTCTTATAGTTATTTGTGGCAAATCTGGCTAACCATGTATCAGGCGGAAGTGTCCATAAAATCACCAAAATCCACACTATGATACCGATAGCCCTGTAAACACCACAAAGCTCCGTGCATGGTGCAATATCCAGACACGCAAATACAGAAAAGACACCACAAATAATAAATGCAAGTAGTATCGCAGAAATAAAGACTCCGCATATTCTTGCTCCGGCTATGCCATCACTTGACACTTCATCTTTCATGCTGCTCACAGCGCCTTTAATCTGTATTATAAAAAATACCAAATAAAACATAAGACCGGCTATCACAAGTCCAAGCCATTTGGGCAAGCCGAAAACTGCTTATCCGATAAAAATTGTTTTCAACCCCTTAAGAATGAGCGGTACTTTTTTTTAAACGAATGGTAGAAACATATTTAGCAGACTTATTTCTAAGATAAAAATAACATGACAAATACCATATTTCAATAATAACCCCGTGAACGTTGTACTTAACTCCTCAATACCTATTTTTATCATATTGTATTATACCTCTTGAAATTATCTATAGCTCAATTATAGACAAACTCACAGTATTTTTCAAACAAAATAATTATAACCATAAATGCCCTAAACTTTAGATAATCAATAGAAATTGTAATTCCTCTAAAAATCAGTTATACTATATGTGAATGTATTGAACATATTTTAACTGGGGGAGGCTTGCATGGAAATATTAAAACTGCCTGTTGGAATTGAAAATTTTGAAGATATACGAAGGTCTGGATTTTATTATATAGACAAAACTATGCTTATCGAGCAGACTTTAAACAATTGGAGTAAAGTAACGCTGTTCACCCGTCCAAGGCGCTTTGGAAAGACTCTTGGCATGAGCATGCTGCGCTCATTTTTCGAGATTGGCACTGACAAATCACTGTTTGACGGATTATATATTTCACAAAATAAATCTCTTTGTGATGAGTATATGGGCAAATATCCTGTGATATTTATTTCACTTAAGGATGTCGAGGGTTTATCATATGATGAGGCATTTCAGGTATTCTCCAGAATTATAGGAAATGAAATCAGCAAATTCTCCTTTTTGGCAGAAAGTGATAAATTAACAGTTTTGGAAAAAGAACAGTTCAAAGGATTACTTCATATAGAAAAGGGAAAGTTTATTTTTGACAAGGATACCTTTACCGCTTCATTAAAGCTTCTTTCCCAGCTTTTATATAAGCATTACGGCAAAAAGGTGGTCATCCTGATAGATGAGTACGATGTGCCCCTCGACAAGGCATACCAGAACGGCTACTACCATGAGATGGTCTCTCTCATACGAGGCTTGTTCGGACAGGTGCTAAAGACCAACGATTACTTACAGTTTGCTATTTTGACAGGCTGTCTTCGCATATCAAAGGAAAGCATATTTACAGGATTAAACAATTTTAAAGTTCTCTCCATCATGGATGCACGATTTGATGAGCAGTTTGGATTCACGGACAGCGAGGTTGAGGAGCTTCTAGCCGCCTACAATCTGGATTCGCATTTCACAGAAATCAAGGAATGGTACGACGGATACCACTTTGGAAATGCCGATGTATACTGTCCGTGGGACGTGATAAATTACGTGGATCTGCTCAGATTTGAGCCTACTGCAAAGCCACAGGACTTCTGGTCAAATTCCAGCGGAAATGCTCTGGTCAGAAGCTTCATTGACAAGGCCGATGTCCAGACCAAGGATGAGATTGAGCGTCTGATATCAGGCGAATACATTGAGAAAGAAATATCCCAGGAGCTGACCTATGATGAAATCGACAAAAGCATCGCAAACCTGTGGAGTGTGCTCTTCACCACCGGTTACCTGACCAAGCAGGGCGTGACTGACGATGGCAAGGTGCGTTTATCAATACCAAACCGTGAGATAAAAAACCTTTTTATCAAAAAAATCCGCGAATGGTTCAGCGATACAACTGCAAATGACGGAAAGACACTTGAACAATTCTGCAATGCATTTGTGGAGAAGGATACTGAAAAAATAGAAGAGCTTTTTGGCGATTATCTCTGGAATACAATAAGTATAAGGGATACCGCAGTTGCCAAAGACAAAAAAGAAAATTTCTACCACGGAATCCTGCTCGGTCTGCTGGGCTACAAAGCAAGCTGGCTCATCAAGTCAAACACCGAATCGGGCACAGGCTACAGCGATATCCTCGTTGAAGTTCCAAACAACAGAACCGGCATCGTGATAGAGCTTAAATATGCCGAAAACGGCGATATGAATGCAGCCTGCGATGAGGCACTGAAGCAGATTGAAGAAAAATCATATGTGGATAAGCTGAAGCAGGATGGCATGCGCAATTTCATAAAATATGGAATTGCATGCTTTAAGAAGGATTGTAAAGTTGTGGTAAGTGAATAAGGCACTCATTAATCGAGTAGGAGGAATTTCTCTTAATAGAGAAATTCCGACCTCTCACACCACCGTGCGTACCGTTCGGTACACGGCGGTTCAATCAACTTAACAAGTAACACACCTTTCGGTGTAGTAATCTAACATTGAGACTAATCCAAATGAGGTTAGTCTCTCATTGCTTATTGCCTGATGTATGTCCCACGTACGGCAAACTCGAGCATACCCATTGATATATGCTGTGCGGCGTGCTGCCCACTTTGGTAGACCCAGTTTCATTAAATTCTTCGCTCTATTCTGTGGAGTTTTCCAATGTTTCCAAATGCACATACGCAGTCTATATCTTATGTTGCTATCAAGTTCTTTGCAGAGTGTTTTCATACTACCTATCTTGAAGTAGTTAATCCATCCTCTGATAAGCTGATTCAATTTCTCTATTTTGTAGCTGTTGCTTACGCCCCAACTACGACAGGTGAGTTCTTTCATTCTCTTCTTGAACTTTGCTACTGATTTTGCATGTGGCTTCGCCTTGTATTGATGTGCTCTTGAGTCAAAATAGAATCCAAAGCCAAGATATTTTAATCCACTCGGTCTGTCTACTTTGCTCTTGGTCATGTTAAAGAAAAAGTTTTCAAGCCTTGACCAAATGATTGATACCGGTAATTCCATTGTTGACGGTATCCTAAACTATGGCTCTAATAAAGCAGGCAGTCTGGGAATCTCCATAAACTTTAATCTATGGCTGGATACTGACCTTAACATTTCGCCTGTTGACCTGTACATAATCATTGGAAACACTATGGATAACGCAATAGAAGCCTGCGATGCTTTTCCGGCAGGTCACAAACCATCCATCTCATGTACGCTGCGCCAGAAAAATCATGTGCTGCTTTATGAAATATCCAATCCTATTCCACAGGTTTCGGTAAAAAAAGCCGGAGATATCCACGGATATGGGCTTGAAAATGTCAAAGAATGTGTAAATAGAAATAGTGGTTTTATCTCTGTTAAAACCGAAAATGATATATTTTGTGTCTCTATAACACTAAACGTTTAATATGTCTTAAATCCGCGATATCACAAGCCTTCCATCCTGCACATCAACCCTGACCTTATTAGACTCTATCCCCGCTGCCTCAAGCATCCCGACAGTGCAATAATTATCTACACAACACAAATTCTTTGAACCTTGGGAGTGTAAACTCCAAATGTCCATACTCCGGTGAAATAATCAAGCCTTTTTTTATAAGCCTGTTCCTGTATACACTGAAACTGTTTGATGCCTTTTTTATAGTCTTTCGTATTGCTTCCACTTTGGTGTCATTGGTTTTTGCCATAGCAACCAACAATTCCTTATCACCTTTTGACAGCTCACTCCATATCTTTTCGTATACATATTCCTCCAGATACTGACTGAATTCAGGTAATACATTATGCCATCCGGTATTATGCTTAAAACAAAGATACCCCAGTACCTGGAAGGCAAACGGATATCCCCTCGTCTCTTTAGCCATCTCTGTAGCTTCCTCATCCGTCAATTCAAAAATAGACTTGTATTTTTCAGCTATCATGCCTATATTCAACGGACGAAGCTCAATTTTAGGTGCCCTGTACAAAAATGTGAGCGTTTTTTCATTCTGAAGCTCATAAATATTCTCATAAAGACCTGTCATAAGCAAAAATACCGGAAGATCCTGTCTCATATATATCTGAAACAGGCTGACAAACTCTTTCATTGTATCATTACATACAGCCTCGTCTATTGTCACAAGAACTCTCTTATGCTTCTTTTTAATTTTTTCAAGCATCCTCGTCACTGCCACATTTAAATCGGTAATCGGAGAAACACCTTCTATTTCAACGCCCAGCCCTAAGAATGACAGATTTATTTTAGCTTCACGAAAAACCTCTGACAAACTCGGATAATTGCTCAGATTTGCAGCAAATGATTGTAATAAATCTCGTTCAGGGCTCAGATCGATAACAATCCAGTCTTCCTCTGCCCTAAAAGTTTTATTGATTTCTGTGAGCATTACAGTCTTCCCTGAGCCTCTGACTCCTGTAATCATACACACCTGATAAGCAGGGTTTTCATCTTCAAAGGTATCAATTATCTCGTATGACTGTACATTACGGTTAATTAAACTGACCGGTTCCTTGCCAAATGATAATGAAAAAGGATTTTTTTTCATTTCTGCGCTCCTGATTTATAATTCTTTATAACTTTTGCTAATTTTTATAACTCTTTATAGTTCTTTATAACTTCGTAATCTTTTTATAACTCTTTATAACTTATTTGTCAAGGTCATGTTTCCTACAGCCTCCTGTAGTTCTCAAGAAGCTTGTGCAGATCATCAATCTCTCCAATAAGCCTCTTTCCTATATCGGTATCCTTCACAAGCATACGTCTCTTATCATTTTCCTCGACCTCTGATGACGTCTCTATGTCAGTATTATTTATCAGAGCATCCTCCACCGATGTAAAAGGCGTGTGTGCCTTGAGCCTTAGACCATGTGAATTGTAAATCAGTGTATAGCCGGCGATACCGGTTTTCTTGTTCATCGCACGGCAGAAGCCTCCATCTATCACAAACAGCTTGCCATTGGCCCTGACAGGGTTCTCTCCCTCTATTGCGTGAACCGGTGTATGTCCATTTATGATATGCGCATCATCATCATACAGCCCGAACTCGTGCAGTATCTGACAGCAGAAGCTCTTATCATAATACCTGCTGTAGTATGGGTTAGAAGGCTCTTCCCACATGCTCTTGTCTGTAACATATTCCATCTCAAAGGTCTTAAGCCTTCTGCCGCACAGCGGTGATTTTTCTCCTCCCCACAAAAACCACATAAAGTCCACATCATCCTTATAAGGATTGTCCACATACGCAGCCCTTGCCTTCTCATCACATTTGTCAAGCAGCGCCCTTCCATGATAAAATTCACCATCAATATACAGCTTGTCAAAGGCTCCGTTGCTATCAACCGGAACACAGCCATGATAGAGCAGGTTGCCATTGTATACATTGTACATGCCGCCCTTATCATACAAAAATCTGACATGCTTGTGCAGGCGCTGTCCTGTCACAAACTGTCTGTGCAGCTTTCTCATGATGACAGTCTCCTCGTCACTTAGTGCGTAGGGTCTCTCATCATCAACGGTTGGAAAGCGCTTTCTGTCCACTCCTACATCCTGCAGCTCGTCCAGCTTGTCAAGCATCAGCCTGTTTCCCATCTCATACTCGGGATGTGCAAGTATAAGCTGCCCCTCAAGCTTAAAAAGCATTACTGTGATGGCCGCCCTTGCAGCCTCAATTCCATCCTCTATACCATATGTTTTCATGCCAAACAGCATTAGCTGTCGTAAGCTTATTCCGTAGGCATTCTCAAGAATTTCCACATTGTTGTATTTCAGATTGTTGCGGATGACATTACATATACATGCATCATTTCCACATGCCGCACCCATCCAGAGGATGTCGTGATTGCCCCACTCGATATCAAGCGAGTGATAATCATAAAGCAGATCGAGAATCTTATCCGCGCTTCCTCCTCTGTCAAATACATCTCCCACAATGTGCAGATGGTCAACAGCAAGCCTCTTAATCAGTGCAGACAAAGCGATTATAAACTCATCCGCATCCTCCAAATCAATTATAGTCTTTAATATCTGCTTGTGATATCTGACCTGGTTTGCATCCTCATCCTCCTGCGCATGCAAAAGCTCATCGATGATGTACGCATATTCCTCAGGCAGAGCCTTTCTGACCTTCGACCTGGTGTACTTTGATGAGAGCAGCTTCGCGACAAGTATAAGCTGATTTAACGTCATAGCATACCAGTCACTGTCTATCTTTCCCTGTTCATCAAGCAGGGCCATTTTCTCTCTTGGATAGTATATGAGCGTGCAAAGCTCCTGTCTGTCATAATCAGAAATCGTATCCTTGAAAATCAAATCCACCTTTTCCTTTATCACACCTGAGCAATTGTTCATGATATGTAAAAAGGCCTCATACTCGCCATGTATATCACTCAGGAAAAACTCCGTGCCCTTTGGCAGGTTTATAATCGCAGAAAGATTGACTATCTCCCTGATTACATCCTGACTTGATGAATAGTTTTGCTTTAACAGCTTCAGATACTTTGTATTGCCTTTATCGTTGTACATATTTCCCCCGTAACCTCTTATTTTTCAGTGAAATATACTAATTCGCTTATTTTATAATCATCCTTGCCGGCCTGTTTTACCTCATAGAGCATTTTATCAGCCTGCTTTAAAAGATCTGTAAGCCGGGTGCCTTCTGTTGCATGCTGCTGTATAACTGCACCTGCGGAAATCGTCACCTTATCCGTACCATCCGGCTTTGAGTCAAATTCAATGGCTGCATTTTTTACATTTTCTATCAGTCTGTGCAAGAAATCCCTGACCTTTTCTTCAGATACATCATATGCCATAAATACAAACTCATCACCGCCATATCTGGCCACACAGAAATCGCCGTCAGATGTATGCATTAATATCGCAGCAATCTGCTTTAGACATTTGTCACCTCTGATATGCCCATATGAATCATTATATACTTTAAAAAAGTCTATATCGAATATTCCCATACAATACGTATGAGCATTTCGCAAAGCATATCTATACATTCTGTCATAGCGACGCCTGAATGCCAGCCTGTTGTAGACACCTGTCAGCTCATCAACCTCGCTCTCTCTCATGAGCTTCAGATTGTCCTCGTTCAGTCGTCTGTTATTCTTGCGTTCATCCTCTAAACGGCAGCGATTGTCTATGGCTGAGATTATTATGTTGTTTCTCTCAGTATTAATTCGCTCCCTAAGCTGATAGTATCTGCGAAGCTGTTGCGCATATTTTTCCTTTTCACCGGTTTTTTCGTATATCTGTATGCGAAGCCTGCAGACCTGAATTCTTTTTCTGTCAATATCTGATTTTTCGGCCATATTGCTTAAGCCTTCAAGTATTCCATATGTATATTCGATTTTATCCATATTTATAAGCAGCTTTACTATGTCCCAATAATCGTCAAATAAATCAATATCATTCATATTGTTTTCACACAGAGCCACTACCTTCATACACATATCAAATGCTTTTTCATATTCACCGGTTTCATAATACAGCATGCCATATACGTGTGACACCCTAATCCTCTCAAATGGTATGAGGGTGTCCTTATCTATGGTTTTCATCACTTCATCCAGATAAGCCTTTTCCTCAGCATAACATTTTTTATTCTGCAGTCCCTCACATATATTCAGATAAAGACTCAGCCTACTGCATGATAATTCATTATCCCCATCATTTTCCTGATTTAAGAATTCATATGACTTTTTAAAGTATTCCGAGGCATTTACATAATCACCTGCATATGTGAACACTACTCCCACATTATTGTAAATCATGGCTTGAAGCTCAATATTGCTGTATTTCCTTGCCAGCTCCATAGCAGCATGATAGTAGTCCAGTGAAAGCTGTAAATCGCCCATATTTGAGTAAATACCCCCTATTATATTGTACGTAGTCATCCTCTGCTCATCAAAGCCATTTTGCTTCTGTACCTTTTCCGCCATCATAAGGTATTTTAATGCCTCATCTGCATTGCCCATGGCAAAAACCGCATCTCCCATATAAAGATATGCATATGCAATATCATAGTCATTTCCTGACTGTTTTCCCTGCTCAAGCAGCTCACAGCATATATTATAGGTCCTCTGTGGATCTGCAAACCTGTATTTATTTATCTCTTTTCGCTTATCCATCCTATATCCTAACCTAATCTCTTAACCCGGTATCCATTTTTTGAGTTGTTTTTTACCTCATAAAGTGCCATATCCGCCTCATGAATAAGTGTCTCAAAATCCATCGCTGCAGACTGCTTCGCTATGACCGCACCAATGCTTATCGTCACCCTGTCAGAAACCCCTGACTGGCTATTCTCTATATATTTATCGGCAAGCCCGGCACTTATCTTAGAAAAAAGCTGCTCGGCCTGTGCCTGCGATATATTGCTCATCACACAAAGGAATTCATCCCCGCCATATCTGCAAATAATACCCTCATCGCCTATATTTTGTCTCAAAATATCTGCCACACATTTTAAGCACAGGTCTCCGGCAATGTGTCCATATGTATCATTATACTCCTTGAAAAAATCGACATCTGCAGTGGCAACCATAAGTGTGGTATTCATACTGTCATTTTCGCTATAAAGCTGTTTAATCCGGTTCTTTAAGCCCCATCTGTTGTACAGACCTGTCAGCTCATCATTGCTGCGCTTATCGAAAAGTGCAGCCTGCCTTTGCTCTATCTGCTTTTTCCTGTCAATTTCATAAATCAGCTCTATCTTTCGCCTGATTCTGGTCACTGCCGCCTGTTTTTTCTCTTCCTCGTATATGGTATCATATTCAAAATACCTTTTGTAGGCTTCACTAAGCTCATCCGTACAGCCAAGCGCTTCATATATCTCTATGCGGTATCCCATGAGCTTTACCCATTTTCCGATATTTATGTTCTCTTCCATCAGCTCCTCAGAGATTTCTGATATCTGCAATGCCTTTTCATAAAGCCCTGCATCTATGGCTATCCTTATTATTTCAAACTGATATAATAAGCTCTCATATCTGTTAACATCCTCACTCAGTATGCTCATCGCGGTATCTATATACATGGCACACTGTTTATGATCACCCTTTATTCCATAATAGAATGCAAAATTAATATATTTTTCTACGCCTGTATCAGCCTGTATTTCGCTAAGCTGCATCAGCTCCCACGCCTTATCCGGTTCATTCCTGCACAGATAAAGTCCTATCTTATCTGTCTCATAGCTTATTCTGTCAAGCTCTACATTTGACTTATTTTCATCGGTCTCACATATCATCTGATAAAATCTGTCTGTCATCCTCTCCGCTTTATCGTATGCTCCTGCTATCCTGTATGTATAAGCTATATTCGACAACAGCGTTGCCTGCATCATCTTGTCATTCATTTTCTCTGACAGCTCAATACCGTTAAAGAAATAATCCAATGCACTCTGTTCATCATCACGGTACATGTATATGATTCCTATCAGATTGTACAAAATAAACAAAAGATCCTCATATCCTTCTGCCTCTGACAGCTCAAGTCCTCTTCTAAGCTCGAACAGGGCTTCATCAATCCGTCCAAGTGTATGATATGCATCTCCCAGATATGTCCTGCCAAAGGCTTCCGTATACCTGTCCTTGCTTTCTGAAAGCATCTGCATACACAATTCCTTTTCTTTTTGCGGATCATCAAATCTGATGTCCAGAATTTCTTTCATCTGCTCTGTTCTTATAGCCATGTTATTTCCCCGCATTGCCTATTCATGTTCCATGCTGTACCGGACAAATTACTTAAATTACTTGTTTTCATTATATAATAAAAATTTTCACCCCGCAACCAATCCTGTCGTTTGTACTAAAAAAGATGCGCAACACTAATACTAGTACAGCGAATAATAAGTAATTGATACATTGACCGGTCTGCGATTCCGATAGCACATGCCAAAAAGCCTTGACGTAGCCCGCTACGCCTGCGTTTTTTGACATGCACTCTCGAAACCGCATCCTCGCTCAATGTATCAACAACTTAATTTTCGCTGTACTAATTTACGCATCTTTGACATATTTTATATTCTGAATAATTACCTTTATTTCATGTATTCAGGTGTCACATCCCTGCCCATGCTCTCAAGCATTTCCTTGTCACTCCTGATTGTGGCACAAGCTACTGTCGTAAGCATATTTCCTGTGATTGTAGCTGATGCTCCCGACTTGAATGCAAGCTCCCCATCATTTGTAAGCAGCGCCCTGCCGGCTCCGAGACGTATGTCAGCCTCTGGATTTATATATCTGAAAAATGACACTGTACGCAGTATATCAGGCTCACTGATATGCTCAAGACCCTCAAACGGCGTACCAGCAATCGGCATAAGCGCATTAAGCGGAATGGAATCCACTCCTACCTCTGCAAGGCTTACTGCCATATCCAGCCTGTCCTCCCAGGTTTCACCCATTCCGATGATGCCGCCTGAGCACGCATACATTCCCTCTGCCTTCACCTTTTTAAGCGTCTCAATCTTCATATCATAGGTGTGTGTGGTGCATATATTGGGGAAATTACGCTTTGAGGTCTCTATATTGTGGTGATAGCTGCTGACACCTGCCTCGTGCAGTCTGTGAAGCTGCTCCGCTGAAAGAAAGCCCATTGACGCACATAAATCAATCTTACACTCTCTGTTCATTGTCTCATATGCATGTATTGCCTTGTCAAACTCCTCACCTGTCAGTGCTTTTCCCGCTGTAACTATAGAAAAGCGGTCTACACCTTCTCTCTCATTCATCCTGCAGGCCTCAAGTATTTTCTCCTCAGGTAAAAAATCATAAACCTCACAATTTGTATGATTATGTGCTGACTGCGCACAATACTTGCAGTCCTCCGGACATTTTCCGCTTCGTCCGTTTATGATGGAGCACAGGTCTACCTTGTCCCCAATGAACTTTTCCCTGATCATATCCGCGCCCTTACACAGATCGTCTAAATCACATGTAAGGAAAAATGATAGGTCATCATCCCTTGTTATTCTTCTTCCGTCTATTATCTCCTGTGCCAGTGTTATTGGATCCATTTTAATCTCCTTTGTGTCCTGTGTTTCTTCTCTCATGTAATATCTCATTATAATAAGTATAATTAAGATAGCATTATTGTCAACTTTTATCACATCTTCGGTTAACAATGATAAGATAAAAAATGGAAAACGTCAAGAGATTTTTCGATTTCTTAATGAGACATCGGGGATTCGAACCCTAAGAATACACGTAAAATCAAGGGATATAGCGTCTTCAAATCTCAAAAGTAAACAAAAGTAAACATCTTTTTGGTAACTATAATAATTGTATTACTAATATGAGTATGGTACAATTTATCTATATAAAGGAGACTATCATATGAAAAGAAAAATAATAATTACATTTTTATGTTTAACAATGGGTTTATCTATCGTAGCTTGTGGCAATAAAGCCTCTACTACCCCATCAACTGAAAAAGCTACAGCAACAGAGTCTAATACAGAGGTTGTTGCAGAAGTTGCAACAGAGAGCACAAACACCGAAACAAGTGATTACATCGCCCCTGTTACCGCAACAACAGACAGCAAAGACAGCAGCACTAGCGAAGCAGATGCACCAAGAGCAGAGACTGGAGCCTACCTGGTAACAGATGAAGATGGCAATACAGTCTTAAAAGAAGAGTACGAGATAGAAAATTCAAAGTGGGCAGACATCAATGGAAAATGGGATGCAGTTCATCAATGGAGTTTATATGCACAGTCGCAGGGTGCAGACGGAGCAGCAGGATGGTGCTGGACATATGATCATGGCAAAGCTGCAGGAGACCAGCCATCATATGCAGTTTATATGAAGGAGGGAGACCCGGATTACGGCAAGGTCTTTCACGTAGGCGATTACTTGCCTGACGGTACTCAGTTCTGCGGAACAATGGAAGAGTACGCAGCCAACATGGGAAATGAGATTATAAAAGAAGCTCAAAAGCAAGGATACGATGTAGAAGAGAAAGATGACTCTTATGTAATTCATATAGACTAATCAATAACACTAAATTACGTTCATTATAATGGGAACCCTCGTGGTTCCCATTCAACATATTAGGAGGTGAAAACAAAATGATAAAAGGCATAATAGCTCCAGGATATCGCCCATAGTGCGGACAGACGCAGGCATCCTTGACGCAGACAGGCGTAACGGAGGTGGAGCTGTCGAGCACAGGATGGCGTAGCGTCCGAGCACACTGGCGCATTTTCCGCGAGGGGTACTATTACCCTCGCGGTTCCCTTTTGCCCAAATATAGCAAACCCTTTATAAACACTAACCATTTTCGGGATTTATCAAAATCCCATTTCCCATTTTGCATCCCTTTTTTATTATTCCATGTTATTCTACCGCTTTTAATTAAGTATCTAAGTAAAGTCATAGTTTTCTGTCTTGATAATCCTAATTTTTTAATTTCATATAATACATCTACATCCGTATATATTGAATCAATATCTTTAAACAGGTATTCATCCAGAAATCCTCTATAAGCGAAATATCTCCATAATTGAGTAGCATCGCTACCTATCATATTTTCTATTGTACTTATATGACTATGCAATTTATATGGAACATTAAGTTTTAGATATACAGTGTTGCTATCATGTATTCGATTATATTCATCACTTAATTTTTGGTATTGTTTAAATTCTTTAATCTCTATGTCAATAAATATATTAACAAGCTCTCCTATCGGAATAAATTCTATCCATGTATATCTAACCTTATTTATAATACAATCAAGTAATTCCCATGTATCTTGTGATAAATTCATTTTTACTTTCAGTTTCTTTTTATTCCGATGGTCTCTTGTTGGCTGATAACCATTTCCTATTCTCTTGATTCCATTATAAATGGAAATTCTATACAATGTGCTCTTTGTCAAGTCAAATACATTGCATATCTCATTTATATTATTGAATGTATCTTCTGATATTGAAAATGTTCTTGCTTTCATTACATCTGGCATGGCACATATCCTCCCTTTATTACTTTAAACCAATAACAAATCAGTCTATTTATCATACAAAACAGTCGACTTTATAACTCAAGTTTAGCATACGTGCTAAACATAAATCAAGTCAGCTTATATATCTAGTATTATTAATATTGTCCAAAGGACATGAGCTCACCAAATAAAAAAGAAAGGATATGCAGTAATTCTAGATAAATAGCGGTACCGTTCTGCTAAGGCAGAACAATATGCTAACATATGAAATTTTAGTAAACCAATTAACAAGTACTATTACAAGAAATAAGAAGACAGGGAGGGTTTTAACACCACAACAGTTACAGAAAAGCGGATTAAATATCATAGACCAGCATTCAGATTCCGAGGTTGATATTATTGTATATGAAGATGGAAGCATCATGTATCATTCTCACGGCAACGGACAAAAAGAGCATCGCATGGTCTTTGACATAAGAAAAGCCAAAATGTATACAAATCCATATAAGAAACAAGATATACATGATTTATCACCTTATGATGCAATTATCGCGATAACAGTTTATGCAACAGAAAGATTAATTTCCAATGATGAATCGGTTTCATTCAAATATACCGTTCCATCAGCGCATAGTGATGAGGTTTTCAAGACCAATGGAAAATCTGAGAAAAAAGAAAAAAAGAAACCTGTTAAAATGAGATGTAACACACCAACAGAACCCAGTCCAGATGTTCTTGATATAATAACTATGAAAGAAACTATGCAGGAAGAACAGGAACTTAAGATTAAACTTAAAGAGTGTATTAAGGATTTAAAGCCAGCACAAAGAGAAATTATAGAATTATATTATTATAAAAATTATAATGAAAATGAAATTTCTAAAAAGCTGGAATGTCCAAGAACCACAATTGCAAGTCGAAGAAAAAAAGCCTTAAAATTGCTGGCGGAAAAATTAGGAAACTAAATGTTACGGGCACCACAGAAAATGTGGTGTCCTTTTTTTATTTTTTTTAAAATTTTTTCGTCATTTTTTCAAAAACAGATGTAATAGATAGAGGGGCATAAAAAAGTATTGAAGGGAGGGCTTTTGAAATGCCTACGATATCACCCAGAGGAATAATCCTCAATCAAACGACTGTCTTCCGATCAAAGAAGGCTGATCTCACAGTATCAAATGTATCAAAAAGATACAAAAGAGACCATGATACAAAAAAAGTAACAAATGAACTGGACGGTTACAATATTGATGTAATCGCTCCAAAGTCTGGCGAAGTCCAGACAGTAAAACTACCATTAGATGTAGCTGATACAGTCAAGCAGGTTCAATCGGCGCTTGATTCGGATATGCTCGTAAAAGTATCATTCAATGGAACCTTTAAAGGAAAATATTATTCCTTACTGAATGACGGACGGATAAAGCAGGGAATAACTGCAACCGCAACAGAACTATCCGTCATAACGATTGAGGCATATGACGATGACCTTGATGATGAGGTTGATCTGTAACTTATAAACAACGTACATTGAGAGAACTGCCCCTCTTCTCTCTTTTGAAAGGAGAATTAATGAATACACCATTAAATACATCATTTCTTGCAGAAATGACAATTGAGTCTAAAGCATTGGTAATGAAGTCTAAAATAAATTCACCAGTATTTGTTAACAGCTTAACATTTCCTACCTCTGCTTTTTCGTCAACTGGTAGCGAGTATCTTCCAGTACTCAAAGCAAGTAAAGGTGTTATAAGAAATAAAACACCTGTTATTCGCTTACGAGTGCTAACTCAAACAGGAGGACTTACCGTAACAATAATATGCTATGACGAGCTTATCTACAGACGATATAGATCATTACTTGATCGGATGAATAATCATCAGATACAGATTAGTTTTCCAAGCATTACCATTAATAATGGAGGTCATGGACTATATTTTACGGCAGATGATTTTAAGATGAAATCGCCCACTGCTCCATCAGAGCCACTAATCAGAATATAAAAATGGGGAGGCTCAAGCCTCCCGTGAAAGGATGAGAATGGAATATATATCAATTGCGCCTTTGGCGTCTAAATATATTCAGTTCGTTAGCAATTTTGCGATAACAACTGAAAAAGATCAAAGGACACCACGTTATTTGGTTCTTAACATAGCAGTTGATTCTAATAAAACTGCTGGACAGGGAGAAATTCCTGTTTTCATTCCCGCAAACGGAATGTTCCCTAATTGTGAAACAGATAAAATGAAAAATGACTTTTATTCTGGCGAGCCATTCGTTGCCGTACACATCGAGGGATTGAAAATCTACAAAGACAAAACCATTTATGGTTTCGGAACAAACTTTTGGATTATTAATAATCCTAGAACATATTTTGAGGAGGAAAATCTAATATGAAAAACAAAAAATTAGAACAAATCTTAACAGGTGTAACTAACGAGGTTAAGGAAAAACTCAGAAAGAGTAACGAAAACTATCAAAAACAGCTTAGAGCTAATATAAGTGACTCTATCAATTATTCACAGATTGAAATGATAAATGATCTGTATTATGTCCTAAGTAATGGTAATTATTCGACCATAAAAAAGATCGGAGCGTATCAGAACATCCGCCCTGCTGGATGGAAAGTTATAGGAAAAGAAGTCTTCTTTCGCTACAGCTTAGCCAAGGAAACCCCTACACGAGTTACACGCATAGTCTTAGACAGTATTCGTGATAATATGAATACTGATTTTAGGACAGTATCCAATGTGCTTTTTAGTAACATGGGATGTCAAGCCAATATGCTATATCCATACTTAATGGCTGGAATCACAATACACCACATTGTAGACTTTGAAGCTGATATAGTCATTATCTGCTCTGTTAATAAAGCTCTGTTTAATTTTTAACAGTTACTCACTCTAAGCCTATGGCGGAATAACTCCGCTATAGGTTTTTCATTATCTCCGAAATCGTCATATCCGTGATTTGAGATATAAATATATAAACAGGAAAGGAGGTTATTATCATGGCAGATTATGATAAGCAATCCAAGGCTTTCATGCTGACGCAAAATAATCCGTCAGATTATGGATTGGATAGAGATAAAATTATAGATCTGGTACATAAGACATTTCATAAAAACGATCTTATTTACTGGTGCATGGTTGAAGAAGAAGGCACTTGCAGACATTTTCATATCTATGTCTTGTTAGGCAAGAAAAAAAGATGGTCAGCCGTCCAGAAACAGTTTGCTCATGCTCATCTTGAATCAGATGTAAAAGGTAGTCCCCAGCAATGCCGTGCATATCTGCTGAAAGAAGGTGACAAATTCAAAGACAAAGCAGAAACACAGATTGAAGGGAGTTTCTATGAGGAAGGCAAGCTCCCAAAGTTCTTTATTTCCGCAGATAAAACGGAAATGTTACAGCAGATTGAAAATATGCTTGAACAAGGAATGCGTCCAGAAACAATCATGTCTCAAAGTATTGTCTTTCGACAATATGAAGCTATTATACGTAAACAGTTTTTTGCAAAGCGATTTGCAGATACTCCACCACTTAGAAAAATCAAAGTAGTATGGCATATAGGCTCAAGTGGCAGTGGAAAAAGCTATTCTTATGTTCAACTATGTGAACAATATGGTGCAGAAAACATATACTACGGCAGTGACTATGCAAACAGCTGTACCGCATTGCTAGATACATACGAAGCCCAAAAAATCCTGTTTCTTGATGAGGTCAAAACAGACAGCTTCAAATATGGATATTTACTGCAATTATTACAAGGCTACAGGACTCCTATTCATGCCAGATACAGCAACGTATACAGCCTTTGGGAAGAAGTTCATCTTACATCCATTTATACAGTCCATGAACTATATCAAGAAATGGTTACTATCAGTAATCGTGATATTGATAGTGAATATCAATTGTTACGGAGAATAACCTGTTATGTATATCATTGGAAAACTGATGATGGACTATATCACAGTTATGAAATTCCTGCATCAGAATGGATTTCATATGATGATCTTGTCAAGAGAGCAACAGGAAAAGATGGTTTTACTTCAATAGACAATGATTCAGAAATACCATTCAATTAAAAAGCCATGGTGGAGGGCATATACTCCACCACTATAAAGAAAGCGAGGTATTATCAAATGATACACTTCGAAAATCTTATGAAAGTAAAAGATACTCGCAGTTATGGCAATTACACTGCAATAGCTCAATATAATGGTTCTATCAAAATAGAAATAGATATATACTTGTATTCTACGCTCATTTGTGTGATAGGACTTCGTAACCACACATTTGAACTTTCGAATTATGGTTGGACAACAAATACCACTCTTAAAGCATTAAAAGAGTGGAAAGAATATCTGCAAGATCTGGGATTTAAACTTATCGACTTACAGTTTTCAGGTACAATATCAAATAGCTGTAATCTCGCGGTAAGAGTTCCTGCAAAAGCACATCAAGGAGGATATATTATAAACATGGATAATAATAGTACTTTACAATGTAATCACATCGGCAGAAGGACTGATAGACAACTAAAATCATTATCTGTAGACGAGTTCTACATAGACTCACCTACAAAATACAGTTTAGCAGTTCAACCACGTGGATGTTATATGCGCGGACGAAATGAAAAAGAAATTACTCAATCCGTTAAAGAACACACTGGTGTTGAATTTACTTTGAACTTCAACTTATCAGAACCTCCAGAAATGTACGGAATATGGCTCCATCATAATGAACAATTATATCTCTTCAAATTCAAAGTTAGAAAAATTGCATACTATAAAGATTTTAAATCTCTTAATGCAACATATACCGCTGTTGAAATGTACAAGAGCGTCGATAAGTCTAGTCTATGCCTGTTACGTATGATGGGTTTTGAAAATATTGCATATAACGTTTATAAAAATATGCTAAATAAGTTTATACAACTTGTATAACACTATATACAGCCGATATCAGACATTCCTCTGTTCGCAAAACGCCTAGCGTCTAGGCTGTCACAAAGCACTTAGAGGATGTATTTTATCCTCTTATGTGCGACTGACTGATACGGCTGTATCTACCCTCTTTCAAACTGTTTTATTTACTGCGTAAAACAGCTTTTTATATAAATCACAAAATTTTAATGAAAGGAAATAACGATATGACGAGTCTAAATCATTACAATCTATCCTACTCAAATAGATATCCTTATGATGGTATCTATTCTGAACAATCAAAAAAATTATATTCAACAGCTTTCATATTATATTAATCGTGGTATAATCTCTTTTGAAGATGCTATGTCCCTTTCGGAGGACAAGCTAATGAACAAAATACTAAAACAGGTGCATCCATATTCTATCTTTTATTCAGAGTCAGATAACAGATGGCACACAACAATCGCTGACGAAACCAATATAAGAGGCAGAAAACCGATTGCACGAAAGAAAAAAAGCGACCTAGAGAAGTTTCTTTTTGAACATTACAATTTACATGAGTCATGTATTCCAGAAGTTAAAAAGACTTTCGAGGAAATCTTTGACCTTGTGCAGGAACGCAAGCTACAGTTTATTAAAGATCCAGAAAAGCTTTTAAGTGCTCAAAATACACAAATAAAAGCACGATCTGATTATAAACGCTATTTTGCAAATACGGATTTTGCGACTACACCAATTGACGAAATTACCAAAAAAGATGTTGAGCAGATATGTCTTTACAATCTTACTAGATATGATCTCAAGAAAAAAGCTTTTGCATCCTTACGAGGCATCTTGAAATCGGTCTTTGATATGGCTTATTCCGAGTATTGGATTTCTGACAACTTATATCAGCGTATGGATTTTAATATCTTTAAAAACCTGTATATCGCTGAAACACCAATTGAGGAGCGCATACATTCCGATCAAGAAGTATCTGCTATTATTAACGAACTTCATCGAAAAGAACGATCACGCCCCAAATACAGTTCTGTATGGGCTCTTGAAATGCAGATATTAATGGGTGCAAGACGAGGCGAACTTCCTGCTCTTACATGGGATGATATAACTGATACTTGTATATGTATTTCAAAGGAACAGCTCACAACAGGTAATGATTTTGTTATAGTCAATCATACTAAGAATTATAAAACAAGATTCTTTCCGCTGACCAAAGATCTTAAAGACTTTTTATCAAGGCTTAAGATCATGCATGACAAATATTATCCAGACAGCAAATATTTGTTTCCAGCTGATACAGATAATGGAGCTATAACAAACAGAGCCGTATATCTTGTATATAGGAAAATATGTCACAAGCTTGGAATTGAGATCCAGAAAGATAATATAAGAGGTCCGCACTCTTTCCGTAGAAACGCTATTACGGATGTTGTAAACAAAACCAATGGAAATATTGTTATGGCTTCCGAGCTTTTCGGCAATACCCCAGAGGTCGCAAAGAAAAATTATTTTACAGGTACAGATCTAAGCATAGCTACCACAGTACTTGATGAAAGATGTTTACTCGCAAAAAGTAAACAAAAGTAAACAACTTCTATACTTTTGAGAAAAATAAAAAAAATGGAAACGCTTGATTTATCAGCGTTTCCACTATAAAAAAATTAATGAGACATCGGGGATTCGAACCCCGGACAACTTGATTAAAAGTCAAGTGCTCTACCACCTGAGCTAATATCCAAGAAAATCAATAGTCTCACTTAACTTTTCCGATTCTATTACGCTTAACTATCTGCGCTATGTCATTATAGTACACCATCAGATTTAGATTGTCAACTACAATTAATAACCTTCTGCGATAGTAATTACAATTGATGAAGGTTCATATTTATTATCAGCATCAGCAAAATTCAATGTAAATGTTTCATCTATATCATTATTATTATCGACTTGGAGTACAATGTTGTTACCATTAACTGTTTTAGTAATATCTGATTCAAATGAGCAATCTGATATTGTCCAAACACCTGTGACATCTGATACAGCATCACCGCTTGCAGTTTTAAATGAACCAACCCATTCGTTAGCTAAGCCAATTTGTAAGCTACTGTCACCAGAAATAGCAGATTTACCTTTTTCTACTGGACTAGGTGTATCTGTTGAACCGCCACTAGCACCATCTTTACCATCCTTGCCATTAAGGACATCAAAACTCTGTGTGCCATTAACGTCTGTAATAGCTACTGTATGTCCATTAGTTGTCTCAGTAATAGAAATAGTAGGTGATACACCATCTGTACCATTAGTACCATTAGTACCATTTATACCATCTGCGCCTTTTTCGCCTTTATCGCCCTTTGCGCCTTTTTCTCCACGCACATTGCCAAGATTATGAACTGTTCCGTCAGTCAGCGTAATGATAAGCTCATAGTTGACTAATGCAATAGAAGAAATTCCAACACCTGTATCACCCTTTTCTCCTTTTTCACCAGTGCCACTTGTAACACCTTCTAATGCGTCAGATAATTGCTTTTTTGTAATATATCCACTTAAATCTATCGCTTTTATAGCATCTGTTAATTGTTTTGTCGTAGCATAGTCACTCAGATCGACAGTTGGATGAATATTTTTAATAAGTGTTTTTACTGTATCAACAATATGCTTTGCTCCAACTTCGTCTAAATATTGTCTTGTAATATCCATTATATTCCCCCTTATTCATTAAACCATCTATCAATAGTGTCATTTGAAATAACAGAAAGTTTACGCTTATTATTACTTTGGCTATTAAATAACACAACTTATAGTATGAATTTGTGATTGTTTCTGATATAATGGACGTATGGAAAAAATAAATCTTACATCAGTAAATTCAGAAACTCGA